>DAAK01000054.1 GCA_001701075.1 Bacteroidales bacterium GP3 | reverse complement strand
CAAGGCATTTGACTTGATGAAAGCCGGCAAACCATTTGAAGTCTATATGAATGAGCAACTGAAGGATGTGGAACAATTGCGGAAGGGGAATTTTGTCTCTGATCCTGTCAATGTTCTCTCGCAGACCGGTTGGTTTTATACGCGACATGGAGATTATCTGGAAGCACTCGACTTTCTTCAGGAGGCATCGGATTCCATATCGGAACGAAGTAAAGCAAAAGGAGCAATGGATGCTTCCTCTATTCAGACAATTGGGAATCTGGCAAATCTTTATACCAGATTTGGACTATATGATGACGCACTCCGTGAAAACCAGCGTGCTATTCAAATCAGTGCCCAAAATGGATATAAATTTATTTCGGATCTTTGGAGTATGCGAGGGGCGACGTATGCCATAATGCTTGAAGATAACAAAAACAAAGGAGTTGCCGATTCTTGTCTATATTGTTTCGACATGGCCGTGTCTACAATCCCTCTTATGATTGTATCTAATGAATTAAAGGGATTTTACAGGGATAAAGCCAACATGTCCAGAGCAACCCTTTTTATCGAAAATCCAACCATCTTTCGCGACTCTTTGCAATCAGCAGCTACATATTTGGAAAAATACCTGAAGGAAAATATCCCCGATAAGACTACTTCAAATTCCACTGAAAAAGTTCTTCTTGGGCGTGCCTACTGCCTCTTAGGAAGCCCGAAACAAGGGTTTCCTCTGATGGAAGAAGGACTTCAGGAGTTCAGAGAGCAAAATTGGACAGAATCTGTAGACTGGGCTCTTGACATGATAACCAAAAGCATGGCTGAAACAGGTAATTTCGCAAAGGCTGCCGACATTTTGCCAGACTATATTACATCCCGCGATTCATTGATAAACAGCAAGAAAATCAATGCTGTGATTGGTGCGGACCACCGCTACAGACTACAGGAAAAAGAAAAGGAGTCAGCCCAGCTGAAAGAGGAAAACCGCAAGTCGATGAGAATCATACTTTATGAGACACTTGCGCTGCTTTTAGGCGGAATGATAGGCGGCTACATAGTCTGGGCCACTCAGCGGAAGATGCGGCGTTCTGAGGAAGAGAAATTGCGGCAGAGACATACCATTGAGGAAATCATGCATCGGCAGACAATTCTCAACAGTACTATCGAGGCTCTTAATGAACAACTCAGCAGACAGGCAAGCACCGATGCAACTGAAAAACCTGCCGCTAACCTTGACCCCTCATTGCTCAGCGGAGAAGATGAGTCTGCATTCCGCAAAGCTTTCGTCGCGCTCCATCCTACCTACCTGAAAAAACTAAGGGACGATTTCCCAGCTCTGACTGAGGCTGACGAAATGGTCTGCATGATGATTTATCTCAAGATGCCACCGGTCGACATGGCTATGGCTCTCGGCATCTCTCGATCAAGCCTTAATTCCGCGCGTTACCGCATTAGAAAGAGACTCAATCTCGACAAGGACATTGATCTTGACGAATTCCTGTGGGCAAGATAAATCCGTAAAAATTTTAATGACTGAATTAAACCATTGCTACTCATCCTTGTCACATAAATAAAAGCTTTGGAACACAAGGCTGCAAACTTTAATAAATAATTAAACTTCAATTTTTTATATCGACATATATTTACATGAAAACTGAACACAACATACTCGAAAAAGTCGGAGGCAAGACCGGGTACACCGTTCCCGACAATTATTTCGATAGTGTCAGAAGCAAAATATTGGAAAATCTTCCGGAATATCAGGAGCAGAAACCTGAAAAGCTTTCTATGTGGCGTAAAATACAGCCATACGTCTATATGGCAGCTATGTTTGCCGGCATCTGGTGTATGATGAATATGTTCCATATGATGACCACTACCGACCTGAGCCTCGACAATCCACCGGAGTCGATAGCCATTGCAATGGCTAATGCCGACCATGCCGATTGGTATGCTCCATCTGACAACTCTGATCTTTTCATGCTTGAGGACGACATTTGCTCTCAGTATTCTTCAATAGAAGAGTTCAAAAAAGATTTTAATAACTCCAACCTCTAAGTCAATGATCAATTATTAATTATAAAAGATTAATGATATTCCTATGAAACAATATCTTTTACTCATCCTTTTCGCTTTCCTGGCTATCCCATATTCTGCAGCTCAGGAGAAGAAAGACAACGCCAAGATGATGGAGGAACTGCAGCAGTTTAAAACCGACTATCTCGCAAAAGAGATGCAGCTTTCCGAAAAAGAAAAGGCTGAGTTCGTGCCTCTTTATAATGAATATGACAAAGAGCGCCGTCATGCGGGAGCCGAGGCTTGGAAGTTTGAAAGAGAAATGAAGAAGAAAAGCAACGCTTCTGAGGCCGACTACAAGAAACTTTCTGAGTTGCAACAGAATGCACGCGCTAAAGATAATGAAATCGTAAAGAAATACGATGCTAAGTTTGAGGCTATCCTTTCGGCAAAGCAAATCTACACCATGCATCAGGCGGAAGATAAATTTTTCCAAAAGATGAAGGAGATGCGCAAGAAGCATCATGATGGGAAACATCAGCATGGCAACAAGGGACCCAAACCGCAAGATAAAAGGCCATCAGACTGCTCCGACAACATTTCTGCACCCGAATCTTGCCCTCCAATTCCGATAGATCTTTGAAAAATAGACCACGTCTCATCACATGAAAAATAAATCATATTCCTTGCGTGCAGTTGCCTCATTGGCAACTGCCGTGCTTTTAGGCGGATTGCTTTTCTCTGCAACAGCTGCTAAACGGACATCTTCTAAAGTAATGACAACCCCTGATTTCGCTTATCCCAAGACTGTAGAGAAGAAAGCTTCTGCAAATCTTGAAAAAGCCGTCGCTGCAAACGATTGGCCGGCTGCTGTCGAAGCGGTAATCCAGTCAGTGACAGCTTCAAATTTAGTCAGCAAAGACAATGCTTCTGATGGGCTCGCAAAAATCGACAGCATTGCAGGATTAGCTCCGGAAACCTGGCGACCGGCTTTCATGCTCATTGAGGCTGACATCTACAATTCAATATATAATTCCATCCAATGGAAGGCTGACTCGCGTAAGATACCTACGGATTCCGTCCCTGCCGATCCTTATGAATGGAGCCGCGACATATTTGCACTGAAGATTCATGACATTTGCAAGGACGTATTGAATGCCAAGATTCCAGATAATCTAAATCTTAAGGACTGGAATAAATTTCTTGAAAACACATCCGATGCATATGCCCAGGGAATGACTGTGGCTGAATTCCTATGCGAAAGATCATTCTCCCTTCTTAACACCTATGCCGATGCTTCAAAAGACATCATCCCTTTCTTTTCCAACCAGTCAGAAGCTGTCACTCCAGGGCAGAAATGCGCCCAACTGCGCGATACAGCCATAGAGCGACTTATCAATTCTGCGGACTCTGGAAAAAGGACGATTATTCTCGCAAAGGCCCTTTCAGATAAAGCCAACACCCTCCCCTACAGCATGAGGATGAATTCTCTTCTGTCAGCCCTTGAAATGGTAAGAGGCACCGAAGGGGAACAGCTTATCCTCGGAGAACTTCGCGACTATGTCTCTGAAGAACCCCTTTCCGCAGATACTTCAGCTTTCCCTTACAGCGCCAAGGAATATATCGGGATGCTTCGCCGCTCAGTGGCAGAGTTTCCTAAAGGAATGTATGCCAACAATTTGAAAAACATCCTCAACGACCTGACAAAACCTTTTGCTGACATACGCTACAAATCGCAATATCTTTCTTCTGCCGATATCTCGATGGATGTCAAGCTGACAAATTGCAATGATTCCTGGGTGCTTATCTATGATTACTCACAGTTTGCTGATGCGGAGCGTGCTCCTAAGACCCGTGAATTGGCAACACGATGCCGATTGGTAAAGGCCAGCAAGGTCACTGCTAAAGGTGAAGTGCCATTTTCAGCCGAAGCAAAAGCTGAGATAGGGATTCTCCCGAAGGGAACATACGTCGTGATTCCAAGTGCAACTCCCAACAGCAAGGGCATTTACCCAACTATTCTTGAGGATAGATGGAGGCAACCTTTTACAGTAAGTGATATCAGTGTAATGACACTCCAAGGTCCGGATGCATCTACCCAGGTTTTTGTAGTCGAAGGCAGTAACGGGAAACCGATAAAAGGGGCACAAGTAAATGTATACACGAAAAAGAACTATTCTTCAGCTCGTCAACTTATAAAGACTCTCACTACCGGCAATGATGGAAGAGTCTCTGTCGATACCGATAAATTTGAAATTGAGGCTTCTTTCAATGGTTCTAAATGGAGCAGTGATTCCAGATACTATAATACTCCATATAGGCAGGACACGACATCGCGCCAATATGCACAAATTCTCACTGACCGCGCTCTCTGCCATCCCGGCGACAGCATACGCGCCACAGTGATAGCATACAGTACCCAAAATCTTGAAAGGACACTTGACAAGGATGTCAATTTCAAGATAATGCTCCGCGACGCCAATGGCAAGGAGGTCGCTTCCAAAACGATTGTCACTGACAGCTATGGCCGCGCAACTGTGGAATTTGCAGTTCCAACGCAGGGACTACTCGGGAACTGGCAAATCACAGCCCTTAACGACAAGGACCAGACTATCGAAAGAGCCTATTTCCAGGTGGCTGATTATGTGGCCCCTACTTTCTTTATATCAGCAGATCACTCTGAAGAGGATGTCGCTGCGGGCGATGTAGTGCGTCTGAAAGGTCAAGTACTCACCTATTCCGGAATGCCGGTGGGAGGAGCAACTATAAAATATACTGTCTCGTATACGCCCCCGATGCGTTGGTATATGCGCAGTTCCGGCTCTTACGATGCCTCCGTGACCGCGGATGCCGACGGCAAATATGTCATCGAACTTCCCACAGCAAACCTGAAGGGCACCCAATTCGAGCGTGGCGTATTCTCTGTGAAAGTTTCAGCCACTTCCCCGGCAGGAGAAACACAGAATGGTCCTACAGAAAGATTTGCCTTAGGCAAGGAATTCAATATCTATCCTTCGCAATACGATATGAAATTTGATATTGCCGATAGCATACCAAACATGCTTTTCTATGTAAGAGATATGCTCGGCAGAAACGTCAAGAAGGGACTCACCTTCAAGATGATAAATCAGGCTACAAAGGACATAGTGGCTGAGGGTGAATTCATGTCGCCTGTTCTGACACTTCCAGACAAGGATTATACTTCGGCTGTCTACTCCATTGAGGTTGCATTGAAAGAGGATAGCGAAATAAAATCATCCTTGCCGATTACTTTCTGGCGCCACACAGACAAGATGGCTCCGGAAGGCACACTGCTATGGGTTCCGGAAATGACAATCACAGCAGAAGAAAACAAGAAAGATGTGAATGTCACGATAGGAAGTGGCGTTGCCGACCGTTGGATTCCTGCTGTATTATCGGCAAATGGTGAGATTTTGTCGGTAGAATGGCTTCATATTGAGAAAGATAATCTTTCAATTCCTGTAAAGGCGCCAAAAGGGAACCAAAATTATCAGCTTAACCTCTCCTATCTCTCCGATTTGGATCTGCAGTCGAGCAATGTGACTATTTTGCCGGCAACTGCCGACGACAAATTGAGTGTCTCCACTGAGTCATTCCGCGATAAGATATCTGCCGGAGATGAAGAAAACTGGTCGTTTAAATTCTATCGCAAATCAGGCAATGCAGCTGATATCCCTGCCATGGCTGTGATGACAGATGCCGCACTGAATGCAATCACTCCATTCAGCTGGAATTTTAATCCGAGAATGAACGGATATAACAAATTCTATAGAATGAATGGAGATTACAACCGAAACGGATCTGTCAACGCTGCTTTATTAAATACAAAATATCTATCTTATTCTAATTTCACCTTCCCTCTGATCAACGACTACGGCCAGGGATGGGGAATCAATGGCGATAGATTCTACGACGGAGTCGTCTACACCACCGGAGTGAGAAATGAGATGGCAGTGATGCGCTCTGCTGTCAATTCTTCCGCTATGAAATTGTCTGCATCCGCTCCAATGGCAAAAATAGAAGCTGAATATGCGATGCCAGAGATGGCTATGAATGATGTTGCCGTAGTGGAAGAGGAAGCAGCAGAAGATATGATGATTAGAGGATCAGGCGAGTCCGAAGCTTCCAATTCTCAGGATTCTCCAGAATTGCGTGAGACGGAATGTCCTGTAGCTTTCTTCATGCCCTATCTCGTTTCTGATAAGGATGGCGTAGTAAGCATCGACTTCACCGTCCCGAATTTCAATACCACTTGGGCTTTCCAGCTGCTCGGCTACGACTCTTCGCTGCAAGTGGCCAAGACTTCTCTTGAGGCTGTGGCTTCAAAACCTGTTATGGTCTCCACTCACTCTCCAAGATTCGTCCGCACAGGCGACGTAATAGAATTGACAGCCACAGTGTTTAATAATTCCGGAGCCACCTGTGCCCCGAAATGCCGCATAGAACTGGTAGATCTCATATCCGGCAAGACTCTTGCAGCTAAGGATTTCACTCCGGGACCTATAGAGACTGCAGCCAATAGACTTCTCACTCTGCCTTGGACGGTACCATCAAATGTGTCGTCGGTCGGTTTCCTCGCTTATGCTGAGGCTGACGGACACCGTGACGGTGAGCAAGCTCTTCTGCCTGTGCTCCCCGCTTCATCCCCTGTAGTGGAATCGACACCGTTCTGGATTGCCCCGGAAAGTAATAATATTGAAGTGAAACTCCCTAAGTTCAAGGAAACGGATCAGGTGACTCTCCAATATTGCGACAACCCCGCATGGTATTGCATCACTGCCCTTCCCGACATCGTGGTGCCGGACTCCAAAAGTGTAACATCTAAAATGAATGCACTTTTCGGAAATACTATAGCCTACAACCTCATATCATCTAACACAAATCTTAAGAAGGGTCTCACTCTACTTCTTTCCGACAGTAATTCCCAGTTTGCCGCTGTTAAGAGCAATCTTGAGAAGGATGGGAACCTGAAGATAACCCAGCTTTCCAACACCCCTTGGGTAAATAATGCTGAGTCTGAGACACTCCGCATGAGCCGTCTTGGATCTTTGTTAGACGACGAGGAAGCCCAGAAAACTATCAATGAGATTCTTGATGACATCCGCAGCCTGCAGGACCGCGATGGCGGTTGGAGCTGGTGCCCGGGTATGGAGTCTTCTGCGTACATAACTCAGGACGTGATCCATCACTTCTCAATGATTATGAAAGCCGGAGCCATGAAGCAACTTAAGGATGTCAGCGGCATGGTGAAATCTGCCATAAGATACGTTGATTCCGAAAAAGTCAAGGACTATAAGAAATATCATAAGAAGGGGGAATCATTAAGCTATCTTCTCGACTGGCTTTATGTGCGCAGTGCATTCCCCACTTCATATCTTCCTTCCGATGCCGTTGGGACTGAAATGGCGTCGATTGCAGCAAGAGCAAGAAAAGACATTGCAGCTGAATGGAAAGATATGGGCATCGGCGACAAGGCAAAGGCTGCCACCCTCCTATGGAGAGCCGGCGACCATAAGACTGCAAATCTGATTCTTGAATCGCTACGTCAATATGCAAGCGAGTCTCCGGAAAAAGGAATGTGGTTTGACAATCTGAACTCGGGATGGGGAGGAATGTCAGCACTCCAGAACACTACGCTCGTTCTGGAAGCATTCGCGGAGATACAGCCCTCGAATCAAGTCATCGATAGCCTTCGCCAATGGCTCGTGCTCGGACGCCAATATCAGGACTGGGGCAAACGCACAAATACGGTTGAAACCGTAAATGCAATCTTGACCTCCGGAACAGACTGGACCTCATCTACAGCTTCAGAGACTCCGAAATTCCAGATTAAGGGTAAGAAACTCAACCTGCCTGAAACGGCAAGACTGACAGGTGCTTTCACAATGACCCTCAATGCAAAGGATGCCTCCAACAAGACTCTTTCTGTATCAAGAAAAGGAAGTTCTCCGGCATGGGGAGGCGTTATCTCTCAATATGAGTCTCCAATCCTGGATGTTGTGTCGGCAGATGTTCCGGAACTCTCTATCCGCAAGAGCATTGTCGCCCTCGTGGAAGGAAAGGATGGTGAACTGACACCGAAAGAGGGAATCACTCTTGAAAAGGGTATGAAGGTTCGAGTTACTCTTTTCATAAATGCCGGTCGAGATATGGACTATGTGGCCGTGACCGATGAACGCAGTGCCTGCCTTGAACCCACAGTCCAACTTTCGGGCTATACATCCTCTGATGGCATAGGATTCTACCGAGAAGTACGCGATGCCTCCACCAATCTTTTCTTCGGATGGCTTCCGAAAGGACAACACGTCATCTCCTATGACTGCACGGTAAGCCAGGAAGGGATTTTCAGCTGCGGCATAGCGACATGCCAATCGCAATATTCCCCATTGACCGTCGCCCATTCCGCCGGCTCCCTCCTCCAAGTGAAATAACAAAATATTCAGCATCCTTAAGGCCAAATCTACATAAATGGGAAGATCTCAAAGTTCTTCCCATTTTTTATTCAAAAAAATATTGCAATTTTAAGAATTTTTAAGTACCTTTGCACTTGGATTGTGCACCTACTTTGCCTATCCAAACCTTAACATCTGAATAAACAATTAAAACATAATCTAATATATGAATTTACTGTTGGAAATAAGCAACGGAGATTTGGCGGTCACAGCGACGCTTACGGGTATTGGTCTCGTATTTGCGGCCCTGCTCATAGCTCGCCTCATCTCCCCTAAATCCTACTCGGTAAAGAAAGGCGAGACCTACGAATGCGGTATCCCGACCCGCGGTGAGTCAATGATTCAGTTCAAATCTGGCTACTACATCTTCGCCATCTTATTTCTTTTGTTCGACGTTGAGTGCGTTTTCCTTTATCCTTGGGCCACTATCATGCGTAGCCT
>DAAK01000149.1:2941-22638 GCA_001701075.1 Bacteroidales bacterium GP3 | reverse complement strand
CTGACTCAACAAGATCTCGCAGAAATGGCGCAGGTTGGACTTGCCACGGTAAAGGATATTGAACGCGGTAAAGGCAATCCTGCCATAAATACCGTAAAGAAAATTCTTGAGGTTCTTGGCATTGAGATAGAATACCACATTCGTCAAACTGTATAATTCTTATGAAAAATGAGACAGTTGGCAGTTTATTATAATGATTCAGAAGCAGGGATTCTCACCGAACAGTTTCCCGGATCTGGTTATACCTTCCTATATAAGGAGGAGTATCTTAATTCCGCGATGCCTCCGATTTCTGCGACATTGCCCAAACAAAACACTGCTTACAATTCGGAGCATCTTTTCCCATTTTTCTCAAATATGTTACCCGAGGGTGCAAACCGCCGTGTAATATGTCGTTCATTAAAGATTGATGAAAATGATTTTTTCAGACTGCTAGAGGCTATGGCAGACAAAGACTTCATAGGTGCTGTAAATATAAGGAGGATCAACAATGATTGACATTAAAAACTGCCCCTCAACTCTTTTGGAAAGATTTGATACCTATAGTCCCAAAGCATTGAAAACTCTCTTCGGAGGAGCAAAAGTAAATCCCATCCTCAATTTTGATATTGAGGAGTTTAGAAACGTCGGTGAGATTGCCGATGCAATGCATCGTATATCTGTATCCGGAGTACAGGAGAAATTCCCTGCAATAATCAAATCTGGCGAAATCAGAATAGCAGAAGATAATGAACGCTCAACACATATTCTGAAACCTGCGCCGTGGGATAAGACGCTCCGTGACCGTAAACTCATTCCGGCAAATGAACATTTGACAATGCAGATTGCCTCACAAGTATATGGCATCCAAACTGCAGCAAACGGACTATGCTTCACCCCAAAAGGACAGCCTGTTTACATAACACAACGTTTTGACATTCAATCCGATGGCTCTAAACTTCCTATGGAAGATTTTGCCTCAATAATCGGCAAGAATGAACAGACCGCAGGACTTCATTTCAAATATAATGGCAGCTATGATGATATCGCCAAAGCGATTAGATCAAATGTAGCAGCATGGATGGTGGATATGGAACGTTTCTTTGAACTGGTAGTTTTCAATTACATATATGCTAATGGTGATGCGCACCTCAAGAACTTCTCTATAATATTGAATGGGCATGATTATCGATTAGCACCGGCTTACGACCTTCTCAACACCAGTTTACATGTAAACGGAGATGATCTTGGGCTTGACGGAGGATTATCACCAGATATTGAGAAAAGCGATGTAATGGAGCGAACCGGGCATCCGTGCCGTATCGATTTTGAAAGATTCGGCACCAAGATTGGGTTGGTAAAGAAACGTATGGATAAGATTCTCCAAAAATTCACTACATTACCAGAAGTTGCGACAAAACTTATAGCCCAAAGCTTCCTTACTGATAAGGCAGAGCGTAACTATACGCGTATCATCAATGAAAGGATCAACCGTTTCATCCGAGAATCGGAATGATGTGCACTGCCACTCGAAAAGTAGACACAAAAGTCAAAGGTAGGTGACGGTTGCATCGAGGGGTTTGCGGTTGAAATGATTTGGAAGAGGCTGTGCTCCCTCTGCCGGAAATCCGAGCGCGAGACAAGTCAGGATTTCTTCATTTTCTGGCAAACTGAATGCCTCAGCCATCTTGTCAGGATCAAAACAATTCACCCAGCAGCTATCCACTCCTATGCTTTTGGCGCAAAGCATCATGTGAGTCGTCACTATTGATGCATCCTCAATACCGGAATCATACTTCTGTCCGGGATATGTATAGGTATTATTCTTGTCAAAGGCCACGATAAGCATAGTCGGAGCTCCGTAGCGACATGGCGTATGTTGGTCTACTACAGCGAGCCGCTCCGGCGACTGCACTACATAGATATGCTGCTCCTGTAGATTTTTGGCTGTAGGAGCCAATCGTCCCGCCTCGAGAATGGTGTTGAGTTGTTCTTTACTTATCTGACGTGAGTCAAATTTCTTGCAGGAATATCTGCTTTTCGCTAATTCTATGAAATCCATGGTAGTTTTCAGTTATCAGTTATCAGTTATCAGTTGTCAGTTGTCAGTTGTCAGTTTTCAGTTGTCAGTATATTAATTTGTGACATATGCAAAATTATAAAAAATAATTGACCTACACAAATCACTGAAATTTATTCTTTCATAGAAATTTCAATAGGGAATATCACAAAAGAATATTCCCTATTGAAATATTGCTGAATCCAACTAACAGGCATCCAAATCAGAAGATAATTTGAAGACGAGCCTCTATAGTGTTGACGTGACGGTCAGGCAAAAGATTTTCCACCTGACGGTCGTGAACTGTTGTGTATGAGTATCTGACACGGGCAAGCATCCAGGAATTGATGTAATAGTTTAAAGTGCAATTAACATCGTGCATAATTCCTCCGTGTATAGCTGCCTTGCCATCAGAAGCATCGGTATAATTGTATCCAAGTGCAAGCTCAAGCGAGCCTTTCGCAGGAGTCGCAACGCCGGCATCGGTGTGAGAATAGCAATATTTGGATCCTATAAGGAGAGCCCTTGCTATTCCATACGCACCATGTGCCTGATAGTTAGTGAAGCCATCCCTACGGGCAACATCCATGTAATAGTACTGGGATTCCAAAGCAAATCTATCTTTGACTAAGAGGAATTCTGGAGTCATCTTAAAGAGTCCCTTTGCATTGTCAATATTCGCTACCAACAATGGCACTTTCGACACCCTGCTTGGAAAATTAGCAGAATAAGTGAATCCAGTATGATCATCAGCCGTAGGTTTCGAATAATTGAAAGATGCTCCAACCTGAACTACATCTCCGTCGTTATGCCTCGGTCGCCACACAAGTCGCGTCTGCGCTCCCCACGCCTGCTTCCCCATCACATTGGCATTCTTGGTCATTGCACCAGCCTCCACAAATACAGAGGTGCCTGCAAAAAACTGACCCTTGTCATATACCCACATGGCGGCAAGAAGACGCGGATTTGCATAGAAAAACTCATTCGAAGTCGGTTCCTCGTAGGTCTGTTTCATTGAGGAACTTGTCTCGGAATTTAGTCCCCATTGCGGAACGAAATAGCCGACTCTGACAAGATTGGCAGGATTAAAGTCATATTCGAAATATGTATCTTTTAGCCCTACTTTTCCATATGAAAAGCCAACGTCTATTTTGGCTTTCCATTTCCCATAGGTGAATTTCGCACCAAGACGCACGTCAGGGATGGCGACACCATCCACAAACCGGGTGTCCAAACCCTCCGCGACATCTTTGTTGCCACCAATATAGAACGCTCCGTCCATAAGAACGCGCCCTGTCGGCTTAAACGACAATTTTGGTGCTGACGCCGAGTCATCTGCAACTGCGCTTAATACGCATATAGAAGCTGCAAAAAATGCAAGAATACTGGTTTTCATAGTTTTGTAAGATTAAGGATTCAACAATTGACCGAAAAGCTCAATTCCAAATTCTCAATTCTCAATTAGAAGTTGTTGTAGGAGTTGGAACTGGTGTGCCTTTGGCCACCTTGCCTGCTTTTTTCTGTTTCTTGAATTCTTTTTTAGCTTTCTCAAGTTGAGCCTGGAAGGCTGGATCCGCATGCAATCGAGCCACTGTCATAGCTCCCGTAAGGCGACCTGCATCAACATCGCTCTGGAAGTGATAGCCGCATATCACACGGCTTTCACCCATGTCATAGCCGCGCTTGAGGATTTCATTTTGTCGCTCCGGATTTATCTCAGCAAGTACAAGGGCAGTTGCCCAACCGATAGATGTATGTCCTGATGGATACGAACCATTGGTGGAAAGTTCTTCCTGTTGCTCAGGATTGCAGGTTTCCTCATCATAGAAGCAGAAAGGACGTGTGCGGTTATAGTAATTCTTAGCCTCACGAGTTCCAAGATCACCGGCATCTTCCCTCATTCCAACCACAAGTTTAAGTATCTCAGGAGTATCTTCATTTATCTCGATTCCGAACGCTTCAGAGAATGCTTCGGGAACCCCATTGCCTCCTATGCGGGCATCACAAACTGCCTGTTCGCCACGCGGTGTATTTCGCATAGTCTTACCCCAATTGTAGCGAGCCTGGTCGTTGAGGAATGTAATTGAAGCTCCATCTGGTGGAGGAGGCAGGATCAAAAAGCTGTTTGGCACGTCACCTTCTTGAAGGAAGAAAACTTCAGGATTGGTACGGTGATCCTTAATTGTTTTAGATGGTTCTTCTGTCTGAGAAAAAGCAAAAGAACTTGCAAAAGCCACAAAAAGCATACATGCAGTGGCTCGTAATGTAGTAAAACGTGTGTCCTTCATAATAATGTTATATTTTAAGTAATTTCGATATCTTAAGATAGGATAGGAAGGTATTCATTCACATTGGAGTTGAAGAGTGAAAAACCTCTTTGTAAATGCAACGAATGAGAGTTTCTTTGGTTGCGAAATTTCATATGTTATGCAACATGTTTTTGCCAATTCAAAATATTTAAATTATCTTTGCAAATGAATAAATGATTAGATAATAATTCAACATTTATGACTGATAAGATGACTCCTGAGCAGCGGCACCGGTGTATGGCTGCGATTAAGGGAAAAGACACAAAGCCTGAAATTATGGTCAGGAAGTATCTTTTCTCCCGTGGCTTGCGCTACAGAGTAAACGACAAAAAACTGCCTGGATCACCGGATATAGTCCTTAAGAAATATGGTGTAGTGATTTTCATTGACGGTTGTTTCTGGCATGGTCATAAAGGATGCAAATACTACAAACTTCCTTCTACTAATGTAGATTTCTGGAAGACAAAAATCTCCCGCAATTTAGCTCGCGATTATGTCAATAACGTGGATCTTGAGCTTGCCGGTTGGAAGGTGATAAGAATATGGGAATGTGAAATAAAAACGAAATCAAAACGTGAGGAGACTCTGGAAAGGATATACGAAGAAATTACATCTCGGCAAAATCTCACCAAACCCAAACGTATTCGGAAAAATAAGACTCTATATTATGATGATTATCCTGATGATTTCAACATCGCCGCAGAACCGGACATCAACGATTAACGACCAACTGTAACCGATTAACGATCAACAACTGACGATTAATTTGGAAATGAGATTTGATTTTTTCGGGTTTATTTGCTATCTTTGTAGACTGTAACATAATTAGCTAATAAACCCAGATAGATTTTATACAATGAAACATCGTTTGCTATTAGGTGCTACTCTTGCTCTGACGGCTTTTGCAGCTTATTCCGTCAATCCTCTTTGGGTGCGCGACGTGAAAATTTCTCCAGATGGTCAGAAAATAGCTTTCTCTTATAAGGGTGATATATACACAGTGCCATCTAATGGAGGTGACGCCACCCGCCTTACATTCAATCTATCCTATGAATCAACACCTATATGGAGTCCGGATGGAAAACAGATAGCGTTTTCAAGCGACCGAAATGGAAGCATCGACCTATATGTAATGCCTTCTGTCGGGGGAACTGAAAAAAGACTTACATATAACTCCGGCTCCGAATTGGCAGAAGCTTTCTCTGCTGATGGAAAAGAGATTTATTTCTCATCGGCTATTCAAGATCCGGCTATAAGCCCATCATTCCCTTCCTCCCGACTTATAGAGCTTTATGCCATTAAAACCGATGGATCCGGCCTTCGACAGGTTCTTCCTACCCCAGCTACATCCATATCTGTACTTCCTGATGGAAAAATCCTTTATGAGGATGTGAAAGGGATGGAAGACAAGTGGCGCAAACATCATACATCTTCAGTGACCCGCGATATTTGGATTTATGACCCCGCTACAGGTAAACATACAAATTTGACTGACCACGCTGGCGAAGATAGATCTCCCGCCGCATCTTCCGACAGCAGTACACTTTATTTTCTCAGTGAAAGAGATGGCCGATCATTCAATATCTATTCAATGCCTATTGATGCCCCAAAATCTACTCCTAAGGCTTTATCTGAATTCAAGGATCATCCTGTAAGATTCCTGAGCATAGCACAAAACGATAAGATGGCTTTCACTTACAATGGGGAATTATATACCATGACACCAGGAGGGAACCCAACTCCCCTACCAATAACTGTGACCAACGACTCTGTCGCAGAACCTGTCAACGTATCTGTGTCATCTGTCGATGAGGCTCTTCCTTCTCCGGATGGAAACCAAGTGGCTTTTATATATAGAGGAGAAGTATTCGTGACTTCTACAGAATACCCGTCAGTGAAACAGATCACCAATACTCCAGCTATTGAAAGCGATCTCTCCTGGGGTAGCGATGGCCGCACATTATATTATAGCTCATTGCGATCAGGCAAATCGAATATTTACAAAGCGTCAATTGCAAGGAAAGATGATCCTAATTTCTCAAATGCGACCTTGGTTGAGGAAGAGGCACTTTTCCCTGATGACGGTATAGAACGCGGATATCCGGAAATATCTCCCGATGGCAAGAAAATGGCTTTCGTCCAAGACCGCAACAAACTCATGGTGATGGATCTTGCTTCCAAATCAGTAAAAGCACTTGACGGAGGTCCGATTTCCAATTATCGCACAGGTGGATTCCCCGTGTATTGGGCACCTGACAGTCGACTCCTGGCTTTAGAAGTGATGAATCCGATGCACGAACCCTATGGTGACATTACAATTATCGACACTCAAACCGGCGAATTTATCCCTGTGACAAAAACAGGTTATTTCGATCAAGAACCCCGATGGAGCGATGATGGCAATGCTCTAATTTTCGCATCCGAACGATATGGAATGAGAAATCACGCATCTTGGGGTTCGGAGATGGACGTGATGATGGTGTTCCTGAATAAGGAGGCTTATGATAAGTTCCGGCTTTCAGAAGAAGATTACGCTCTTCTTAAAGAAGTTGAGAAACAGCAAAAGAAAGATGCAGAGAAGGAAGGGGATTCAAAGAAAGACTCAGCCAAGAAGAACAAGAAGAAAAAATCCACCACAGATGATGACAACAAAGCCGACAAACCAAAGGATATTATGATTGATCGCGAAGGATTGGCCGATCGCATTGTGCGACTTACTCCTAATTCCTCCAATCTTGGCGATTACATTCTTTCGAAAGATGGAGAAACGCTCTATTATCTATCTGAATTCGAAGATGGATATGACCTTTGGGAAAAAGATCTCAGAAAGGGTGATGTATCGCTCTTAAAGAAACTTAGTGCCAATTCTTCAAGAATGGTAGCTGACAAAGATGGCAATATTTTCTTGATAGGACACAACGTAAAGAAGTTTTCTCCAAAAGATAAGAGTGTCAGCAACGTTTCCATCTCGGCAAAGATGAAGATTGACGAAGCAGCCGAACGAGAAGTGATGCTTGACTTTGTAGAGAACGAGGCCCGCGAACGTTTCTACCTTCCCACGATGCCAATAGATTGGGAATTTTATGTAGAAAACTATCGCCGTTTCCTACCTCACATCAATAATGGTTATGACTTCGCTGCATTACTCAGTGAATTGCTCGGCGAACTGAATGTGTCACATTCAGGAGGCAGATATTATGCTCCAGGCGGTGCCGACCCGACTGCATCATTAGGATTGATTTTCAATCTGACAATGCCTTCAGAGGGTTTGATAATTGAGGAAGTTGTATCTGGTGGTCCGTTCGATAGAGCTACATCAAAAGTCAAGGCCAACGATATTGTCACTGCTATCAACGGAGATCAAATCAACGCAAATACAGATTGGGCAAAATCTCTCAACAACATTGCCCGAAAGAAGACCCTCGTCTCATTCTCTCGTCCTTCAACTGGTGAAAAATGGGATGAAGTTGTTCTCCCCATATCCTCATCCGCCATGAATAATCTTCTATACAACCGCTGGGTTAAGGCTCGTGAACACGAGGTTGACAGTCTCTCCGGAGGAAGACTCGGATATGTGCATATCAGATCAATGGATGATGGTTCTTTCCGTAATGTTTATGCCAAATTACTCGGAGAATTTGTTGATCGTGATGGTATAGTGATAGATACTCGATGGAATGGTGGAGGTCGCCTTCATGAGGACATTGAGGTGCTTTTCAGCGGTGAAAAATACCTGACGCAAGAGATTCACGGAAATAAATCTTCTGAAATGCCCTCTCGCAGATGGAATAAACCGAGTATAATGCTCATCTGTGAGGCTAACTATTCCAATGCACACGGAACTCCTTGGGTTTATAAGCATAAGAATCTTGGCAAACTGGTAGGCATGCCGGTTCCAGGCACTATGTCGAGTGTAAATTGGATAACAATGCAGAACCCTGATTATGTTTTTGGTGTGCCGGTCGTTGCATTCCGCACTGAAGATGGCACGGTATTGGAAAATACCCAACTCGAGCCAGATGTAAAGGTTGCAAATACTCCTGAAGACATTGCCAATGGCCGTGACCGGCAGCTTGAGACGGCTGTCTATACTCTTCTTAAAGATCTTGATAAAAAGTAAAGTTTATGGAAATTAGAAGAGCAGAGAAAAGGGATATCAACGGAATAATGGGATTACTTAGGCAAGTCAATGATATTCATGCTGATGGAAGACCTGATATTTTTATAAAGGGTCTCACCAAGTATGATGCAGATGGCCTTTACAAGATTATACAGAATCCTCTGACTCCTGTTTTTGTTGGCATAGATGATGAAGGTGAACTTGAAGGATATTGCTTCTGTATAGTTGAAGACCATACGGGATATGTCAATCTTCGTCCTATCAAAACTCTATATATCGATGATCTATGCGTAGATGAACACCGTCGTGGACAGCGGGTAGGCCAGAGGCTTTTTGAATATGTGAAGAAGTATGCAAAGGAGAATGGTTTCTACAATGTCACTTTAAATGTATGGAGCTGCAATCCAGGGGCACATAAGTTTTATGAGGCCATGGGACTTAAGCCGATGAAAACTGTAATGGAAACCATATTATAAGAGTCAAGAACCAAGAGTCAAGAACCAAAGATTAAATCTAACCATAAAAACACAAAACGCACTATTATGAAGATAATCCGCATTGCTGCAATAGGGATGTTGCTTTTAGCATCTCCCTTACAGGCAAAGACTGTGAAGAGTCCTGTGACTTTTGATACTTATGAATGGGATATGGGGACTGTCAATCCCAAACAAGGTACGGTAAGCCACACCTTTGTAATGAAGAATACTTCTGATAAGCCAGTTAATATCGGAAGCTCACTGCCAAGCTGCGACTGCATCCGGGCATTTTATCCTACTGCATCTGTTGCGCCCGGTGAGCAAGCCAATGTCTTAGTAGCATTCGCGCCCTCAAATTCAGTTGGCAAGACCTATCGAAGCGTAGAGATTCTGGATACTGACGGAGCTACTCTTGGCTCCTTATCAATGGAAGCGACAATTGATGAAAATGCGTCTCCTTCATCAAAATGGCAATATCCATTCCAGAATCCTAATCTCTCAAATGAAGAAAGAATAGAAAACCTCATCTCCTTGCTTACTCCGGAAGAAAAAGTCGGACTTATGATGAATAAGTCAGTCTCTGTGGATCGACTCGGCATACCTTCTTACAACTGGTGGAGTGAGGCATGCCACGGAGTGCGCCAGGATGGTTACACAGTTTTCCCTCAGCCAATAGGAATGGCATCCGCTTTCAACGACAAATTGGTTTATGATGTGTTTTCTGCTGTTTCTGATGAGGCCAGGGCAAACTGGAATCGTTCGGACCATAACGTATTCAACGTGCCAATGGGAGTAGTTTACTATCCTGGAAATCCCGAACTGACCTTCTGGTGTCCAAATGTCAATATTTTCCGCGACCCTCGTTGGGGACGTGGTCAAGAGACATGTGGAGAAGACCCTTATCTCAACTCTGTGCTTGGAGTGCAGACAGTATTGGGTATGCAAGGAAACGACGACAAGTATTTCAAGACTCACGCCTGCGCTAAGCATTATGCAGTTCATAGCGGACCTGAACCATTGCGTCATACTTATAACGCATCAGTTTCCATGCGCGATCTTTGGGAAACATATCTCCCTGCTTTCAAAGCACTTGTCAAGAAAGGTAATGTAAGGGAAGTGATGTGTGCCTACAACCGATATGAAGGAGTTCCTTGCTGCACAAGCGACCGCCTTTTAGTAGATATCCTTCGCCGTAAGTGGGGATATGACGCAATTGTATTGACTGATTGCGACGCAATCAACAACTTCTATACTAAAGGCCAACATGAGACTCACCCAGACCCTCTTTCTGCTTCTGTAGATGCTGTCCTTAATGGAACAGACCTTGAATGCGGCAAAGTGTTTATGGTGCTCACTGAAGCTTTGGATAAAGGCTTGATCCAAGAATCTACCCTCGACGACCACCTTCGTAAGACACTGAAAGGTCGATTTGAGCTCGGGATGTTCGACCCGGCTGAAATGCTTCCATGGTCAAATCTTGGTCCGGAAGTAATCAGCAGCGAAAAAAATGATGAACTGGCTACACAAGCCGCCAGAGAATCTATGGTGCTTCTGAAAAACAATGGCATTCTCCCTCTTTCAAAGAGACTCAAAAACATTGCTGTAATAGGGCCTAACGCTGACGACACAGAACTGCTAAATGGTAATTATGGCGGCACACCGACTAAGGAACATACTATTTCCCTTCTTGATGGAATACGGAAAGCTGTCCCTAACAGCAACATTTTCTATAAAAAAGCTTGTGAACTCAATGATGAATATGCCACTATACCTCATTTAGGGGATTTCAATGATGGCAAAGGCATGAAAGTAGAGTTCTTCAATAATAATTCATTGACTGGCGATCCGGATAAGACGGAATACCACAATGACATCAACTTCAGCACCTTCGGCGCGTGGGGCTTTGCCGAAGGAATTAGCAAAGACACTCTATCAGTAAGAATATCCGGCACTTACAAGGCTCCATTCACTGGTGATATGAAATATACTCTCACTACCGACAATGGATATATCTTGAAAGTCAATGGAGATGTCGTTGAAGAAGCAAAGGCAGCCGACCTCCGAGGTGGTTTCGGTTTTGGAAGGAAGCCTGAATATAAGTCTTTCCCAGTAAAAGAAGGAGAAACATACGATGTAGAGATAGAATACAAGCATGGCAACGGCAATTTTGCCCTATTGCGCGGTGATATCTGCGAGCGCAAGCCATTTGAGTTTGATGCGTTGGCAGAGGATATGAAAGATATGGACGCTATAATCATCATCGGAGGCATATCTGCACGAATGGAAGGCGAAGGAGGTGACAAAGCCGATATCGAATTGCCTAAAGTGCAGCAACAACTTGTGAAGGCCATGCACGCTACCGGCAAACCAGTAGTGTTCGTCAATTGCTCAGGTTCTGCAATCGCATTCGGGAGCATCGAAGACAATTATGATGCACTTATCCAGGCGTGGTATCCCGGACAAGGAGGCTCTAAAGCTCTCGCAGAGGTAATCTTCGGCGATTATAATCCTGGCGGCAAACTCCCCGTCACCTTCTATCGCTCTAACGATGATCTGCCTGACTTCCTTGACTACAATATGGACAACCGTACTTACCGATATTTCCACGGAGATCCCTTGTATGCTTTCGGTGAAGGTCTTTCTTACACCGACTTTTCTACTGGCAAAGGAAAACTATCAAAAAAATCTATGGACAGCGACGGCAATGTGAAACTGACAGTGCCAGTCACAAACACCGGCAGTCGTGAGGGTAGCGAAACAATTCAAGTTTATGTCAAGGCACTTGACTATCCCGAGGCTCCGATAAAATCATTGAAAGGATTTCAAAAACTAAATCTTAAACCTGGAGAAACCGCAAAAGCTGAAATCATTCTTGACGGAGAAGCTTTTGAATACTATGATCCCTCAATAGATGAACTTTCCACACGCCCTGGAAGATACGAAATACTCTATGGCACATCGTCGCGCGACCGCGACCTTCAGAGTCTACAATTCTTGGTGAAGTAAAAGTAACGATATGAATAAAGTAAGAATAGAAGCCAACTACCTTAAAACATCCAATTACGCACTGTTTCATAATAAAATACCAATCTGCCAATATATCGAAGTGACGAATATCACAGAGGAGCCGATTGAAAATGTCACAGTGACATGTTCAGGTGAGTTTATCGCCGACTACAAAAGTAATCCAATAGAAAGAATCGATCCGGGAGAGACTGTAAGGATTAAACCATTCTGTATTAATCCAGATCCCAAACAGCTCGCTTCCATCACCGAACGTGTACTTTCGAGTTTCATTCTTACTGCCAGCAGTAATGATGAAGTCATTGGCACAGAATCATTCGGATTGGAACTCATGCCTTATGATCATTGGACAGGAACTGGCATTCTTCCTCAGACTATAGCATCTTTCATCACTCCCAACAATCCTGCAATTGACTCGCTTGTCGCAGCAAGTGGTGCTGTATTGAAGAGATTATCAGGCTCTTCATCATTGACGGCGTATCAATCTGGCAATACAACTGATGTACGCCAACAGATAGCTGCTGTATTTGCAGCCATCCACGATATGGGGATTGTATATAGAGCTATGCCTGCGAGCTATGAGGATGTAGGACAACGCATCACTATGCCTGATCAAGTGATAGCTTCCAAAATTGGGAATTGCCTGGAGCTGACTTTACTGATGGCTTCAGTGCTTGAAGCTATTGGCATCAATGCAATCATTGTTATGCAAAAAGACCACGTATACCTTGGTGCTTGGCTCGTAGATGACTGCTATTCCTGCAGTGTATGCGACGACCCCGCATTCATAGAGAAAAGCTGTTCGCAAGGTATCGACGAGATGTTGGTGTTCGAATGCACACAAGCGGCTCAAGAAAATGCATCTTTTGAGAGTGCTGTGCAGATTGCCGAGCATAATCTGGCCGACCACTCCCAGTTTGAACTCTTTATTGACGTAAAAAGAAGTAGACTGGAGAAGATTCTGCCACTACCCACCAGAATAGAATGCGGCGGAACTTGGACTTTCGATACCGAGGGAATCAAACATGACTCCTGTGTTCTCGACGTTAAGGAGCACGACCGTTATGATCTTACCCATCTTTCAGCAAATGGTAAGAACTTGACAAAATTCGATATCTGGGAACGCAAACTCCTTGACTTCTCTTTACGCAATACCCTTCTCAATCTTTCTCTTCGCAGAAGGGCTATACAATTCATATCATTTGATATCAATAGAATAGAAGATCATCTTCAGGATGGAAATGAATACCGAATCACATTTAAGCCAAATGTTGAAATTTCGTTCGGAGAAACCAACCAACTTTTGAGATCTAAACTTCACGAACAGCTCCATGAGTTAATCACTAACGACATCGAACATCAAATTCTCCATACATTCTTAACCGAAAATGAGACTAAGCTTGTGCTTAAAAACATTTATCGTGCAGCAAGAAACGCCATTGAAGAAAGCGGTGCCAACTCTCTGTTTCTTGCAATAGGTACGCTTCGATGGTATGAGAATGAGAATAGTACGGTGGCACGATATGCTCCTCTGTTGCTGCTTCCTGTAGAAATGGTCTATAAAAAAGGCAATTATTATATCCGCACTCGCGACGAGGAAATTTCCCTTAATATTACACTCTTTGAATTCCTTCGTCAGAACTTCGACATCAATATCAGTGGCCTTAATCCTTTGCCAGTGGATGCCTGTGGCGTAGATGTTCCTCTTATATTCGCAATCATTCGCGATGCCTTAAAGCAACAAAAACGATGGGATGTAGAGGAGGAATGCCTTCTCGGAATTTTCTCATTCAGTAAATTCTTGATGTGGAACGATGTCCACAATCATCGGGAAGAACTTTCACAGAATAATATAATTAGCAGTCTAATCTCCAATCGACTTACATGGAGCCCTGCTAAATCTTCACCCGATCTAAATGACATTGACAGAAATGTCTCCCCAACAGAAACCGCTATCCCTGTAGCAGTCGACTCCTCCCAGATGGCAGCAGTCCTTGAAGGTGGTGCAGGCAATTCCTTTATTCTATATGGTCCTCCCGGAACAGGCAAATCTCAGACCATTACCAACTTGATAGCCAATGCTCTATATCATGGCAAGCGAGTGCTCTTTGTAGCTGAGAAAATGGCCGCTCTTAGTGTGGTACAGAGACGACTGGAAAAAATCGGACTGGATCCTTTCTGTCTTGAACTCCATTCCAACAAATCCACGAAACGCCATGTACTCCAACAGCTTGAAAAGGCTCTGAAAGTGGTGCATATAGAATCTCCATCCAATTTTGCAACCCAAGCCGACAAAATATTCGAACGACGTAAGGAAATCCTGACATATATAGAGGCTCTCCATACGCCAGATCATACCGACGGACTCTCACTCTACGACTGCATCATCCGCTCGGAATCCATAACAGCTGAACCTCTGTCAGGATTTGTCTTTGACAAGTCTATAGATACTCTGCTTTCCAAAAATGGATTTGATGAAATCGACGAACTGTTGGGAAGTCGACTTCAAACAGTGATTCGAATCGTGGGGCAACCTTCTAAACATCCTCTCAAAGGTCTGCGAGTTGACCGAGAAATGCTTGTAGATATCGACAGGACTGCCAAGAATATGAAAGAGGATTCTGTAGCTCTGAATGAATACCAAAAAGAGTCTCATCATCTCAGCGAAGCTAAGACGCTTAGGACAAAACTGCTGCGAGACAATGACAATTCTTTATTAGAAGAAGATCCCGAAGCTCTAAGACAGGAATGGCGTCAGGCTAAAGCCAAATGGTTCATTCCCCGCTACTTTGCCCAACGTTCATTTCTCAAAAAGCTAAGGCAATACAATAACCTTATCACACAAAATGAAATAGACTCTTTGATTGAGGATTTGATATCCTACAGACAAATGCACGTTAGGATTGAAGGATTCAATCAAATTTTAAAAAATCGTTTCAATACTGACTATAGCATTGATGAAGTGCCAGAAACTTCATTGATTGAAAATCGATCTGCATTGCTTGCAAAGTGGGCAGACAATTCATCGGAGATGAGCGAATGGTTGCATTGGTCGGAACTATGTAATGACCTCAGCAAGTTCGGTATGGGGTGTGTTGCCGAAGTATTGGAAGCTGAAGAGCAGAACCCAGCTACAATCAAAGACTCTTTCCTTAAGGCTCTATTTACGCACAAAGCAAAGGATAAGATATCGAAATCAGAGATACTCCCGACATTCGAGGGAATGCTCTTCGATGAAAAGATTTCTGCATATAGAAAGCTTACCGAAGAGTTCCAGCAACTCACACGAAAAGAGCTGTATGCTCGCCTTGCATCCCGAATACCCAGAATGGCTGAAAACGTAAATACAGCAAACGGCAGCGAAATAGGACTTCTCAACCGCAATATCAGCAATGGTGGACGCGGATTGTCACTGCGCGACCTTTTCGACCAGCTACCTACGCTCCTTCCTCGACTCTGTCCTTGCATTCTTATGAGCCCTATGAGTGTAGCCCAGTATATTGACCTGAATGCTGATAAATTTGATCTTGTCATATTCGACGAGGCATCCCAGATGCCTACATCAGAATCCGTAGGAGCCATTGCAAGAGGAAATGCATTAATAGTAGTCGGAGACCCTAAGCAGATGCCACCTACAAGTTTCTTCTCTTCAACCAATGTGGACACGGAAGAAGCAAGTGTCGATGACATGGAAAGTATTTTGGAAGACTGCCGCACACTTGAAATACCATCATTGCAGCTTTCATGGCACTACAGAAGCCGCCACGAAAGCCTCATAGCCTTTTCTAACAATGAGTATTACGAAGGCTCCCTTATCACTTTCCCATCGGTCGATGACAAAGAGACGAAGGTACATTTCATGCCAGTTAAGAATGCACATTACGAAAAGGGTGGACGTCGATGCAATCAAGTCGAGGCAGAGGCTATAGTCGATGAGATCATACGCCGTCTGAAAAATGAACAGCTTAGAAAACACAGTATCGGAGTCATCGCTTTCAGTGTAATGCAACAGGGACTTATCGAAGACATCCTTCAGGAAAAGCTAGAACAAGACAAAGAACTTCAGGAAGCGGCATCAAGCATGTACGAACCAATATTCATCAAGAATCTTGAAAACGTTCAAGGTGATGAGCGTGACGTTATCTTATTCTCCATTGGATATGGTCCCGACAAAGATGGAAAGATATCGATGAACTTCGGGCCGCTCAACAATGCCGGTGGCGAACGAAGGCTAAACGTTGCCGTGAGCCGCGCTCGACAGGAAATGTATGTATTCTCCACTCTCAAATCTTCCGACATCGACCTGCGACGCACAAAGGCCAAAGGAGTGGAAGGCCTCAAGCACTTCTTGGAATATGCTGAGTCACAGACGCTCCCAAGCTCATCTCAATCAAAATCAAATCATAAATATTCTATTGTAGCTGACGCGATTGCCTCAGAACTGAGGAGCCTTGGATATACTGTAGCCACAAATGTAGGTCGCTCTCAGTTTAGAGTAGACATAGCCGTTGAAGATAAAAACAAACCCGGGAAATTCGCCCTCGGTATCCTGCTTGACGGTCTTAGCTATCGTGATACTCATACGACTCGCGACAGAGAAGTGGTGCAACCTTCCGTCTTGCAAGGACTCCAGTGGAACGTAATGAGAGTATGGAGTGTCGACTGGTTCCGAAATAAAAAACGAGTAATCAGTCGAATACTCGAACTACTTTCAGAAGAAAATCCTAAGGAAGCAGAAGACACGCAAATCCCGGTATTCGATATTTCTAAGGAAAAAGAGATGGAAAGGGAGTCGAATGCCAAGCCCTATACTCTCTATGATATTGAAAGCAAAAAAGCGACAGCTTTGTCCGACCTTGAACTTATGCGAAATATAATATCAACTGAGCAGCCAGTCACTTTCATGCACTTATGCAGACGCTTTACCAATCTACGCGGTCTCGGTCGTATTACTCCTACGCTTCAAAAGACTTTGAGTGCACTTACTGGCCTCTTCCACACAGATAGCTCTGGTGCTCTTTGGATCGATGAAAAAGACTGTTCGAAATACTCATTCTATCGACCTGATTCAGGACGTGACATTACTGAAATCCCAGAAATAGAAATAATAAACGCCATAACCGAAACTCTCAACGAACAAGTGGCACTTAAGCAAGATGATCTTTCGCTGCTCGCATCCAAGAAAATGGGATTCACCCGACGTGGAGCTAATGTAGACGCAGCTTTCAGAAAAGCTCTCGACACTATGAAAATCAATGGACAAATCGAGACTGTAGGTGAAAACATTCGAAATAAATCTATTTGATAAGGTCAAGTGTTGCGCCGCTGTTTATTCAAGCAATCCCCTTCTCAGACGGCCGCAACAGTGCTTAAAATATTAAAGAATTAAAGGCTCCAAGCAAAACGCATGGAGCCTTTGGTTTTTAGAGTCAGAAATCTATCATCGCTTGGAAGGAATAAGAGTATATGTCTTGACCTTCCCATTAAAATCACACTTCACTATTGCCTTATCTTTAGCTGATTTCGGCTGTTCTATGTCAATCTTAACTGGCTGTCCTGACGAAGCTATAGCTGTCACTTCAGGAGTTTTATCAGAAAGGAGAGTGTATATGACATCATATCGGTCATAGCCTGTATATCCATTCTCATTTGTAGATCGAGTTGGATATTCCGGCAGATTCAATGCTACCCCATTCACTGCAATGGTAACTTCTGGAGCTGCAGCGTGTTCAAGTTCATCACCCTTCTTGCTGAATCCTATACCATTCAAAACAACAGCCGGGCGACCTGGAGCACCTTCTGCCACAAGATAGATTGCATGCTTACCATCAAGACAGTCGACAGCTTCAGAAACGTCAACCTTAAACTTAGTCACCTCTTGTGGAGAACGAGGGGGAACAACAATCTCTCCTATCTTCTTGCCATTCCATGTGTCGTTGGCATATGGGCCGTCAAGCATTATGTTTAATTTAACAGGCCAAGGAGTCTGCGGAGTAAGGAATACATTAAATTCGGTTCCGTTTCCGGGTTTGGTTCCTTCAAACGGTTGCACACCCTTAGAGGCTTTCTCCAGACCTCCGAAGCCGAAATATTTGTAGCCTACGATGTCTCCTCCTTTCATATTCACTGGCATGCTTGGATCCCAGATATCCCATGTATCCTGTATCGAACCGATATTCGAAAGATAGCAGGCATAGCCGGCATCATAATACTTATATGGGTCAAGACCATAGACCTGAAAACCTTCTGAAGTCACTTCTGCACCGGAATAAGTATTGCCGTTGGAAGCAGTTGCAACCCATTTTTCATCTACTGCATAAGGGTCATAACCGGTTATGGTGACAATACCACCGTCTGCCACCTTCTTCTTGTCCCATTCAATCTTGACGGGTGCCACCATAGACTGACGCGCATGCCCGAAGCCGCGAGGAGGACGGTGAAAGAACACATACCACTGGCCGTTGATCTCCTGAAGTGAACCATGGGTGTTGTGGGCTGCATTCGTTTCCGTAAGTGCTGTGCCATCTTCATTTGGAACGATACCACGTGAATCCACGAGCACACCTCCGCTGCGCCAGGGTCCGAGAGGAGAATCTGCAAAAGCATAACGAAGAGTGGAATTTGAGCTTGGAAGCCCGTAGTCAGGACCAGAATATCCAGAGAAAATCATTATATACTTGTTTCCCACCTTACGGATAGATGAGGCTTCGAAGAAATTGAAATCACCAGGATTTTGTTCGCTGTAAAGTGCTGGATATTTTGTTCCTGCCGGATCATTTAATTCACCATAACGCACGCTTGCAGGCACGAAGTATGGGATTATCTCTGTGCCGGGGCGAAGTGAATACATTGTGTTCTGGTCAAGTTCAGCTGCGCTTGAATGTTGGAATCCCCAGAATGCGTAGGCACGGAAGCCTTTCTTATAGTCAGGGTCCTTCTTGTTTGTGATCTCCTCAATGAAAACAGAGGGATCGTAACCGATTATGCTTCCCTCGACTACTGCAGAACCATCTTCATTAATGTTTACAGGAGTGAACGGGCCGTTGGGTCGAGGTCCCTTGCACACCATAGCCTCGCGATGCTGGCCACGGCAATTGGGATAGAGATAGTATTCCTTATTTCCTTTCTTATCTCTCACCTCAACGATGTCTGGAGCATACATCACGTCCCACTGTCCGTCATGCTCATAAGTGAAGATTGACCCTTCGTCGCGCCAGTCGGTAAGATCTTCCACTGGTGCAGACCACATATGGATGTCGGGACCACAATAACTGTCGTAACGAACATCGTGCGATCCTGTAATGTATGCACGATATTTCCCTGGATTGTCGGGATCCTCAAACACTCGGGGCTCACCATCGGGAATATGTTCCCACAAGGGCAAATAAGGATTACCTACTCCTACTTTGTCATTGGCAGAAACGATTCCGCTTGATCCCATTATTCCAATAGCGGAAAAGGAAAATGCGATAGCCATTCCACGCAATGCAAATCTGGTAATTTTCATGGTTAGATAAAATTAATTATGAAACAATATTTTGCTTAAGCACAAAATTAATAAAAATATCTGAAACAGCAAAATAAAAAAGGACACACGATGCGTGCGTCCTTAATATTATTGGAAATCCTAAAGAGGATTACTTGCGAGCGATCTTCTTGTAGCCGTAAACAGCGCGGTCGCCGAGTTCCTCCTCGATACGGAGAAGCTGGTTGTACTTAGCCATACGGTC
>DAAK01000149.1:0-2877 GCA_001701075.1 Bacteroidales bacterium GP3 | reverse complement strand
TCTTCAGTTTCACCTGAACGGTGAGAGATGACAGCTGTGTAGTTGTTGCGCTGAGCCATTTCAACTGCGCGAAGAGTCTCAGTAAGAGAACCGATCTGGTTTACCTTAACGAGGATAGAGTTAGCGCAACCTTCTGCGATACCCTTCTCAAGATACTTAACGTTAGTTACGAAGAAGTCATCACCTACGAGCTGGCAACGGTCGCCGATGAGATCGGTAAGGATCTTCCAACCCTTCCAGTCGTTTTCGTCCATACCGTCCTCGATAGAGTCGATAGGATATTTGTTGATGAGTTCCTCGAGATATTTAGCCTGCTCTTCGCTTGTGTACTTCTTGCCGTTTACTTCCTTCACAGCACCATTCTTAAGGTGAGTGTAGTCGTAGACGCCATCCTGATAGAATTCAGAAGAAGCGCAGTCAAGACCGATTGTAACGTCCTTTCCAGGTACATAGCCAGCCTTCTTGATAGCTTCAACGATTACGTTGAGTGCATCTTCAGTACCGTCGAGCTTAGGAGCGAAACCACCTTCGTCACCTACTGCAGTGGAAAGACCACGAGCCTTGAGCACGCTCTTAAGGTTGTGGAATACTTCTGTACCCATACGGATGCCTTCCTTGAAAGAAGGAGCGCCAATAGGACGAATCATGAATTCCTGGAAGCAGATAGGAGCATCAGAGTGTGCGCCACCGTTGATGATGTTCATCATAGGAACGGGGAGAACATATGTGTTGCATCCGCCGATGTACTTGTAGAGAGGAAGGTCAAGGTAGTTGGCAGCAGCCTTTGCAACAGCAAGAGAAACGCCGAGAACTGCGTTTGCACCGAGGTTGCTCTTTGTGTCTGTGCCGTCAAGCTTAAGCATAGCTTCGTCGATACCAATCTGGTCAAGAGCTGAGTGACCGATGAGGAGGTCGCGGATAGGACCGTTTACGTTAGCAACAGCCTTGAGGACGCCTTTACCCATGTAGCGGTTCTTGTCGCCGTCGCGGAGCTCGAGAGCTTCGTTTTCACCTGTGGAAGCACCAGAGGGAACTGCTGCACGGCCCATAACGCCTGATTCGAGGATTACGTCAACTTCTACTGTCGGATTGCCGCGTGAGTCAAGAATCTCACGACCTTTGATTTCTGCTATTTTCATGTCTTAATGAAAAAATTAAGTTATATAAGGGTTATATTTTAATGATAAATGATTAATTGTTAATAAAAAATTAATAACACAATCAATTTTTGTAAAGGACACAGAACTGAGTGTCTCTTTCAATTGGCAAAGGTAGTGATTTTTTTTGACATAGGGAAAGATTTTGGGTTAAAAAAAGATAATATTTTGGAATTTTGATTTTAGAATTTGAATTAGCGGCTTTATGATAGAAACTGGGTGGCAAGTGTTTTATTGATATGGAAGGAATTTCGGTATTGCTTACAGGAAGTCAATTGGCTGAGTTGGCCATAAGTACTTTGCCGTTCAATCCTCTTGAAGGGCAAGCCATAGCGATTTATAAGATGGCAGAATACGTCATGGCCGGAATGTGGCGTGATGTTTTCGTCCTTAATGGCTATGCAGGTACCGGCAAGACGAGTGTAATTGCAGCACTTATCAAAGCCCTCTCACATTGCAAGATAAAAAGTGTAGTGCTTGCTCCTACCGGGAGGGCAGCGAAAGTAGCTGGCAATATGGCTCAAAAACCTGCTTCCACGATCCATCGCCGAATCTACCATATGGAAACCACCAGCGATGGAACGACTATTAAATTGAGTGCCAATCGAGATCAAAACACTGTGTTTATCATCGACGAAGCCTCATTAATCACCGACAGCAACCGAGGAAGCCTTCTCAAAGACCTTATCAGATACGTATATTCAGGTCAAGGCTGCAAGATGATACTTGTAGGAGACACAGCCCAGCTTCCACCCGTTGGGCAGAGTGATTCCCCAGCGATGAACCTTGACAGACTCAAGCAATTAGGACTGGCGCCATTTTATCATACACTCGATGTGCCAGTGCGTCAAGCTGCTGAAAGTGGGATTCTTTATAATGCAACCATCGTCAGGCAGATACTCGATAAGCTTCAGAGTGGAGAGACGAGTGGATACGGAGCCGGACAACTTCCCTTAAAACTTGATGGATTTCCGGATATCACGGCTGTCAGCAGTATGGACCTTGCCGACGAGCTAAGCACCTCCTGGAGCACTGTAGGACCGGAAGAATCTCTAATAGTGACAAGAAGTAATGGCAGAGCTAACCGTTTCAATCAGGCTATCAGGAATATGGTGATGTATGCTGATGAGCCTCTCCAGCAAGGCGACCGGCTCGTAATAGCAAAAAATGACTACTATTGGGGACGTCAAAACAAGATGAAGACATTTCTGGCCAATGGAGAGACAGTGACCGTAAAATGGGTTGGCAGGCCAGAGAAGATGTTTGGCAGATGGTTTGTTGACACCGAACTCTCACTTGCTGACGGACAAGAGATGAGTGCGAAGATAATGTTGAGGTCACTGATGGCCGATGGACCGGCCATTCCAAGGGCCGAGATGGAACAATTTTTTCAGCATGTCATAGATGAAGAGGAAGGGACCGGACCTACCGAAAAGATAATGGCAGCTATGGAAAACCCATACTATAACGCTTTGCAGGCAAAATACGCATATTGCGTCACGTGCCATAAGGCACAAGGTGGCCAATGGAAACACGTCTACATAGACATGGGAGGAATCCCGGCTGGTGCTATGGGCACTGATTTCTATCGTTGGCTATATACAGCCATTACACGCGCCACAGAAAAAGTATTTCTATTAGGAGTAAAGATTAATGATGAATGATCAATTATCAATGATGAATTCTCAATACTAAATTCAAAATTCTCAATTATTTTTAA
>DAAK01000099.1 GCA_001701075.1 Bacteroidales bacterium GP3 | reverse complement strand
ATCTGATTTGCAGTTTCGCCGACTTGCGGTCTATTTCTGTCCCCTTGTGAGGTAGTATTTATTCTAAGGGGGATTGGGAGAGCTGGAGGACGTTGCGGAATTCAGGGTTGGTCGGAATCAGCGAGGGATCCTCTATGTAGCGGTTCATCTCCTCTGCCCATTTCCGATAGAACATGGTGCGGAGCAGGAGGTCGTTGTAGCGCTTTGCAAGCTTGTATTCCCCATTAAGCAAGGCACTCTTAACCATATATTTCAAATAAAACACCCTCTTGCCATACTGAACATTATGCTCCATACCCCAGCGATACGAGAGATTGAACTTCCCATTGTAATAGTTGATGGGGATATCCAAGAATGCCGACTTGCTGAAACCTTCCGCATGTCGGGGATCAACATTCTTAGGTTTCATGTCATTAAGGTTTTCTCCGACCCCTCCCAAATTCAAGATAGCGTAGTTATACAATACGCGCATCACGTAGCTTGGAGGCTCCTTGATTCTTGACATAACCAATGCCATTCTTTCCCAATCATTATATTCAAGATGACGAAGCATCACCACAGTAGCACGCAGTTGCTCATTTTTCTTGTCCACCCTAATATTCCAACCAGCACAGACGAGCATAAGCCCGACACTCGTCCACATCATCCAGCGCTTTGACGGGATAATTTGCAACGCACTCAGCACTGCCATGACAAGCAGAAAGGCTGTAGCCACTATAAAAGGAATCCATAGATAAAGGTCGAACTTCTCGATTAGGAAATCCGGGAGTCCCTTCAGGAAAAGATAATCATTGTCGACCGAAGTAGGCGTGAAATACTGATAATAGAGATTCGGGATTATCAATATACTGATAAGTGCCACTGCCGCAAATGCAAGACCAGCATATTTTTTACTCCTTATGCTGTCGGCAACCATAAAAATTATTCCGATGAATACGGCTAAAAGTGCATAAAAACCCACGAGGAAATAACATCCTGCAGTTATCAGAAGAATTAACAAAGCAAGCACCTGCCGCCGCTCAAGAGCACGGTAAATCCACAGGGCAATGACCACGAAAAGGAAGCCAAGGGTGTTTGAATACATATACCCGGGAGTTTTCATCGATAACCAAGCATCGTCGATCTGCACAATGGATGCAATCAAAGCCATTGGGACGATGAAAGCGAGGGGGAAGGCAGCGCGAGGAAGGCGGAACACCTTTTTTGTGATCCAAGCCATAAGCAACCACAGCACTATCAGCACACTGCTCCCAAGAACAGGATAAAACAGCAGCTGGGTAAGCCAAGAGCCGATAAATGCAATGAAACCGCCGGGGAAATGCAGACAATGATAGAAGAAAAATCTCGTGGATTCGAAAAACGACATCTCATCATACCATTGGAGCATATACCCATTTCTGATGGGGAGCATCAGGTAGCCGAATAAGATGAAGAAAAGGGTTGTCAGCGTTGTCGGCGTTGTCAGCGTTTTCCGATCTCTGACACCTGACACCTGATCACTCTTATTCTGCTTTTTTGTATTTTTCATCGCTGGGATTTAAATTTAGATTGGATTGCATCTTTGTCGAGGGCCCGGACTATATCATGCCGGGTGCACTCGAATTCATCGTTGAAAAATTCCGGCACATTGTATGATTTCATCAGATCCCGATAGTATGCCGGGGATTCCTGGGGCATGACAAATGCTTTCGAGTCCTTTCCATCAGGTGATATATAGGCAATATATGGCCTTGTATATGACCCATCGTCACGGCGCGAGCTGAATACAATCCATCGCGAGTTTGACGACCAGGAATGATAACTGTCGGTGTCATCGCTATTCGCATTCTTCAGCGGACGCGTCTCACCCGTAGCCAAATCCTTCATATATAAGTCGCTATCCTTATGCCAAATATGGAATGTGCCAAAAGGAGCCTGGCAATAGAGAAGATATTTCCCATCGGGAGATATCCTCGGAAGCAGGGCACTCAGGCTGTCGGCAGAAGCATATACTACGGTGTCGGGACTCGAAAATTTCCGTGTGTTCAGGTCAAAGTCGCGGCTTACAATGTCATAGTGCATCCGGGTGTAGTGGTACGGCACATCGTCGGGAGTCACGCCTTCCGGGTATCGCGCAACGGAATAGTATATCTTTTTCCCATCAGGAGCCCAACCTGGGAATGTCTCCAGCAACAGTGAATCACTTGCGATGGAGCTTACTTCATGAGTCTTGATATCGTAGAGAATGAGATCGGAAGAGGNNTCTTCTCTATTGCCAGGCTCCTTTTGAAGAGGAATCGTAGACCTCTACCTTCTGCTCTCCTTTTTTGAAAAGTTTCTGCTTGGTGTCGTTGGTGGAATAAGCAATGAGGTCGAGTGTCGGATGCCATGCAGGATATACGCCGGCGGAGATTGTGCTGTCGGTCTTCAGATTGACTTTTACGACGGAATCGCCTGTCATCACCACAGTGCCTCCCTTTGTCCTCCTGACATGGAATTGCGAGCTGTGATCCTTATATTGGTTGCGCGGCACATGGCAATTCACGCACTGCCCGCGACGCTCGTCGCAGGGATTGGGGGTGCTGTAGACGACTTCCTCATCGAAGGAAGTAAGGTCGCGCATATTGATCGACATGCCGGCATACTGCACGAAAGAGGGTTCGATAAGACGATAGCTGAGGTGAGTGTCAATGGGTTCTGCAGCCACATGGTTGGAGAACTTATAAAGTTTCCATTTCCCGTCATTTTTCACATAGACTTCATACTGGATATCCTTTCCTTTGGAAGCCTCAAGCAGCTTATGCCAATCCTTCATATCCCATTGTATAACCTCTCCATCGGCAACGATGCTCGTGCCGTCAGCTCCGGTCACTCTTGCCACGTACTCCTCACCCGGCATATCCACCTCAAAATTCATAGGCGCAATATTGGGTGGTATTATCAAGGAAGTATAATCGGGGACAAGTTTTGGCAGCTCCTGCGACTCCTCGACATTGCCGGAAGGCACCTTAGCTCCGCCACAGGCCGTAAGCAGCAAGATGAAAGATAAATATAAGAGTATAGCAGTAGAAGAAATTATACGTTTCATGCCTATTTGTATGCCAAATTGAATAATTTGCTAAAAACTACGCAAATTTAGCAAATAATTTGCACTTATGCAAATACAGTCGTCAGATTTCAGTTGTCAGATTTCAGTTG
>DAAK01000046.1:909-8331 GCA_001701075.1 Bacteroidales bacterium GP3 | reverse complement strand
GACAATGTGCCGGAGGATGTGAAAGTGGAGCGTCTTAACCGTATGATTGCCCTTCAGAACGAACTTAGTCTCGAATCAAATAGCCGCGATGTAGGCAAGGAGTTTGAAGTTCTTGTAGAGGGAGTGTCGAAACGTAGTGCTGATGAGCTGTTCGGCCGTACGTCTCAGAATAAAGTTGTAGTCTTCCCTCGAGGCACATACAAGCCAGGGGATTTCATCAGAGTGAGAGTTACCGATGCGTCTTCTGCCACTCTGCGTGGCGAAACCATCTGATGGATTAAGACTGATGGATAAAATGAAAGCCCACCGATTGGCGGGCTTTCTGTTATTTTTCAGAGTGGGATTAGATTATAATCTTGACTTTCTCCTTGCCGTTTGTCACGATATAGACTCCGGAGGAGACTTCCACGCGTCCTGAGCCCGAAAGTGTTGCAACCTTGCGTCCATCCATAGAGAAGACAGCTATCGGCGACACTGCATAATCTATCACAATGCAATTTGCTTCTCTGTGTAGCCTTAGAGTGGAAGCGACAGTGTCGCTCCAAACATTCTTTACCTCGTTCACTTCCATTGAGCCAATAGCCAAATAGCAGTTGGCAGGTACGGTCACTGTGCCATCAGCGACATTGAAAGAGGGATTTGTATTGTATGATTTGGAAACTATCTGATAATCGGCATCATTTTTCTGGCTGAAGTTGACTTTCACTGTAATTTCCTTATCAATATTGGGATTGATAACAGTGATAAGTTCCTTATCTCCTGCTTTGGAATATATGGTGCGTCCGGACGCCCAATTAGCCTGAGCGCAGTTGTTTTCAAACGATGCAGACTCAGCAAATAAGTCGGGATTGCCATTACGCAAAGCTATTAACTCAGCGTAGTTGTCATATAGCCCCTTTCTATTGGGATTATCCAACAGATTCCAACGAACTGTCTTAGGATCGGTATTATTACCACCGTCGTTGTTTTTTGTGTTGTCGTAGTTACCAAGTTCGGAGAACTGCCATATCATGTGAGCCCCCGGAGCAAGAATCATCTGGGCTGCAGCCGCACCCAAACGATGCATAGAATTGCCGATATTGTCCTTTACGCCGTTTGCTCCATATTGATTCTGCTTATAAGCGAGGCGTTGCTCATCGTGGCTTTCAAGGTAAGAGACTGTAGAGCCCCACAGGCGGCTTCCATCTTTAGGAGCATAGAATCGATTAAGATTGCTGTCGCTTTGATATCCCATAGCAAACTGGCATCCGGCATCGTTGATGTTGGCCCAGTTAAGTTGGCCGGTCTCGGCCATAGCATTCTCTTCCTGCGAAGTGGCGAGATTTTCGTTGATGAAATATCCGTTGGGGTTGACAGCCTCCACCACTTTCTGGAGCTCACGCATGCGGTCAACGCGTGACTGGTTGAAGGCATTAGTTGCGGCATCACCTGAATTGGCATAGGAATCGTTGTTGCCTAAGCCCTTGACGAGGTCGAAACGGAAGCCGTCGAACTTATACTCAGTCATCCAATATTCCAGCACATCTTTCCATTGCTCCTGCACCATTGGGAAGCCTTGGTTCCAGTCGTTGAGAACGCTGTAGGCGTGAGGTGCATTCATGTTGTAGAAAGGATTCTGCCCCGGTATATACATCTGATACCAAGGGTGTAGACCATCGCTTTGGTTGAATACCATATCAAGAATAACGGCTATCCCATTCTGATGACATACGTCGATGAATTCCTTATAGTCGTCGGATGTGCCGTAAGCTTTGTCAGGAGCGAAGTAGAAGTTTGGATTGTAGCCCCATGAGATGTTACCGTTAAACTCCATGATCGGGAGAACCTCGATGGCATTCACGCCGAGAGTCTTAAGATATGGAATCTTCTCAATTGCCATGCGGACAGTACCATTGCCGTTGGCTTTGCCCTCAGTGCCTGTAAAGTCGCGGAAAAGGAGCTCATATATGATAAGATCGGAAGGATCAACTCCCTTGAAATCCTTTACCTGCCAGTCATAATCATTGATATTTCCCTGATATATAGCCAAAGGAATTCCTTCTATCTTATCGAAAGGATAAGCCGGGAGATTGGGGTAAACATCAGTGGAAAGGTACTTATCGTTCCATGGGTCGAGTACAAGACGTGCGTAAGGATCGCTGACTTTCTGCGAGCCGTCAACGAGGAAATAGTAGCCATATTGCTTGTCGTTTTCGAGACCATTGACAGTGATCCAGAAATAACGGAGACCATTGACATCCTGATATTTCATCATGTAATCATTGTCGGCGGTATAGTCGTTCCAGGCACCAATAAGCATGACACTGCTCTTTTCGGGAGCACCAAAGCAGAAAGTGACACTGCCATCAGCATTCTTGACAGGTCCCATTTTGGGAGTTCCACCGGGATAGTTTTCCGCTTTCGACTCCTCAATGTAAGTATAATTCTTTATGTCGGTCACACTTTCGCCGTCGGCAGTTGCAGTGGCTTTCACTTCATAATTGCCAACACCGGGGAATGTGTAATCAACTGTCAGAAGAGTTGCTCCTTTTACAGAGCCTATTTCATTATCGTTAACTGTCAAAGTGATATCTGCAGCTTTAGTGGCTCCGACTTTGAAAGTGACCTGAGCCGTAGAAGGGGTCACAATCGAACCGTTTAATCCTGATTCGATAGCCACCTGAAGTCCGGAATCAAGGACATCGATAAAGATATCGGAATTTCCTTCTCCTTTACCTTCTTTGGAATTGTCGGCAATGCGGAATACAAAGGCGAGACGTGTCACGTTGACTGAAGGATCTGTGATGCCATAATATTCGCGTATATTGCCGATATAGAGTTGCCAAAGATTCTCGCTGACATAGGTAAGTTGGTATTTGTCGGCGTTATCGCCCCATGATGGAGCATTGACCCAATTCTTGCCATTGCTGAGGCAAGCACCAGTATGGGCATATACCTTGGCAGTAGGGGGAAGATCTATAAGACCTTTGTTGCCTTGGTCGGCATGAAAGAGAATTTTCACGTCTTTCGAATCCTCCTGAAGAGGAGAAGGCTCAGAAGTGACCTGGGCGCTGAGTCCCATCACGGCTGCTACGATCATCAGCAGCGACATGAAGTAAGTTTTCACCATATTAGAAGGGTTACATATTAATATATGAAGTATAACACAAAAGTAATGAATTTTATTGGAAAAATCAAGGGAATTGAGATTTTTTATTTTAAGAGTAAAGAACGAATGGATAAAAACCAGATAGTTGAGCCGCGAGAGTACAAATCTTTGCAATTGAGGTGACGGAAGAGGATTGGATTTAGGGTGAAATATGAGTTGGGGGCTAATTTAAAGGAGGAAATGGGAGGAGTTTGAAAACTTTTTATTAACTTTGTGGGTTGAAAAGAAAAATGGCCTTTCGCGGTGTCGTAGGGACGTTTTTTCGTGTTTGCATAAATATTTATTTATAAGAAGATATAACCCCGGAAGAAGGAAAAAAATGAATAAGCAGCAGAAAGTGATACTTTATTCGGCTATCGGAGTTGCGATAGCTCTTGTGGCTCTTGTGGCAGTTCTGATCTATAGTAATAATAGCCGTACTATCAGCCTTAATGAGGCTGAGGCGCGTGCAGATTCGTTGGAATTGGCTAACGATAGGCTTGTGCTGACCAATGAGTTTAATGAGCTGAATGCGAGCTTCAATATGTATGAGGACCAGCAGATGTATCTGAAGAATGATTCATTGGTGCAGCAATACAATGAGGCGCGTATGAAGGTAGAAGGTCTTCTGCAGGAGCTTAACCAAGAGAAGAAGAGCAATGCTGCAAATCGTGCCAGAATTAAGGAACTTGAGAATGAAATAGCTACATTGAGGGGTATATTGAAGCATTATCTTGAAGAGATCGATCGCCTTTCGAAGGAGAATGAGAGCCTGAAAAAGGATCTTCAGGAGGTGCGCTCGCGCAATGAGCAGTTGACTTCTGCTGTGACAGTTGCCACAAAGAGCAATGAGGAGTTGACCCAGACAGTGAAACAGGCTAAAAAGCTTAACATCACGGGTCTGTATCTGTCGGCATTGAACCGTAAGGGTAAGACAGAGAAAAAGATCAATAAGGCTCAGCAGTTGGCGGTAGGATTTACGGTGAGCCCGAATACTACGGCTGCAGCTGGCATGAAGGATTTTTATGTAAGGATCGTCACTCCAGAAGGTAGTTTGCTTGGCGGCAATGTGACATTCCCGATGGATGGGGCAAATGTCCCCGCGACGGCACACCGTCAGGTGGAATATGCAAATGATGAGATATCAGTGACTATCTATTGGGATGTTAATACTACTCTCACGGCTGGGGATTATACCGTAGAGGTGTTCTGCGATGGGAACAGGTTGGCATCGCGGCATTTCCAGATGGGGAAGTGATGCGTTTTGCGTGATGCGAAGAAAGGAGATAAAAAGGCGGCGTAGGATGAATTTTTATTTTTTGTGGCCGATCATCAGGTTGCGAATGTAGGCGACGAGGCCGAAGGATTGGCCTATGATGAGGACGGGGTCGTGGCGAATGATGCCGTAGGTCACGATGCTGAGCGAGCCTATAAGGGAAAGAACCCAGAAGAATGGGGGAAGTTCAGATTCCCCTTTTCGGGAGGAGTACCAATATTGGTAGATGAAACGGAGTGTGAAGATGATCTGACCTGCCGAGCCGAAGAGGAGCAACCATAGGGGTACATCTTCATTACGGAAAAAGCGGTCGATGAAAGCATCTGCATGGACGGCTGCTATTGTGATGGCTATTATGGGTGTGGCTATGAGCAGGATGCGTAGCCAGAGACGGGTATCGGCCCAGATGCCTTTTGCTTTAAGGTTCCAAAGATATACGTAGTAGGAGATGAACTGGCCGAGGACAATTGCGAAGTCTTCGCGAAGGACGCCGTATAAGCAGAGTAGATATGAGCCAGCGATGCTAAGGATCCAGAATATGGAAGGAGAGAGCACCTTACGGGCGCGCTCAGACATGATCCATTGCACGAGAATACGTGCTGAGAAGAATCCTTGGGCGAGAAAGCCTATTCCATAGATGAGCCAGGTCATTTTAGTTGTCAGTTGTCAGAAATTTGAGGGTAGTCTAATTGGACTAATATGTATAATTAAAAATCTCAATAAAGATTGCGATCTGAAACCTCATAGTTGAACCAGCGGGAGCGCATCCAACGGAAAGCAAAGCAGTCTTGGAGTGGGCTGATGAGGCGGTTTGACATGCTGAATTTGGATTTTCCGGCTACGCGTGGATAGTGGCGTACGGGCATTTCCTTGATTTGGCAGTCTTGGAGCATGAAGAGAGCGGGAAGGAAACGGTGCATACCTTTGACGAAGGGAACGCGACGAGCGTTAGCGGTATGCATCACCTTGAGTGGGCAACCAGTGTCGGTGGCATGGTCGCCAGTCATCATCCGACGGAATCCGTTTGCAAATTTAGACTGGAATCTTTTCCAACCGGTGTCCTTACGATTTGCTCGGATGCCCATGCAGAGTTCATAATCCTTGAGATATGGAATAAGGAGGTTGAAATCCTCGGGATCAGTCTGAAGATCGGCATCGATATATCCCACATATTCTGAATCTGTGGCATCTATGCCGGCTTTAATGGCAGCGCTTAGTCCGCAGTTGCGTTGGAACGCGATGAAGAAGAAATCTTCGTTGCGGTCGCAGATTTGACGGATATGGGAGAGGCTATCGTCGGTGGAACCATCGTCGACGAAGAGAATGCATGCCTTGACAGGCGAAGTGGGGAGCCATGCGCCGAGGCGGGACTCGAGAGCTGGCATGTTGTCTTCTTCGTTGAAGACTGGGACGATGACTGTTAATTTATATTTTGCTGTATTGTTCATTCTGAAATCTATTAGTTGGTGAGGAGGATTGTATATTTGGTACCTACGGGGAGGGAGGTTTTTATATCTGGGATTTCATCTTGGTGGCGGGTTTCGGTCATCACGATGGCTGGGAGTGAGGGGAGGGTGTCGGTCATTTGGAAGGGGATGTCCTGAAGGTAGACGTCGATGTTTTCTGGGCGATCGAGTTTATAGGTGATGATTTGGGCATCGGGGTGCTGTTGCTTGAGTTGTATGGCAGTTTCGGAAAGAGTCTTGTATCCGAGGTCGGCGTTGAATTGTGGCATTGCCAAGCCGGCTATGAATACAAGGGCGAGTACGGTGAGCGACAACGTTTCTATGGCCCAAGCGGTCCGCTTTATTTTATACAGGTACCATAAAGTCAAAAAGCTTCCAGATATAAGGGCAAACCATGCGTATCGAACAGCCGGTATATTGTCAAGGTCAAAGCCGAAGCCGGCGAACCATTTGGTTTCGGTAATAAAAGGTTCGGCCAGGCTGATAAGACCGAGGATGATGGCTGGGATGGCTATGGCGGCAGCAATCAGATTAGACTGCTGATTTCGGGCGCAGACTATTGCGGCCAGATAGACCATGAAAGGATATACCGGAAGCATATACACCTGCAGCTTTGAGCTGATGATTGAGAGGAGAATGAATGTGGAGAGTATTATGACGAGGAAGAAATTTTCAAGGGAATCTGCAGTGCGTTTAAATTTGCGGATGCCATAGACCACTGCTCCAAAGATAAGGAATGTCCATGGTTGAGTGGTATATGTCAAGGAGACGAGGTAGTACCAGAAGGGGCGATTATGGTGGAAAGAGTTGACAGCGCGTCCGACGGTCTGATGTACGAGTAGATTGTTGAGGTATTCAGTGCCACCTTCTGCGTATACAGCGGTGAACCATCCGGCACAGAGGAGAATCAAGAGAGTCCATGTGGGCCAACCCCATGCGAGCGTCCATAGACGCATTCTGCGAGTCAGGAAGAGCCAAATGGTCGTGGCTACCAATGGAATAAGAATGCCCATGGGACCTTTGGAGAATACTGCCAGGAATATCCATAGGGCAAATAAAAGCCTCGATTTAATGGAGGAATGTAGTGTTTCAGTGACGGAAGGGTTGGCTATAAGCTTATGGAATTGATAGAATGCAAGGACAATGAACATAGTCATGAGCATGTCCATGCGCAGAGTGAACATCATTCCTGCAAAGAGTCCGCATGAGAATAGCATCAGGAGAGCGGCAGTCTGGAAGTCAGGCTTGAGTTTGTCGCGAGTCCAGCAGAACATCACTATGCCGATTACAAAAGCCGGAATGATGGAAAAGAGAGATATAAACCACATCTGATGGCTGCCCAGAAGCCATTTGCCGAGGATTACGAACCAAAGGTAGAGCGGCGGTTTGTCGGCATAGGGGATGCCATGATTAGTGAAAGCCCACCATCTTCCGTTGGCCAGCGATTCATTGGCGATGCTGAGATAGCGGAGCTCATTAGAGGGAGTAAAATCGCGGAAAACGATGATAGGGAGCAGTGCGATAAAAACGATGAAGAGCAGCCACCATAAAGT
>DAAK01000046.1:0-750 GCA_001701075.1 Bacteroidales bacterium GP3 | reverse complement strand
GCTCCATTCCGGGCTCATGATAGCCTGCTCATTGTGGAGCCAAACCACACGGTTTTCCTGGGGTTCGCCCATAAGATGGCAGATAGCATTTCCTTCCGGCACGTTGAAATAGAAGTAAGCCTCCACGCGACGATCATGAGTGTGTGCAGGCATAGTGTTCCAAACGCTTCCGGGCAAAAGTTCAGTTAGACCCATCTGAAGTTGGCAAGGACCTTCCTGAAGCACATTGTTTGTGATGAGCTGGTTGATGATACGGTCGTTGCTTTCTTCGAGAGAACCGAGGTGCAGACGGTTTGCCGGAATAGTACCCTTGCGGCCATCGATAGTGATGAGCTGAGTCTTATACTGCTTGTAGGCAGGAGTGGAGTTGAGGTAGAAGCGGGCAGGTGCTGAATCGTCCTTGCTGCGGAAAGTCACGTTCTTGTTGCCGCATCCTACATAGAGGGCATCCTTGAAGTGAAGTTCGTAGTCCTTGCCGTCAACGGATACGATACCGTCGCCACCAACGTTGATGACACCGAGTTCACGACGCTCGAGGAAGTATTCAGCCTTGAGGGGTTCGATAGTCTCAAGAGTGATGGTTTTGCCTACCGGAACTACTCCACCGAAGATCACGCGGTCGTACATAGAGTAAGTAAGGTTTATCTTATTTTCCTCCATTACTTTTTCCATGCAGAAGCGGTCGCGGAGCTGGTTGGTGTCGTATTCTTTCACGTCGTCTGGGTGACAGGCGCGTTGGATTTTATATTC
>DAAK01000108.1 GCA_001701075.1 Bacteroidales bacterium GP3 | reverse complement strand
ATGATACCGCGGAACGGATTGAAGACAGAGTCAAAGATAAGAGCCTGCAGGGGAGCTTCAGGGTCTCCCTTGGGAGCAGGCACCCGGTCAACGATAGCCTTCAGAATCTCGTCGACACCCATACCAGTCTTACCGGAAGCGCGGATGATCTCCGAGCGGTCGCAACCAAGCAGATCTACAATCTGATCCTCCACCTCATCGGGTTTTGCACTATCAAGATCACACTTATTGATCACCGGGATAATCTCCAGATCATTGTCGATGGCCATATAGAGGTTAGAGATGGTCTGGGCCTGAATGCCCTGGCTACCATCCACGATAAGGAGTGCACCTTCACAGGCAGCAATCGAGCGGGACACCTCATAAGAGAAGTCCACGTGTCCCGGGGTGTCAATAAGGTTTAGGGTATATTGTTCGCCATCAAGCGTATAATCCATCTGAATAGCGTGGCTTTTGATAGTGATGCCACGTTCGCGCTCGAGATCCATATCATCGAGCACCTGAGCCTCCATATCTTTGGCAGCAATGGTGTTGGTACGTTCAAGGAGGCGGTCGGCAAGAGTAGACTTGCCATGGTCAATATGGGCTATGATGCAGAAATTGCGGATATTTTTCATATATAAAAGTAACTTGGCAACAAATTTACTATTTTTTTCTTATATACGCAAATTTTTCACATCAAGGATTGACACGTTGGGTCCAGTCGAGCTGCTTGTAGTAGTCTTCTGCCTGCTGGCTTGAAGATCCTGGGAAATGACACGAGAGGCCAGAATATTTAGCCGGATCGAAAGCATCATTGGTACCATTGAAGTTTTTAGTCGAGCAACCAGTGTAGAGAGTCATCTCACGAAGAGCCGCATCGAACTCATACTCGAGGTCGGCAGCATTTGGATTAGAAAAGTTGAGATATCGCTTAGTGAACTGACCGAAATCATAGAAACCGGTTTTCAGTCGGCTATAGTTCTGCAGCCCGGCAGCTGTAGCGGGGCGCTCGCCATTGGCATATATGTCAGCGGCAGCCTGGGCAAGACGGTCGAGACCATCAGTAGCCATCACAGTCACAGTCACAGCAAGATTCTGGTCGTTGTAGTAATCAAAGAAAGCCTTTCCAGCCCCCTTAAGATCAGGATTTGGAGCCATGAGCATCGGAAGAGTTGTCTCATAGTTCATGCCCATGCTCCAGTCTTCTGTAGGATAACCGGCAATATAATCGCACTTATTGCGAAGTTGGTAGGCAACTTCCACGCCCATCATATAGCAAAGGTCGAACCAAACATAGTCGAACATATGGTCGGGGATAGCAGTCGCGAGTTCATCGAGGTCGCAATAGTCGGTCACGCCCTGATATTTATCCAGACCATAGCTTTTCTGCATACCATCAGGCGTTGGCACCTCATGGTCGGAGAAATTGGGAATCCAACCTGTGCCGTGCGACCATAATATAAGGCCGTAGGCATCCGCAGCCGCCAAATCGCGGATATCGCTGAACACCTCACGCATACGCACAGGATCTGTAGAGAAAGTGTTGCGGTCATAACTCTTCACAGGAGTGAATTTCCATTCCCCCAAGACATCGGGCACGAGTTCAGAAAGAGTAGCTTCGGTAGCAGACTGGGAAGCCACGCTATACAGAAGCAAACGGACATCCTTGCCGAGACCCTTGACATCAGGAGCAGCCTGAATCATCTCATGCTTATCATCAGTGAGATAAGAAGAGAGATTGTTGGAAGCCACGGCATATATAAGTACAGTTCGCTTAGCCTTTGAAGAGGAGGGTTCATCCTTCTTATCCTTATGGCAAGAAGGACAAGTAAGGAGCACAAAAGCTGCAAAGAGTAAAGAAAGGAATTTATTCATAATTTTAGTTAATTTAAGTTTCGCTTGCGAAACTTAAGGGTTATAGGGTTATGGGGTTGAGGGTTGAGAGTTGAGGGTTGCTGGGTTATGGTAGACCCAATAAGAATATAACGAAAATTCAGCATTCATATTGTATTTTTTAAATTTATGGTCGGAAAATGAACTATGGGAGGGGTGAACGTGTTAAATTTTTGAAAAAATATGAATTTGTCTTAACGAAATATATGAAAAAATCAATCATATGGCTGCTGACAGTGGTGATGGGCATCACATTCTGCGCTTTGCTGTATTTTCAGATCACGTATCTTGAAAATATGGTGAAGATGCGTGAGTCGCAGTTTTCAGAAGGAGCCTGGCGCTCCATCTACGGCACAGTCGGTCTTTTGGAACGGCGGGAGACCATGCATTTCCTTGAGCAGGACATCAGGATGCTCAACTCATATGAGAATGACAGCGAAGACCCCACATCAGAGTTGCTCACCTCTGCAGAGCTCATCCCAATCCCCCAGCCAGGAAAGAATCCAGTGATCTCATACCGCCATCCAACCGAAAAACTTGAAAAAAGATACCATGAGCTTCAGGAAGCAATATGGGAACAATATGTGTATCAGCGCGGACTACTGAATGAAGTGGTTTTATCCATACTTTATGACGGAGCCCGCCGTCCGGTATTGGAACGAGCCGATGCTGACACTATCAAGAAAGTGCTCTCGGTAGAACTTGCCAACAACGGGCTTGAGGTGCCATTCAGTTTCGCGGTGACCGACAACAACACCATCATCTATTCCACACCCGAATACGACCCAGACCTATCTGAAAAACAAATATATACCGCACGCCTTTTCCCGAACTCAACCACTCGCTATGATCTGAAGGTGGAGTTTCCGACTAAGGCCAACTACATATATTCATCGGTAAGATTTGTCATACCAACGCTTGCTCTCACCGTTTTGCTACTTGCCATCTTCATCTTCACGATGATACTTGCTTTCCGGCAGAAGAAAATCGGAGAGATGAAGACCGACTTCATCAACAACATGACGCATGAGCTCAAGACACCGATATCCACTATCTCATTAGCAGCCCAGATGCTCAACGACGACTCTGTGAGGAAATCGCCCGAGACACTTCATCACATCTCAGAGGTCATCAATGCCGAGTCAAAACGACTCCGGTTTCAAGTAGAGAAAGTGCTCCAGATGTCGGTGTTTGAAAACAGCAACAGTGCATTAAACTTCCAACATGTTGACGCCAACAAGATAATCGCGAGTGTAGTTTCTACATTCAAGCTTAAAGTAGAGAGATTTGGAGGAAGCCTGAGTTTCATCAACGATGCCGACGAATCGACGATAAATGTAGACGAGATGCAATTTACCAATGTCATCTTCAATCTGCTTGACAACGCCGTCAAATACCGGAATGAAGACATAGAGCCGGAATTGACAGTGAGGACCACCGACGTAGACGGCAAGCGGCTCAGGATCCAGATTAGGGACAATGGCATAGGCATGAAGAAAGAAGACCTGAAGAAGATATTTGAGAAATTCTACAGGGTTCATACCGGCAATCGCCATGATGTCAAGGGATTCGGACTTGGACTGGCATATGTGCACAG
>DAAK01000206.1 GCA_001701075.1 Bacteroidales bacterium GP3 | reverse complement strand
TGTTTTTATTGATCGGGAAGCATTGTAGGAGCTCGGCGGTTGCCATGACACTCATGTAAAGCATGACACTGAGTTCCGTTTGTCCCTCAGCCGTATTGCCTTTCTCTATAATCGGGCGAGCTGGAGTCATTAATGGGTGAAATCCTTTCTTTTTAATTGTCAATACCTCTACCCCTTCCCAGGCATTGCTTTTACGATAATCATCTTCATTGACGAGGGTCGCATCAGAATTATCAAATATAACCTTTTTATATACGTTGAGAGGGGGATAGCCGATTCGGCGTAGAATGTACTCCAGAATTTTTGCAACCTGCCTTATCATCCATACGGGGCTTATAAAATGGCCGGACTCCGTGAAGTAAAGGGCAGGTTGGCGCCCAATTATCGCTTCATCAATAAGTATGTCGGAACCGTGGTAATCTACAATCATAAGCCATACCTTAGTATTGTCATCACGAAAGAAATATATCGAATTATTTTGGTCGACTGTCACAAGATTCGAATTATAACAATTCTCCATAGCTCTTGTGACATGGGTCTGCGGTGCCATTTCTGAGGGCAGCCGTTGAGTGTTGACAAAATAAGGATTGAAGTTGTCTAACCAAACAGTTTTCTCCTCTCCATATAAGGCAGTCATACCAAGAAATGCCGCTTCACCCAATGATACTTCTTTGATTTGGGGTATGCTAAACATATTGGCACATTCACGTGTGAGAAAAGTCACGTCAAGGGTATCTGTTGCCGACATTACTGCGCAAAGCATATGTCCGAGATGAAGACGGGCGGCATCATCCTTGGCCTTTTCATATTCCATCTTTATCCATCTTGCTATATCAACAGAAGTGGCTCCGGAAGCAATCCATTTTCGAATCAACATTATGGATTGTGCACCGTAAGAGGGAGAAAAGTATTTTTTTGCCGGTTTTCTCATAGTGTGAATAGGGTTAGAGAGTTGGAACTATTCTCTGTAGTCTTATACTATCAGCCAACACAGACTCAAAGATCAAAATCATCAGACATTGGGAAGGTAGACGTTTCATACTACAATACTTTTGAGAATGCAAAGATACACAATTTTTAAGATTATCCCATATCACGACATTCCTTTTTCATCTTTTTCATACAGATGATAATAAAAAAGCAACGAAATAATAATTGTTAATCCTTAAAAAAGTCTTAACTTTGCGTACTTTAGTAACTGATCAAATTATGAAACGTCTTCTGTCTCTCTATCTTATGATTCTATCCTTTGCGTCAATAGGTTTGGCGCAACCTCTTTCTCTGCTATCCGCCACAGACGGGTTTCCACTCCTCGACTGCACGATTGCATATGATACAGCAGACTATGCTGTGGTAGCAAATGTGGCGAAAATGTTAGCAGAAGACATCAGCCAGGTGACTGGGGGTAAAACTGATATCTTAACCGGATCTCTTTCTGAAGACCACAATATTATTGTCATAGGTACACTTGGCCACTCCAGCCTGATTGACACATTCGCTGAATCCGGTGATATTCAAGCCGACAGCATCAGAGACGGGTGGGAAAGATTCATTATCAAAAACATAAAAGAGAAATCCGGGAGAAATTTGCTTATTATAGCCGGAAGCGACCGCCGAGGCACTGCTTACGGAGTGATGACACTTTCCCGAGAAATAGGGGTCGACCCTTGGGTTTGGTGGGCAGATGTTCCCGCCAAATATAATCCCAAGATAAAGATAAAGGTTGATTACATTTCTGAAGCCCCTACAATTAAATACCGTGGCATCTTCATCAATGACGAAGATTGGGGAATGCTTCCCTGGGCTGCCAATGGACTTGATAGCGACATTAAGGATATTGGCCCAAAAACTTACGAAAAAGTTTGCCAACTATTGTTAAGGCTGAAAGGGAATATGCTGGCTCCAGCCATGCATTCATGCACCGGTGCTTTTTACTCGCATCCAGAGAGCAAGGTCGTCGCTGACAAATATGGTATTATCATGACCACTTCTCATTGCGAACCAATAATGTTCAACAATGCTGCACTCTCCGAATGGGATCCTAAACGCGATGGCGAATGGGATTATGGCACCAACAGAGATGTAATCTATGGCAAATTCGTCAATCGCCTTGAAGAAGTTGCTGAATATGAGAATATATACACAATTGGCATGCGAGGTGTCCACGATGAGGCTATGAGCCGCACACGTCCAGTAGAGGAACGCATAGCCCTTCTTGAAAAAGTAATCACTGACCAGCGAGACTTGTTGTCAAAACGTCTTGGGAAACCTGCGGCTGACATTCCTCAAATTTTTGTGCCATATAAAGAGACTCTCGATCTCTACCGTAAAGGGCTGAATGTCCCGGATGATGTGACGATTATTTGGCCCGACGATAACTATGGCTATATGAAAAGCGTTTCCTCTCCCGAGGAAAGAAAACGTTCCGGAGCTTCTGGCGTCTACTACCATACATCCTATCTCGGCACACCTCACGACTATCTTTGGCTTTGCACTACACCCCCGGCAATGATGTATCATGAGCTGAAGAAAGCCTATGATTGTGGCGCAGACCGTTATTGGCTCCTTAACGTCGGCGATATCAAGCCGGCAGAACTCGATACCCAGACATTCTTTGACATGGCATGGGATTTCGGCAGCTTCAATCAGAGCAACATCAACAAGTATCAATCCTCTCTTGTAGCTGATTGGTGTGGCGAAAAGTATAAAGAGGATATCCAGAAGATATTGGATGAATACTATCGCCTTGCATGGATAAGAAAGCCCGAGTATATGGGGTGGGAAATAGAATGGGATACTCCCGATACCCGGGAGGTCGGGCCTACCGACTTTTGTTTCTCCAACTATGGAGATGCATGGCAACGTATAGATGAGTATAAGAATCTCGCAGCAAAAACTGATGCATTGATGCAGGAACTTCCTGATTCTTTACGCACTCCTTTCTTCGAGATGATAGGCTATCCCGTGCTCGCTTCCGAAATGATGAACCGCAAATTCCTCTTCGCTCAATTGAATGGAGAATTGGCCGAGGCTGATGACAAGGAGGGAGCAAATTATGCTGCTCGTCTTTCAATAGAGGCTGCTGACAGCATCGACACTCTCAATAAAATATATAATTCCCTCGAAAATGGGAAATGGAACGGCATGATGACAATTCCGCCAGGATTCTGTGCCAAATATCAGGAGCGTCCACGTCTTCGCCAATTCCACAATTGCGGCGAAAGGGAAATTCCTGTAGCTGTTGACTGGCAGTCAAGGGGTGATGACTTTGGGTGTAGAACTCTTGATCTACGCCATGCCGATATGACCAATGGATCCAGTCTCATCGAAGGCATAGGCTACGACGGCTACATTCTCCAACTTGGGGATCCGGCTGCCGACAGCAAAGAGAGTATATCCGAAGCAATTTTGAAGATAGAAGACTTAGCAGGCGACAGTATCAAACTGCAGATCTTCCATCTCCCATATTTCCCGATGTATGATGGCAAAGGTTGTCGCATTGGAGTGAGCATCGATGACAGTGAGGAAGAGATTATCGAATATCTTCCCGAAGAATGGTCAAAGCCATGGAAACTCAACGTCCTCCGCAACTCCGCGCTGACAGAGCTAACCCTACCTCTCAATAAAGACCTCAAAGAACATACCCTCCGACTCCGAGGCATAGACCCTGGCATGGCAGTCCAGCGCATCGTCCTCGACCAAGGATCCTTCCGTCCAGGCTACATCGGACCCTCTCCTCTTTAATTCTAATTATTGCCGTAAGTCAATCAAATTAAGCAATCATACAACAATTATTAAACCAATCACAACCTGATTTAAAACGCACACGACATTTCCTAAAACAAAAACTACACTGCGAAATGACCATCTATTATTAATTAGATTAATTTTGCAATATGAAACAAAGAAGGAAATATTTAGTGTCGGTCGCATTGCGAAAGATGATTTTTATCGTGGTGTCATTGATATGCGTCAATTATTCAAATGCATTCAATGACATGTCGGTTCGAGTCTTCGACAAGAGAGAAGTTTTGGCAAGCAGTTACACTTCTTTCTGTGTTGACAAGGAAGGATTCTTGTGGGTGGGAACAGATTCAGGCCTACTTCGGATGGATGGTAATGATTGCGACATTTATAGGAATGACGATATGGTAGCAGGCTCCATCAGCGACAGCAAGATCGTCAGTCTTTATTGTGATTCCAATGGAATTGTCTGGATAGGCACCGCGAATGGTCTGAACTATTACGACCGCGATTCGGACTCATTTAAACTTATAAAGATTCCGGAGTTAGATCTCAATGGGTTTATCGGACAAATATTTGAAGATGACCAACACCGATTGCTATTTCTGGTAGGAGGAATAGGTGTTTTTACAATCTCTTCACAGAAAGAAAAGGGTTCAGAACAGAAGGCAAAGCGTGTCAACATTGGAGTGTCTTATGATAATTCGATCAGCCATTTAATTAATATGGGAAATGGCAAGCTATTTGTCACATTTCTTTATGGCGAGTATGGAATAGCACATCCTAATGGGACTTTTGAAAAACTCGGCAAGTTGGATACCAACCTCTTGTGGGCTAATATCGAAATGGATGGGAATGTGCTGCTGTCATCTCAATACGACATATTCCGGCTTAATATGCGCGACCGATCTATTTCTAAATTAGATGTGGAAGGAGGAGAAAAAATCAAGATTACCGATATCGAGACCACCAAAGACGGCACTTTGTTTTCTACTGCATGGTCTGGCCTTTTCGAAGCAAAGAGAGGATCGACGACCTTAAGGCATTCCGATCGTTTCTACTCCTCTTCGATAGATTTTTCCACCATGAACATCGGCAACGTTCATTATGACACCAACGGCAATCTTTGGCTTGGATGCAATTCAAAGGGAATCGCTATGCTCCCTTCTAAAAAATCCGCCTTTCTTTCAATTCCCTTGAATAAAATTTCAAAGACGGGGGAAAACGCAGATATCAGATGCATAAATGTCGTGGGAAACCGCTTAGTGATAGGACTCAATTCCGGTAATATTCTAATAACAGACAAAGACGGGAATTTGCTAAAGGCTTTGGAAACCCCGGAACATAGCTTCGCATGTTCAATTTATCCCCTTAGCCATAATGAAGCTTTGATTGGTCTTGCAAAGGGAGGAATTTGGAGTCTTGATTTAAACGACCATACATTTGCCAGAGTTGTTGCAATAGATCATCCTTATGCAGGAATGGTACTTTCCAGAGCCAGGAATGGTGACATAATCGCTGGATTAAGCGAAGCCGGGATTTTAAAATTCAATAGCACAACAAAAGAGCAGACCTGGTATCATGCTCAGGAAGGAAGCAATCTTCTGACTACTTCATATTATGCAGGCATCTCACGCACTTCTGATGGGAAAATTTGGATTGGTGGATATAGCGGTCTGTCTTGTTATGATCCCATTAAGGGAAATCTTATTCCCATCGACCAGACACCATTCCTTGATGGTGTAGCACATGCAATTTGTGACACAGATGATGGATGCATTTTTATCGGGACAGGACGTGGTCTCGTCAAATATCATCCCCAAAAGGGCATAATCAAAAAATACACTATCCATGATGGGCTTGCAGATAATGACGTCCGTTCTATTGTACGCGATGAAAAGGGTGGTTTTTGGATAGGGACCCTAAGAGGACTCTCATATATGGCAAATGAGAAGCAAAAGATCCAATCCTACAGAGGCGATATAGGTGTTTCAGAGACATCCTTAGTCAGTTCTGTCATGATTATAAATAAGGACAAGATAGCATTGGGAGGACAAGAGGGTATAACATTTTTCAATCCTGATTCCGTAGCCTCAACTTCATTCGGGGCTCAAATCAAGATCAGCGGAATGTTTCTAAACGGAGAGAAAGTCACTCCAATAAGTGCTCATGGGGGCACGAAGAGCATAATAGAAGGGAATCCTTATAGTCCGGAGGCATTACATCTGTCATATAAAGACAAGTCGCTCGTGCTTCGGCTGTCCACTATGGATTTCAGAGATAACTCCGGAGTCCGATATGAATGGCAGCTCGAAGGGGACGGAGACAACTGGAACTCCACTCCTCTCGGCCAGCATTTCCTCTACCTACCACCGCTTGAACCAGGTTCTTATACACTGCGACTGAGAGGTTGGGAAAATGAAGTCTGCTCCGACATCTCGGAAATTAAACTCGACATAACTCCTCCTTGGTATCTTTCAAATATGGCATATTCTCTCTATGCTATTTTAGCTTTGATAATGATTGGATTGTCATATAAAGTGTTGAGAAATAAGAGAGAAGAGGACCTCTATGAGACGAAGATCCGATATTTTATGGATATTTCTCATGAACTTCGGTCCCCAATTACGCTTATGCTCAACCCCGTGGAGACACTCTTGAAACAGAATAATTCCCCTGAGACCACTTCCCAGTTGCTCACCATGCGACGTAACGGACAGCGGGTATTGAATCTTGTAGACCAACTTCTCGATCTCCGTAAGATTGAGAAAGGCAAGATGAGACTCGTCTTTACAGAAGTAGATATTAAGGCTTTTGTTGAGGAACTTGTAGAGATGTTCCGCCCTATGGCTCAAGAAAAGAAGCAGACGATTTCATTTGTATGCGATGAAAAAGAACTTTGGGGGAAGGTTGACAGCAACAATCTTGATAAAATTCTCGTCAATCTTATTTCAAATGCCATTAAATACACTCCTGATGGGGGCGAAGTGGAGGTATGCCTCAGGAAATTTACGGATGCATTAGGATTTCAAAAATATACAGTGACTGTCACAGACACTGGCATAGGACTGGATAATAAAGTGATTTCTCACCTGTTTGAAAGATTCTATAGAAACCGGGAATTCCATCACGGTAATGCTTCTGGATTTGGGATTGGTCTTGATCTATGCACAAGGCTCGTGAAACTTCACAAGGGTGAAATCTCTGCTAAAAATAGGGAAGATGGCATAAAGGGTAGCATCTTTTC
>DAAK01000094.1 GCA_001701075.1 Bacteroidales bacterium GP3 | reverse complement strand
GTGTCAATGGTAAGTGTCATATCTTCCGGTATAGTATATGACACGAGTTCTTCTGAAAATTTCCGCTGATCCAATTCAGCTTTGAATAATTTTCTGAGTGTTCTGAAATAATCCCTTGCTTTTACTGTTTCAAGTTTTGGCTCTGGCAGATGTGTCAATTTATAATAAGAGTCAAGAAAACGATGGATTCCCTCTGCTTGCGAATGAAGCAGTTGCGATGCTTCGGAAAGTTTCTTCCCTTCATAACGTTCCGGTTTTGCTGCCATATCAGCCGATAACGATAATATGGGAGTGATTCCATTGCGCATTTCATGAGTCATAATCCTGAGCACACGGTCATAATACAGTTTACGCGTCTGCAGTTCTCGCATATTTTCACTATAGATGTCTGATATACGGTTCATGGATTGCGACATCGTTTGCAACTCATGATCCCCTCCAAGAATTATCCTGGTGGTTGAGTCATTCATTTCAAGAGCATTCACAAATGCCGACATTGTGCTGATCAATCTGGATTGCAGGTGCCATAATACCCAGATACATACAACAGTGACAAGGCAAGTCAGACATCCTTGCGACCATAATCCATTAATGAAGAGGCAGGTCGCAAAAACTGTACTAATGACTGTTCCTGCAATAAGCAAAGCAATGTTAAGTCTGAATCTACTCATCTTTTCAAAAGATTATAGAGTGTCTGACGGTTTACTCCAAGTTGCTGGGCTGCTGCCGAAAGATTTCCCCCGTAACTGTCGATCACGCTCTTGATATGCCTCATCTTTACCTCATCGAGTGTAAGGCCGAGCCTTTCGTTTTCAGCTTTCTCAAGTTGAGATACACGACGTGCTGTTTCCCTATCTTGTCTACGCTGACGGTTTGTCGCAATCGCCTTCTTTAATTTTTCGATAAGTTGATCATTGTCCCAAGGTTTGGTTACAAAATCCTCTGCCCCGAGTTTCATGGCTTTTACAGCGATCTCCACGTCTCCAAAAGCAGTGATCACAACTATTGCAGGAGGATTAGGAAGGCTTTTCAAGCGTTCGAGCCAGAAAAGACCATCGCTGCAGTCGAGTCGCCCATTATCGAAATTCATGTCAAGAAGCACAGCGTCATAGTTGCCGCGAGATGATAGCATGGCAATCATCGTCGGATTTTCTATGGCGTCTACTTCATCGAAAATATCTTCAAGCAGCAATCTGAGTGTAGCCCTGACGGCCGCATTATCGTCTATTATTAATAATCTCATACTAAATTTATCTTAGTGCAAAGGTAAGCGGTTTTTGGATAAGTTCCAAATATTAATGAATTTCTATGTCTAAATAATCGGCAGTATGCCGAATTTTTAGACAAAATGCATCTGGAAATTGTGTTTTTGAAGGGTATTTTTGGAGGCGGATGGAAGTGTCAGTAATTTTGCTGACGTAAACGACAAAACAATCACATATATGAAACATACTTCTGTCATACTGACTCTTCTGTCATTGACTTTCCCATTGCAAAGCATTCTTGCAGAGCAATCCCATGAGAATGCCCCAATGACCCTTAACGATTGCCTCATATATGCCCGAGACCATGCCCACACCAATCGGATAAACCGCCTTGAGACAGAAGCGGCAAATGCCGACATAAGAATCAGCGCTTCCGACCTTATGCCATATATTGGCCTTGGAAGCAGCGGAAGTCTCAGTTTCGGACGAAACATCGACCCAGAAACCAATACCTACGACAACAAAAAGACATTGGGGACAGGTTTTGGACTTGAAATGTCACTTCCGCTCTTCGATGGTCTTGTGCGAATCAACAATTTGAGAGCACTAAAAGTCGCGGAACTCCGGAAGAAACAAGCACAGCTTGTGGAGGAAGACAGGGTCTCTCTCGAAGTGATAAAAGGATACTATAACATTTCATATTGCTCTTCTATGGTGGAGCAGATGCAGCGACAGCTTCAACGCGACTCAACAGATTTGGAAGCTGCGCGACGCTCATTCAAACTGGGCACAAAGAGTGGTGCTGACGTTGCAGAACTTGAGGCAATAGTGGCTGCCGACCAATATGAATTGGTAAATCAAAGAAATTTGCTTAATAAAGCTCATCTGTCTCTTCGGACCTCAATGGGAATGCCTCCGTCTGATACTCTTTTGAATATAAGCCCTGATTTCAACTATCAAATAACAACTGATAAACCCCATATACTCCCTGAAATAGAGGAGGCAGAGATGGCGGTTAAAGAGGGAGCTATGCGTCTCAGGGTAGCAAAGGGTGGTTATAGTCCGAAATTATCTTTCAACGCCGGCGTTTCAACTTCATATTACCGTATGATGGGAATGAAGACGGATGTGCCAACGTTCTCACGTCAGTTTCGCGACAATATGGGTGAATATTTCAGCCTTTCCTTTTCTCTCCCCATATTCGATGGACTGGCAAATGCGAATAGGGTGAAGAAAGCTTCCATACAACTTCGCGAAAGTAAGATAAAGCTTGAACAGACCCAATATAAAATAAATCAAGCGGAAGAGGAAGCACGTCTTGACAATAGGGCAGCTATCGAAGAACTTCGTTCGGCGGAGAGTCGGCTTGAAGCGGAACAGCTTGCTTATAAAGCTATGCGAAAGAAGTTCGAGCTTGGTGCTGTCTCTGCGCTTGACCTCTACACCTCATCATCTAAATTGGCAGTGGCGGAGGCAAATCTTGTCGGGAAACGCATTCAGAGAGTTATTTCTGAGATAACACTTCGATACTACCAGGGATACCCTCTTATTAATGATTAACGATTAACGATTAACGATCAATGATCAATTTTAAATCAAAATAAAGTCCTTAAAGACCTTAAAGACCTTAAGGACCTTAAATCCCCTCAACCCTCAACTCTCAACTGAAAACTGATAACTGACAACTCTAACCAATGGATACAGAAATAAAAAGAAGAAATCCGCGATTACGCAAATTTGCCTTCCCTACAATCATAGTCTTTGCTCTTGCATTGGCTATTGTATGGGCTGTGATGGCTTCAAAAACAACTTCTTATAAGACAGACAAGGAAAATCTCATGATCCGCGAGGTGACTGAAGGTGAATTTAACGATTATATCCATCTTTCCGGAAAAGTTGAGACTGGGGTCATAGTGCAAGTATCTGCTCTCGAAACTGGTATCGTAGATCAAAAACTTGTGGAGGAGGGAGCTATGGTGAATGAAGGGGATATTATCCTCACACTTCGCAATCCTCTTCTTCGTCAGCAGATTCTTGACTCTGAGTCGCAGCTTGCTGAGAAACAGAATATGCTTCGCGATACCGAGTTGGCAATGGAAAATGATAGACTTCAGGTGAAACGCGACATTCTTTCAGCCCGTACGGAACTCAACAGAAAGCGTCGTGTCGCCGAACAACAGCGTACACTTCTTGATGAGGAACTTACATCAAGAGAAGAGTACCTAACAGCTAAAGAGGATTATGAACTGGCGAAAGAAAATCTCCGATTGCTTGAAGACCGTCTGCGTCAGGATTCTATCTATCGTTCGGTTCAAGTGGCTATGATGCGCGAGAGTCTCCACAATATGCAAGAAAACTTTATGCTTGTGCGCCAGAGAGCTGATAATCTCAATGTAAGAGCCAACCATAGTGGTCAGCTTGGAAGTCTTAATGCTGAAATTGGCCAGAATATTTCTTCCGGTCAGCAAGTCGGGCAGATAAATATCCTCGACAATTTCAAGTTGACAGTACAGATTGATGAGCATTACATCGACCGCGTCGAGCCGGGGCTCCAAGGGAAGGCCAGTCGACAAGGAAAGGAGTTTGATGTCATGGTGGCGAAAGTATATCCTGAAGTAGTAAACGGAACGTTTAAGGCAGATCTTGCCATTACTGGAAACACTCCCGACAAACCGAGAGTAGGGCAGAGCTATCCGGTGGATATTCTTCTTGGAAGTCCCTCAATGGCAATTATGATAGATAAAGGAACTTTTTTCCAAAGCTCAGGTGGAAAATATGTTTATGTAATGGATGCTGATGGCAAGAGTGCTGAGAAACGAGAAGTAACTCTTGGCAGACGCAATCCAAAATACTACGAAGTACTTGAAGGACTTTCACCTGGAGAGAAAGTAATCGTCAGCTCTTACGCTGATTTTGGAGAAGCAGATCGCATAAAGATAAAAGACTAAATATAAAATATAAAATATTAAAGATAAAAGATTAAAGATAAAAGACAAAATATTAGTTCTGAGAGCTCAGAGAACTCTGATATCTGGAAACTGACAACTGATAACTGAACTCTGACCGCTGAAAACTGAAAACCGACAACTGATAACTGAAATCTGAAAAACTGACAACTATGAACATCCAAATCGAAAAATTAGAAAAAGTATTCCGTTCTGATACAGTTCAGACCGTAGCCCTCAATAATGTGTCACTATCAATCAATGATGGTGAGTTTGTAGCCATCATGGGACCTTCGGGTTGTGGCAAGTCAACACTGCTCAATATTCTTGGTTTGCTCGACAATCCAACCTCAGGGAGCTACAAGCTTGATGGGAAAGAAGTAGCCAACTTGAAAGAGAGCGGGAGAACAGAGTATAGAAAGGGGCGTATAGGATTCATATTCCAGTCATTCAATCTTATTGACACTATGACTGTGAGAGAAAACGTCATGCTTCCTCTCAATAATCTGCTTCTTTCGCGTGATGAGAAGAATAAGCGTGTGGATGAAGCTCTTGCCCGTATGGGTATTGCTCATCGAGCCAAGCATTATCCATCCCAACTATCTGGTGGTCAGCAGCAGCGTGCCGCAATAGCACGTGCTATTGTGGGTCGTCCGGGTCTGATTCTTGCTGACGAACCAACCGGCAACCTTGATTCTAAGAATGGAGCAGAGGTAATGCAACTTCTTTCTGAATTGCATAAGGAAGGAGCTACAATTGTGATGGTCACACACTCCCACAGGGATGCCACGATAGCCGACCGCATAATAAATCTCTACGACGGTCAGATAGTAGATAATCTTCAAATGATTTGATGCCATGTTTAAGTTCTTCACATCCGACTTGCGTCGGAACCTGATAAAAATACTATGCCTTTCGGTTGGTCTTGCCGTCGGAATGCTCTTGGTAGCAAAAATATACTTTGAGCAGACCTATGATTCCTTTTTTCCTAATATAGATAGATTGTATAGGCTTACTGAAAGTGTTGTAGAAAATGGTGAATATAAAGAATATGACTTCACTCCCGGAGGAACGGCACAAGAGATAGAACGCGCTATTCCCGGGATTGAAAAAGTCACTCGATTTACCAAATTAACTGATGATGTCGTCCTCAAACTTGATGATGGACGGAAGTTTGATATATCTGCTGTGACTCTTGCGGATTCTTGTCTGTTTGATGTCCTTGGCACTCCAATAATTGAAGGTGATCCTCATCAAGTGCTTGCAGTCAGTGATCAAGTTATGATACCATTATCTTTAGCACAAAAGATAGGAGGAGATGTAGTAGGGATGAAAATTTCTACAGTTGAATTTGGAGATAAATTTAAATTTACTGTAGGTGGAGTATACAAGGATTTCCCTCTCAATTCCACTATAAAAAATGCAGCATATATCTCTATGCCGACAATCTCAAAATTTATGTGGGAGGGTTCGGCTGATAATCTGCTTGGCAATGACAGATATAAAAGTTATGCCTTATTGGCAAAAAATAGTCTGCCCGATGAACTCAATCCAAAGATAGTGGAGCATCTTAAGACAAAGCTTCCTGAAGAGGCATTTACAATCGGTGATTATAAAATATGGTTACGTCCTCTTGCAGATACCTATAGTTCTCAGAAGACTATCCAGACTATGAGTTGGATGTTGGGCGTTTTGGCCTTTATGATTTTGATTTGCTCCGGTCTGAATTATCTCCTTATAGTGATCAGTCAATTGGCTGCACGAGGGAAGGAAATGGCTATACGGAAATGTTATGGCACTGATGGAAGAAAAATTTTCTCTATTGTGATGAAAGAGAGTCTGTTTTTTCTATTAATATCTATTGGACTTGCAATCCTTATCTCATTCTCTTTTTCCGAGCTCAGCAAAGAAACACTCGGGTATTCTCCAAGGGAATTGTTTTCTACAGGAAGAGTATGGATTATAGAGGGAATTGTTTGTTTAGTTCTTCTTATTATCACCGGTATATTGCCATCTATTATCTATAGTCGTACACCTGTAGCGTATGCATTCCGACCCATCAGCAATGGCAGTAAGGCATGGAAACTTATCCTTCTTGCTATACAATTCTTTGCTACGGGAATGATCTTTTGTCTTCTTGTGCTTGTCGGTCGACAGTATTCAATGGTAGGCAACTTGGATTTGGGTTTAGACTACAAAAACATAGGGATTTTCTATCATTATCCTCTATCAGATGAAAAGACTGCCTCTTTAATAAAGGAGTTGGAAAAACTTCCCTTTGTGGAAGGAGTATCTACAGCAGATAGAGATCCCTCTTACCCTGGTTCAGGGAATAATATGTGGACTGAGGGACAAGATGAAAATCAGGTAAATATAGCTGAGATGGAATACCTTAATCCGAATTTTTTTGAGGTAATGGGTATCAAATTCTTACAAGGTCGTACTTTCAGTGAAAATGCAGATTCATCCATCAACGAGGTCGTAGTCGACGAAAGAATGATTGAAGTGCTTCATAAGTATTTCGGTGAGACTGACACTGATATTATAGGAAAGCATCTTTATATTACCGGACATGAACATTTGTCTATTCCTTTTACGATTGTGGGAGTTATTGGAAATGTTCATCGTGGAGGATTTGAGAATGAAAGGGTTGATATTCGTGCTGCTGCCTATTTCCCGTCTAAATCCGCAAGAGGAAATGTATTTGTCCGTTTTTCAGAACTTACAACAGAAAATCTTAACGAAGTTCAGAAAGTTATTGATTCTTTTTGTGATACAGGTGATATATATATTACACCCTATAAGATTAGAATAGATTCAAAACGAAGTGACATTAAAAAATTTGGAACTTCCGTGATGCTTGTTGGTTTCATAACCATTCTTATAGCCTTAGTAGGACTTATTGGCTATGTGGCAGATGAAGTAAACCGTCGCTCAAAAGAAATAGCTATACGCAAAGTGAACGGTACTCCATCGAAGAAGATTGTGCGTCTCTTCTGTATAGATGTTCTGAAAGTGGCGCTTCCGTCTCTTCTGTTGGGTGGAGCGGCTGCTATGATTGTCGGACAGCGGTGGCTTTCACAATTTACCGATCGGGTCTCTCTATCTCCTCTTAGCATGATAGCCTGCTTGCTCCTTCTCCTCGTTTTGATCATGGCAGTAGTCATCATCAATACTCTCCGCGTTGCCCGCTCTAATCCCATCGACCATCTCCGCTCCGAATAATCATAATATCGGTAATATTGAATAATTTAAAACCTCCACCAATATATTTTGGCGGAGGTTTTAAACTTAAGTATTATGATTTGATATAGCCAAATTTTATATGCGCACTACGCACCACGCGAAACGCGCAACGCATTATGCATTAGCAAGGAAGAGCTTCGTTGGTCTTGTGAACTGCAGCAGCACTCTTTGCGAAGAGTTCCTTTTCCTCAGCGTTGAGGTCGAGTTCGATGATCTTCTTGATGCCGCCCTTGCCAAGTACGCAAGGAACACCGATGCAAAGGTCTTTCTCGCCATATTCTCCATCAAGAAGAGCTGAGCAAGGGATGATAGCGTCCTGATCGTGGATGACAGCCTCTACAACTTCTGCTGTAGCTGCACCTGGAGCATACCATGCGCTTGTGCCGAGAAGCTTGGTCAGTGTTGCGCCACCTACCATTGTGTCAGCAACTACTTTGTCCATAGTTTCTTTGTCCAGAAGGGTCTCGCAAGGAACGCCACGAAGTGTTGCGAAGCGACGCATAGGAATCATAGTAGTGTCGCCGTGGCCACCAATAACAAATCCTTCTACTTCATTAGGATTTGCTCCAAGAGCCTTGCTTAGGAAATATTTGAAACGGCTGCTGTCGAGTGCGCCACCCATTCCGATGATACGGTTTTTGGGAAGACCGGATACTTTGTGGATAAGATAGGTCATTGTGTCCATAGGGTTGGATACACAAACGATCACTGCGTTGGGGCTGTGCTTGAGAACGCTTTCAGTCACCTGCTTCACGATACCTGCATTTACGCCGATAAGTTCTTCGCGAGTCATGCCAGGCTTGCGGGGAATACCTGAAGTGATTACAACTACGTCTGAATTAGCAGTAGCTTCATAGTTGTTTGTAACGCCATTGATTCGGGTGTTCATATCAAGAAGGTTGGCTGTCTGCATCATATCCATGGCTTTGCCTTCGGATACTCCTTCCTTGATGTCGATCATTACAACTTCGTCAGCCACTTCACGGATGGCCATCACATTGGCAGCGGTTGCTCCTACGTTGCCTGCGCCTACAACTGTTACTTTTGACATGATTTTATATAGTTTATTGGGTTGTATAAGTTATTTTACTTTTCTTTTGTCACTTTTCCTTGTTGTGTTTCGCAAAATTATGAAAAATTTTTGACAACACAAAACTTTATTATATAAATTTTAAATCTGATTTCTCTTATCTTCCCCATCCGACCAATTATGAATTATGCATTATGATTATGAATTGGCAGATCCTTCCCTAATTACTTCCGGACTATCTTCTGTGCAGTCGATAATTGTGGTCAGACCAGTCCCTCCTTCATCTCCCATTACAACACCATCTACTTTCCCGTCATAAGCTTCCATTATAAGTTCTGGGTTCCGGGCATAATCTTCGTCTTCAAATTCAATGGACGTGGTAAGCAAGGGATTACCCAATTTTTCAGCAATCATTCTCGCCGTAAGATTATCTGGAATCCTGATTCCCACAGTCTTGCGTTTTTTGAATTCTTTAGGCAGATTTGATTGTGACTTGCAAATGAATGTAATTGGGCCGGGAGTGTTGTCACGCATAAGACCATATGTCCTGTCGCCGATGCGGGCATATTCCGCAGCCATTGATATTTCATTGCATATGATCGAAAGATTATTCTTTTCAGGATTAATGCCCTTCAGTTCACAGACAGCTCGCACCGCTTTCTGATTCAGCGCATCGCACATTATTCCGTAGACGCTGTCGGTAGGAATAATCCATATCTCACCAGCTTTAAGTCTTTCTGCTATCTGCTCCGCCTGCTTATCCGACGGCGCATCATTCCAAATCTTTATCGATTTCATATTCTTTCATGGTTTGACTGCAAATTTACAAAAATTTTTAATAATATCTAACCCTTTCTCACGTTTTTTATAAAGAATTTCCAAAATTCTCAACCCTCCCCTCAACTCTCAACACTCAACTCTCAACACTCAACAAATTATGAAAATAGGAATACTCGCTGCTATGGATAAGGAGGTCGCACTTCTCATCCCTTTACTGGAAGATAAGTCAGAGGTAGATTTCGATGGCCGTAAGGCATACCTTGGAAAAGTTGGTAAAAATGATGTATGTGTCATGAAATGCGGTATTGGAAAAGTCAGTTCCGCTCTCAACGCATTCCGCATGATAGAACATTTCCATCCCGATCTCATCATAAATTCAGGAGTCGCCGGTGGAGCGGACGCTTCTATGAAAGTCGGTTCATTGCTGGTGGCGACGGAAGCCGCATATCATGATGTCTGGTGTGGGCCTGGTACCAAATGGGGACATATGGATGGTCAACCAGAACGCTTTGTGATGAATGAGGCAGTAGTCGAATCTTGCCGAAAGACAGCTTCTCCTGATGTACGCTTCGGATTGATTTGTACTGGCGACCGTTTCATAAGTAAGGTGGAAGAAGTGGAATTCATTAAAGAAATCTATCCCGATGCACTTGCATGTGATATGGAATCGGCTTCTATAGCACATGCATGCCACGATTGTGGTGTTCCCTTTGCTGTGGTAAGAGTTGTCAGCGACACTCCGGGACAGGCCGACAATATCTCACAATATCAGAATTTCTGGACTGAAGCTCCCGAAAAAACCTTCAAGAGTGTCAAGTCGATTATCGAAAATCTTTGAAGATGTCTTCAGCTAAATTGAATCGGTTAAAACCGTTCATGCTCCCTATTGCAATGTTAGGTGGAGTGCTGTTTTATCCCTGGATGGGATACATTCAGTTTCTCTCTCCCTATCTGATTTTTGCAATGCTCTTCATCACTTATTGTAAGCTTGATTTCCGTCACATAGCACTTGGCAAGTTTCAATGGGTATTGCTTAGTATACAGATGCTAATTGCTGCAGTAGCTTATCTTTCGCTTGCATGGATAAATCATACGGTAGCCGAAGGTGTTTTTATATGTGTCTTTATCCCTACAGCTACAGCCGCACCTGTGATTTGTGCGATGCTTGGAGGAAGCCTGCCAAAACTTGCCACGTATTCTTTGCTTTGCAACGTTTTTGTGGCAATAGTCGGTCCTTTTGTCCTTGCGATGGTAGGCGACACTGAATATAGTTTCTGGGAATCTTTCCTTATGATTTTCAAGATGGTGATGCCTCTATTGTTAGGACCGTTGTTAGCTTCATTCCTGTTGCGGCATACTTTGCCAAAGTTCCATGAAGCAGTTAAATCCCATCAATCCATTTCATTCTATCTGTGGGCTGTGTCATTATTTATAATAGTAGGAGGTTGCGTAAGCTTCATAATTACCCATTATCAGCCCGAATCTCTTTGGACCATGATATGGCTTGCCATCGGCGCTCTCATTGTTTGTCTGCTCCAATTCAAGATTGGTAGGATGGTAGGGCGCCGTTTCGGTGACCCCGTTTCCGGAGGCCAAGGTATGGGCCAGAAAAACACAGTCGTTGCTGTCTGGATTGCCCTTGCCTATATGAACCCCCTCGCCTCTATCGCTCCCGCCTCCTACATAGCTTGGCAAAACATCATCAATTCCTGGCAAATAATGCGCCACAAATCCACTCAACCAAACTAATCCCGAGACACGCACCCTTGACAACTGGATTATCGAGAAACTAAATTTATAGCAACAATCATCCATGAACCGGCACTTCAACACACATCTTGAAGGACTTGACCTTCAGTTCTGGCACGACTTGATTGTTTGAGAATTATGGTGTGCTGAGACAATTCCGTTGCAGTGAATGTTTCGTGCATTCAGGAGATTTCTGGGATATGTCTGGTGGATTATATGCCAGGACTTTTTACACCCATGATTTTGTGAAATAATGTTACTGTGTGGTTCGTCTTTTAATTTGGTATGGTGCGAAGTGGTTTACATGAGAATTGATTTGCAAGCAAAAAAAACATAAATATGGTTAAAATATTAGTCTTTATGGTAAAAAATTGTTACCTTTGTAAATTAGGAATTTGTATCTTATATAAGTGCCCTGTCTTATCTTATAGGCGAGTTGACAGCCAATATTCATGACCATTCGCAAAGTCCTCATGGATTCATGTTCTCGCAATATCTGGAACGTGAGGGATGCATAAACCTATGTATCGTAGA
>DAAK01000072.1 GCA_001701075.1 Bacteroidales bacterium GP3 | reverse complement strand
CCTACCAACCTGATGCTTGAGGAACTATATTATGCCTACGGACGCTATCTGCTGATTTCTTCATCGCGTGGAATGGATCTCCCATCCAACCTGCAGGGCATATGGAATAATTCCAACAATCCCGCTTGGCAGTGTGACATACACTCAAATATCAATGTGCAGATGAATTATTGGCCAGCTGAAATCACCAACTTATCCGAGATGCATATGCCATACCTCAATTACATCCATGCAATGGCAATTGAACATAAGGAATGGCAGGAATATGCACACCGATCTGGCCAGACCGAAGGGTGGACATGCTTCACACAGAATAATATATTCGGACATTCAGACTATGCAGAAAACTATGTAATCGCCAATGCATGGTATAGCACTCATCTATGGCAGCACTATATCTATACTCTCGACCGCGAATTCCTGAAGGAAACCGCTATGCCGGTGATCGTAAGTTGCACTAAGTTCTGGCTAGAACGCCTGATTCAAGACACAGACGGCACTTGGGTTGCTCCTCAAGAATGGTCGCCAGAGCATGGTCCGGGTGCAGAAGATGCCACTGCTCATGCACAACAGATCGTCTACGAACTTTTCCGTATCACACTTGCTGCCATTGAAGCACTCGGTGACGATGCAGGAGTAAATGAAGATTTCGTGACAGAACTCAAAAATAAATTTGAGAATCTTGACCGCGGCCTCGCCACTGAAGAATACACTGGTGCCTGGGGTGAAGAAAGCAATGGAGTGAAGACAGGCGACCTTCTGCTGCGCGAATGGAAAAAGAGTGATTACAGTGTGGGAGAAAAGGAACACCGCCACCAATCACACTTAATGGCTATGTATCCCTTTGGCAATATAACTCCGGAAAGCGAATGGTTTGGTCCTGCAGTCAACTCCCTTACACAGCGCGGTGATGTATCTACCGGCTGGTCGCTTGCTTGGCGTCTTGCCCTATGGGCGCGGGCTCTTGATGGGGAACATGCAGCGACCATTATCACTAAGGCTCTTCGTCACGCTTCATCCTACGGGCAGAGCAACGGTGCCGGTGGAATCTACTACAATCTATTTGACTCACATTCACCATTCCAAATTGATGGCAACTTCGGCTACACGGCAGGTGTCACTGAAATGCTGCTTCAAAGCTATGGAGGAGTAATCAGACTTCTTCCAGCACTTTCTCCATATTGGGTGGATGGTTCGCTTCGCGGAGTTAAAGCCGAAGGAAACTTCGAGGTAGACCAGACATGGAAAGATAGTAGACTTACAGAAGCTGTGATCAAATCCGGTTCAGGACTCGAATGTATGCTAAATTATGCAGGCATTGCTGAAGCAAAGATCACTGACCGGAACGGGCAAGAAGTGACTACTACACTTATTGACGACAACAACATTAAATTCCCGACTACAGCAGGAGAATATTATTTCGTGACAATTGGAGAAGGAGAAAATGTTGAAGCCATTGATTCAGCAAATGGTAAAGTAGAATACTATAACCTTCAAGGTGTACGTGTAGCTAATCCTGAAAATGGTATCTACATCGTTCGCGACGGTAATAAGATTTCTAAGAAAGTAATCCGATAAATTGTTTAATCGTTTAATCGTTTAAACTTGAGACTACATTAAAAAAGAGGCGTGCATCCGCAAAGGATGTGCGCTTTTTTCTCATTTATCATAAGACTTATTGATTTTTTTTGTATATTTGCACGTTATTTGATATCATGACCAAAACATCATAATGAAATGAGCAAATTAGTATCTAAGAAATATCTAATTCCTTTTGTTCTCATCACGAGCCTCTTCTTCATGTGGGGTTTTGCCCGCGCTATTCTTGATGTGCTCAACAAGCATTTTCAGGAAATGCTTAATATATCCATCGGGCAGTCAGCACTCATACAAGCCACTACATATCTTGGATATTTCCTTATGGCACTCCCTGCCGGTATCCTCATTACACGTGTTGGTTATCGCAAAGGAGTCGTAACAGGCCTGCTGCTCTTCGCACTCGGAGCTCTTCTCTTCATCCCAGGCGAAAGCATGATGTCGTTTGGAATGTTTCTCTTTGCCCTGTTTATAATAGGCTGCGGTCTCGTAATTCTTGAAACGGCAGCCAATCCCTATGCTACAGAACTTGGAGAAAAAGAGACCGCAGCAAGCAGATTGAATCTTGCGCAATCATTCAATGGCCTTGGTTGCATCCTTGCTCCCGTAATTGTGGGAGGTTTTCTATTCTCCACTCCAGAGAGCAGCGTATCGGTTCCCTACGGCATAATGGGCGTAGCTGTGTTGGTGGCCGCTATTCTTTTCTCACGCGTAAAACTTCCCGAAATCAGCAGCATAGATGACGAAAATGCTTCTACCGATGAGAAAGAAGGCCTTGGAGCCACTATCAAAGGGCTCTGGAGTAATTCTACATTCCGATTCGGAGTCATAGCACTCTTCTTCTATGAAATAGCCGAAATTTCTATCAACAGTCTCTTCATCAATTATGCGACCGGAGATGGCTGGATGGACAAGACCACAGCTTCTGTAGTACTTTCATTTGGAGCCCTCGGACTGTTTATGCTTGCACGTATTTTAGGCAGCTGGGTGATGAGCAAGGTGTCTTCAGTGAAGGTGCTTGTAGTATGTGGATTGATGACAGTGGTAGGAGCGCTGCTCGTGACGATGGACTGCGGATGGATATCGCGCGCAGGCGTCTTCATGTGCTATGCCTTTGAAGCAATCATGTTTCCTACCATATTTGCCATCACCATCGTAGGGGCACAGGGACATAACGTAAAGATAGCCTCCTCCTTCCTTATGATGACCCCAATCGGTGGAGCTGTGGGCACATTGTTAATGGCACGCATGGCAGATCTCACTTCCATGTCGACAGCATTTATCATTCCAGCCATAGGCTATGCATTCGTACTCATTTATGCTCTCAGTGTATTCAAAAAAATAAAGTAATGAAACTCACCTGCATCGGACATATCACCCTCGACAAAGTAATTACACCCCGATTTACAGCATACATGCCGGGAGGCACAGCATATTATTTTGCAAATGCTCTCAAGAATATAGATCTTGAGGATTTCCAACTTGTCACTTCTTTAGCGGCAAGCGAGATGCATGAAGTGGAAAAACTTCGTAAAGAGGGTATTGACGTTGAGGCTATCGTTTCGAAAAATTCTGTATATTTCGAGAATAAATATGGCGAGGATATGAATGAGCGCACACAGCGCGTGCTCGCCAAGGCTGATCCTTTCACAAGGGAGAATCTGAAGAATGTGGAGGCCAATATAATACACCTCGGCACTCTGCTCGCTGATGATTTTGACAAGGAAACAATCAAATATCTTTCTACTAAAGGAATTGTATCTGTAGACGTACAGGGTTATCTTCGCAAGGTAGAAGGAGAAAAGGTGGTGGCTGTTGACTACGACGATAAACTTGAGGCACTTCCTTACATTGGAATTCTGAAAGCCAATGAGATGGAGATGGAAACACTTACCGGAACATCTGATCCATATGAAGCCGCAAAGATGCTTGCTGGATGGGGAGTGAAGGAAGTAGTGCTGACACTCGGCGATAAGGGTTCGCTTATTTATGCTGATGGCAATTTCCACAAAATTCCGGCATATCCAGCTAAAGACCTTGTAGATGCCACAGGATGTGGCGACACCTATATGGCCGGATATCTATATAAGAGAAGTCGTGGGGCTTCCTACGAAGAGGCCGGAGCCTTCGCTGCTGCAATGTGCAGCATCAAGCTCGGCTCAAAAGGACCTTTCTCCGGCACCATCACCGACGTAGACGCTTTAATCAATGCATAATGCATTATTAGCTACGCTCAAGCTAATTAATTAAGGCATTGTGGGGGAGACGGTAGCCATCAATGGTCTTTCCGTTAAGGAGAGGACGGCCATCGGTTGGGGATTTTTCTATTGTTGAGGTCGACTCAGAAGAGGTATGGATGATTACCTTGTCGAAGAGGGGAGTGCCGAGCCAATATTCCGGAAGCCCTGGACATACGGGATAGAAACCCATCGCTGAGAAAACATACCATGCCGACATCTGGCCAGCATCATCATTGCCGGCAAGACCACCAGGAATATCCTTATATTCTGTATCCATAATATGTCGAATCCATTTGGCAGCCTTGTCAGGACGATCGACAGCATTGTATAGATACACTATCTGATGGCATGGCTCATTGCCGTGCCAATAACGTTTCAATTCAAACAGAGAATCAAGTTTTTCCTCCACCATCTTCTTTCCTCCCAAAAGCTCAATCAAACCTTCCGGATCGTGCGGAACATACCATGTATAATGGCATGGAGCACCCTCAGTTATAAAAGAATTGAAAGTAAATGGATTTATACTGTCTGCCCACGTGCCGTCGGCATGACGCCCGTTGGCATATCCAAGTTTAGGGTCGATAACATTGCGGTAATTTTTTGAGCGTTTTTCAAGAATCTCAGCATCCTCTTCATGACCTAAATATCGCGCAAGGCGAGAAAGCGCAAAGTCATCAAAGGCATATTCCAGAGTACGCGATGTCTGCTCATTCTTATGGAAAGCATCTACTACACCATCTTCGAGTGGAATATATCCAAACTTTAGATAAGAATCAAGTGCACGTCGACCTTTACCATCTACATATTCCTGTCGAGTAGCAGGAGACTCAAAAGCATTCTTACGCAAATAAGCATATGCTTCCTCCACAGGGAAATCAGTGACACCCTTGGCCACAGCATCAGCGATAGCTGCTGAGCAATGATCACCAATCATTGCAGCTGTATAGCTACCCCAACATGGAAATATGGGCATCCAACCGCCCTGACGCGCCTTCAGCACAAGCGAATACATCATATCAGCACTACGCTTTGGATCAAGAATGGTAATAAGGGGATGCTCCGCACGATAAGTGTCCCACATCGAATAGTCATCATAATAGTCGCGTCCCGTTTCCATTTTCAGCACTTCTCCAGTGCCTGCAAACGACATATAGCTTCCATCCACATCGCTAACCACACGAGGGAGAAGAGAAGCACGGTAAAGACTTCCATAAAATTTACCCTTATCTTCATCTGAGCCACCCTCAACTTCTATCTTCCCAAGATGAGAATCCCATATATCGGCAACTTGTGTCCTAACACCATCAAAATTCCAATCCGGTATCTCGCTGTCAAGATTGAGTCTTGCGCCATCAAGCGAAGTGAAACTATTTCCAACCTTGACAATAACAGGCACATCCTTCTTTCTCTTGAACGACACATATGCTCCTATGCCTGAAGCACCCCCAGTTTTCATTGAACCTTCATACATCTCATCTCCATGATATACGCCCGATGACAACACTTCAATATCTTGGGGATACTTGATAACAAACCAACCAGAAAAACCAGCTGGTTCTCCCCATCCTTGATAAATACGATGTACGGGATTACATCCCCTTATCTCACGACGCAGAGTATCAATCTCTATCCAGCCAGCACCCTCATCTGTATTGGGATTGACCACAATATGACCTATGCCATCGGAATCATACGTAAAACGTAATATACCGGAATGTGAAAGACCTGTCATTTCGGCCTTCAATCCTTCTTCTGGAAGAAATACTGAATAATAGTTAGGCCGAGCTGTCTCTGAACTGCGGTCAATTCGTGAAGCACGCGACAAAGGCGATGTACGCAGTTTTTCTCCTAAAGCAGACAATGACACACTGCCATAGTCTTGTGTGCAACCTCCCGATATCCAGTGACTTGCCCGGAAACCTTGCAGATCAGTATCTGCATAATAATAAGGCGCTATGCATTTCTCCTCCGTATCGCGTGTTTGGGGAGTCCAGAGGGTCATACCATGCGGCACACATACTGCAGGAATAGTCTGACCATGCTCTTCTGAACCTTTGCCAAAGAGGCCGGCAGTCATAGTAGTGGCCTCTGCAGTGCCTACACGAGTATCTACATATCCGAGCAACGAAGCTAATAATATCAATACAAAATTCATAATGCACAATGCTTAATTTATGATACATTTCATAATGCTTAATACATAATTCTCACGCCCTATTTATTATGCATTATGACTTGCTTTAGCTTGAGCGTAGCTAATTATGCATTATGCATTGAAACTAATCTTTTCCAGTCAGCAGCGATTTGAGGTCATGAAGTAGGGTGAGCGACTGGAGAGGAGTAAGATTGTCGATATCAAGAGTCAGTATGCGGTCGCGTATCTGGCTCAGCATAGGATCATCAAGTTGGAAGAAACTTAGCTGATAACCGTCACGCTGACCAGCAATCTCACCAAGTTTTCCTTTTGCCACACTATCTACACCTTTATTGCCATCATTGCGCGACGCTGCTTCAAGACGCTCGAGCACCTGATCTGCACGTTTTACAATAGATGGGGGCATACCAGCCAACTTTGCAACGTGTATACCAAACGAGTGTTCGGACCCACCCTTGACGAGTTTACGGAGGAATACCACCTTTCCTTTGATTTCCTTTACCGACACACTCCAATTGTGAACACGTTTGAAAGACTTCTCCATCTCATTAAGTTCGTGATAATGAGTGGCGAAAAGTGTCTTTGGAGCACAACGACCATTCTCATGAATATGCTCTACGATTGACCAGGCTATAGAAATACCATCATATGTGGAAGTGCCACGACCCAATTCATCAAAAAGTATAAGTGATCGGCCACTCATATTATTAAGAATAGAAGCAGCTTCACTCATCTCCACCATGAACGTGGATTCTCCCGACGCAATATTATCGCTTGCTCCTACACGGGTAAAAATCTTGTCGACGATTCCTATCCGGGCAGATTCGGCTGGAACGAACGAACCCATCTGCGCCATTATCACTATAAGGGCTGTCTGACGTAGGAGAGCCGACTTACCACTCATATTAGGCCCTGTGATCATCAATATCTGATTGTTGTCGCAGTCAAGACGCACTGTATTCGAAATATATGGCTCACCAGGTGGAAGACGTTTCTCAATCACGGGATGGCGCCCCTCTATAATTTCAAGTGAAGTAGAATCATCCACTATAGGACGCACATAGCCATTGTCAGCAGCCACATCCGCCATACTCAACAAAAAGTCGATTTCGGCAGCGGCATTGGCACTTTTCTGCATAGGAGCACATGCCTGAGCAAGATGATCGAGAAGTTTACCATATATCTCACTCTCAAGCTGACTAATACGATCAGAAGCTGTCAGTATTTTCTGCTCAAAATCCTTAAGTTCTTCTGTTATATAACGCTCAGCATTTACAAGTGTCTGCTTTCTTATCCACTCAGCCGGCACCTTATCCTTATGCGTGTTGCGCACTTCAATATAATAGCCGAACACATTGTTGTAGCTTATCTTGAGCGAAGTAATTCCTGTGCGTTCTATTTCGCGGGCACATATAGCATCAAGGGATGCCCGAGCATTATCATGAAGACCTCTATATTCATCCAATTCTTTTGATACCCCAGCAGCAATTGCACCTCCTTTATTAAATAAAGCAGGAGCGTCGGGCGCAATAGTGGCCCTTATGAGCCCTACATACTGCTCAAGTGGTTGCATTCCTTCCGCAATTTTAACAATCTCAGGGGAATCAGAACCAATAAGCGACTTCTTCAGACGCATACACCCTTCCATAGATGTAGCCAAAGATAAAAGATCCCTTGGTTGGGCACGTCGGTTTGAAGTCTTGCCTATCATACGCTGCATATCTCCTATGGCTTGAAGGCAAGTGCGTGTATAGTCGCGACGGTCTATATCACGGAAAAAGAAATCCACCATGGCATGACGCTCATTGATTTTCTGCGGATCAAGAAGTGGAAAACTAAGGTTTGAAGCAAGAAGACGAGCACCCATAGGAGTGACCGTATGATCAAGAACGCCAAAAAGAGTGAGACCCTTCGCTCCGCTTGCTGAAGAGGTAAGTTCGAGATTACGGAGTGTGAAAGGATCCATCCGAAGGAAACGTTCACTATCAATACGTGAAAGCACCGTGATGTGGGAGGTATTGGTGTGCCCGGTTATATCAAGATAGTAAAGGAGGCTCCCAGCAGCAATTAAAGCCAACGGCATGTCATCAAGACCAAAACCCTTGAGAGTAGCAGTCTGAAATTGCTTGAGAAGTCTTTCACGCGCAGAATCCTCAGTATATACCCAATCTTCCATATCGAAAACAGGGCATTTCCACGAAATAAGTTCTCCACAGAGTTCGCGCGTTCCGTTCATACGTAGAAGTTCCTTAGGAGCAAAAGCAGAAAGGAGCTTGTCTATTTCAGTCGGATCTGTTTCGGCAGCAAGAAATACTCCTGTCGTTATATCGAGAAAAGCTATACCAGCTCTTACAGGTTTTCCTTTTCCAGTACGTAGGAAATGGATGCCCGCAAGATAATTGTTTTCAGTTCCTTCTATAGAAGCGTCGTTAGTATTGACTCCAGGAGTCACAAGTTCGGTGATACCACGCTTCACTAATTTCTTGGTAAGCTTTGGATCTTCAAGTTGTTCGCATATGGCAACCCTTTTTCCGGCCCTTACAAGTTTAGGAAGATAAGTATCAAGAGCATGATGAGGAAAACCGGCAAGTTCAACTGATTGGGCATATCCATTAGCTCTTTTTGTAAGAGTGATACCGAGAATGGAACTTGCCTCAATTGCATCATCGGAAAAAGTCTCGTAAAAGTCACCCACACGGAAAAGCAATATAGCATCGGGATGTTTTTTCTTCATCTCGAAATACTGCTTCATAAGAGGAGTCTCTACTATTTTTGCCATTTTTCAGTTTTCAGTTGTGAGTTGTCAGTTATCAGTCTTCAGTTTTCAGATATCAGTTGTCAGTTGCCAGATATTAATTCAAAATTCTAAATTCAAAATTCTAAATTATTCGAGTGGGAAGAGTCGAAGCATCCAGATAGACATAGCGACATAGATGATAAGACCGACCACGTCGTTCATAATCTGTATAAAAGGTCCGGTAGCAAGAGCAGGATTAATTTTCATCTTTTCAAGCGTAAGAGGCACAAACGTACCAAAGACTGTTGCGAATATCACTACGCAGAAGAGTGAAAGAGCCACAGCAAATGAGACGGCATACATATGGGGTTGCGTAAATAATACATATATAAGCACAACGCCACTTATGACCACTGCATTAAGAAGTGCCACCAACACTTCCCTTCCTATCTGTTTCCACGCATCCTTTATTTCCAGTCGGCCATTAGCAAGACCCTG
>DAAK01000067.1 GCA_001701075.1 Bacteroidales bacterium GP3 | reverse complement strand
GAGTTGATAGAGCCACACCGCCATACTCTTTACTATTACCTGATTTCCGACAAATGACAATGAAACTATCTCTAAAATTCATATACAACGCTATCTTATCCTTTTTCGACTTCACAGCTCGGAGAGCTGATATCATGCATCAACCCCAGGCTTCAGCCTGGGGCAACCCTGAGAAAAGGGGAGTAGCCTCGGAGAGGCGCTTTTTGATGTCCGCTTTTCAAGTTATCTTGTTGATTATAATGATGGGATGCGGAGAGAGACCGAAAGATGTAGAAAAAGTCAGTTCCTTGCCTCCGATTTTCCCCGATTATATCGGTGTTACAGTCCCAGCTGAAATTGCCCCCCTCAATTTCTCAGTTACAGATGCTGAAAGAGTCGACGTGACAATCAAGGGCGAAAATGGAAGCGAACTCCACTCCAACGGGAGCTATGCTGATTTCGACATCAAGGAGTGGCATAAGCTTACTGAAGAAAATAAAGGGAAGGCATTGACGGTCTCTGTAATTGCAAAAGTTTATGGAAAATGGCTGCAATATGAAGATTTCAAGATCAATGTCAGCCAATATCCTCTTGATGAATACGGTCTTACCTATCGTCGAATAGCTCCAGGATATGAAGTCTATAGCAAGATGGGAATCTATCAGCGGAATCTGAGTAATTTTGATGAGTTTCCCATTATAGAAAACACCCTGACCGATGGCCAATGCTACAACTGCCATACATCAAACCGCACGAATCCGAAGGATTTCGTATTTCATGTGCGTGGCGAGCATGGTGCTACCATGATATCAAAAGGAGGGGAGTGCACGTGGCTGAAAGCCTCTAATGATACTCTTGGAGGGTCGATGGTGTATCCATACTGGCATCCGGATGGACGTTACTGTGCCTTCTCCACCAACCAGACGCGCCAAGGATTTCATATAGCAGGGAAAAAGCGTTTGGAGGTATTCGATCTGTCGTCGGATGTGATAGTCTATGACACCGAGAAAAACGAAATACTTCGCGATACCCTTCTGAATACTAAGGAATGGTCGGAAAACACTCCATCCTTCTCTCCCGATGGCAAATGGCTCTATTTCACCACCTGCCTTCAGAAGAATTATCCATTGGAACACAAGGAAGAACAATATAATCTCTGCAGGATAGCTTTTGATGCCAACACTGGGCGTTTCGGGTCGCAAGTAGACACGCTCTACAATGCTGTAGCCGTCGGCAAGAGTGTCACCTGGCCGCGACCTTCTTATGATGGGAAATATCTGCTCTTCACTCTAAGTGACTATGGATACTTCAGTATCTGGCACAAGGAGTCAGACCAATGGCTTCTTGACGTTGCCACTGGAGAAGCTCGTCCTATAGAAGAAATCAATAGTGATGAAGCCGACAGTTTTCATAACTGGAGCGACAACAGCCGCTGGGTGGTTTTTACATCGCGCCGTCACGATGGCCTCTATTCGCATCTTTATCTGACGAGTATAGACGATAAGGGTCGCTTTTCGAAGCCTTTTCTTCTTCCACAGAAGAATCCTGAAGAATATTATTCGCAATCTCTTTACTCTTTCAATACTCCAGACTTTACTAAAGAAAAAGTAGAATTTGACAGCCGTGCGGCAGTGAACGCAATCCTATCTGACGAACGGGTGGCGACAACGATTAACGATAAACGATAAACGATTAATGATAAACGATCAACGATTAATGATAAACGATCAACGATACAAGATAATATACAGGAGTGTGGTCTCGGCATTGGTATTTGCCGGTAGCTTCCTCTTCCTGTGGCTGCAAATCCCACAGTATCTGCTATATCAGGAGCAATACCAGTTGTTTCAGTTTACGAGCAGCTACTTCACATCTTCTATCTCTGTGCCTGGCGGACTCGCCGACTATATTTCTGAATTTGTAGTGCAATTCTACTACGTACCTCTTTACGGAAGTCTGCTTGCGGCTCTTGTGCTCACATTGTCACAGATATTCTTAGGGTTGGCATGCCGTCGTTGTTCCATGCCAGATGTAGCCTACGTCTTGGCTGCTATCCCATCTGTGCTTTATCTCGGTGCGATGGGGGATGAGAATATCCTTTTTTCATTTGCTGTAGCCATGATGCTGACAACTTTGTTTGTCCTTGCATTCACAAAAATCCAAACAGGATCATCCATAGCCGATGACTTTATTCTGATCTTGGGATTTGTCTTGCTATACTGGCTTGCCGGGCCATTTGCCTTCGTTCTTATCGTGGCGTGGGGCATAATACGCCGTAGGTCGGTAGCAACTGCACTATTGATGGCTTGGCTCATAGTATGGGGAATCCACAGCATTTGGTTTGAACAATATCCGTTGAGTAGCCTCATGTGTGGGATTAATTATTACAGGATTCCAGAAGTTTATCCTGCAATTATCTTTATCATTCCAGTTTTGGTATGTGCAGTGCCGCTTGTCACCTTGATAAAGAAAAAAGTTAAACCCATAATTGCTTATGGCATAACAGCTGCAGTAGTGGTATTCGCTATTATTTACGTTCCGTCTTGTTTCAATGCCGACAAAAGTAGGATTCTTGCATATGATTCCTTAGTAAGGCAAGGGCGTTGGGCCGACATCATAGAGCGAGCTAAGACAGAACGTCCTACAGATGCCTTCTCCCTTCAGGCTGTGAACCTTGCATTAGGAATGACCGGCCAACTGACCGAATCAATGTTCCAGTTCGAGCAGCAAGGCATCGAGGGATTGATGGAGAATTACAAACTTGACAATACTTCCTTGCTCGTGACGGCTGAGGCTTTTTTCCGATTGGGCTTGACAAATATAGCTTTCTTCACCACCTTCGACTTGCAGGAAGCAATCATGAACGACCGAAAGAGCGGGCGGTTTATGAAGAGGATGGCTGAATGTATGATAATCAATGGATATTATGATGTGGCTGCCAAATATATAGGACTTCTTAAAAATACCCTTTTCTATAAGGATTGGGCACGACAAGCCGAAACGCTTCTTGACAACGATAGTGCGGTAGAGGCTCATCACATTTATGGCCCTCTACGGAGAAACGGTTTTACGAAAACCGGATTTTACTATCATTCGCAACTTGAGAAGATTCTTGCCATGCTCGTGCTTGATGGCAATGGCAGTAATAGACTCGCTTGGGAATATTTCTGTGCCGCCGCAATGCTTAAGGGTGATCTTGCCACACTTGCCGGAGTATGCAATTTCTATAAGGATAAGTATGGTGAGTTGCCTCTTTCTCGCCATGTTCAGGAAGCAATCGCGATGTACTGGACTTTCAGTCATCCGACATTTGAGGGGCTACCTTTTCCTATAAGCCCGGAAGTTCAGCAAGAGACAGCTGCTCTTGCAAAAGCTGTGATGGCTAATAAGAACAATCCTGTAGCTTGGAAGAATACAGCTCCTGGCTCTTATGGCGTATACTTCCTTAGCAATTCGAACAAGGCGAGAGAAACTGCTGGATCTGAATATCATCAAACTAATGAATAATTGCAATGAAAGAATATATTTCGTTTCCCGTTTTGCGTTTTGCGTTTTGCGATTTCAGTTTTCAGTTTTCAGTGTTTTGCATTGGAATTGTCGGTCTGATGATTCTGATGACGGGATGCGGGGGAAGGCCTCCTGAGATGCAGCCATCTGCAGAGTTGCCTGATATATTCCCAGACTATGTAGATGTCACAATACCAGCCCAAATTGCCCCGATGAATTTCGATATAAATGATGAGGATGCAACGCAAATGTATGTCAAGGTCACAGGCTCTAAAGGTGGTGAGATGGAGACATCCGGGAAGACTGCTAAGTTTGATGAGAAAAAGTGGCATGAGCTGACTGCGCAAAACGTTGGTGGAGACCTTACGTTTGACGTCAGTGTCAAGAATAAAGAGGGTAAATGGCATAGATATGCGCCTTTTACGATGCATGTGAGCGATATTCCATTGGCAGATTATGGTGTGGTATATCGTAAGATTGCTCCCGGCTACCAGACATTCAGTAAAATCGGTATCTATCAGCGCGAACTATCTTCATTTGAGGAAACTCCTATTCTCGAGGAAACCGCAGTCGGAGGGAAATGCCTTAATTGTCATTACTCAAATCGTGGACGAGCCGATCAATTCTCTATACATGTCCGTGGAAAAAATGGAGGAACGCTATTGCGCAAAGGAGATCGCTTAGATTACATGAATACAAAGGTGCCTGAGACTGTCGGCAATGCGACTTATGGTTACTGGCATCCGGATGGAAGATATGAGGCTTATTCCGTCAACAAGATAGTGCAGAATTTTTATCTTGACAAAGACCATAACATTGAGCCATGGGATGTAGTCTCCGACCTGATTGTCCTTGATACTGAGACCGACCAAATTATCACGTCGCCACTTGTCGCAACACCTCGTCTTGAGACAACTCCGGCATTCTCACCAGATGGAAAGAAGATATATTTCTGCTTAGCCGATTCCGTGACGATGCCAGCAGGCTTCGACAGATTAAAATACAGCCTCTGCAGCATTGATTTTGATGACGAAGCAGGAAGGTTTGGATCTAAGATCGATACTCTTGTGTGTGCTGATGCAATCGGGAAAAGTGTGAGTCTACCTCGCCCTTCATATGATGGACGATATTTGATGTATAACCTGACTGATTATGGCACAACTCCGACCAACCGTGCCGAAGCCGACCTCTGGATTATGGATCTTGCTACAGGTGAATCCCGTAGTCTTGACGAAATCAATAGTGAATGGAGCGATGCCTACCATAACTGGAGTCCTGGTGGCAACTGGTTTCTCTTCAACAGCAAGCGGCGAGATGGAATGTATGCTAATCTGTATCTCTCCTGCATCGGAGCTGACGGGAAGGCTACAAAGCCCGTCCTGTTGCCTCAGCGCGATCCTCGAAAGTATTACGACGAGGCTCTCCATTCCTTCAATGCTCCCGATTTTGTCGAAGAAAAGATCAGTCTTGATATGCCCCGGGTTCGTTCGATGGTCAAATCCGGTGATCTAAAGAATGTCACATTAAAAAAATAGATATAGACAATTTATGTCCAGGTTAAAGTCGCAATATGGGTCAGGTCGGAGACCTGACGATTATGCAAAAACCCCAGACTTTAGTCTGGGGCCTAAGGATAATAGCGCATTAGCCTCGGAGAGGCGCTTTATGGGTCATAGAGTCTTCCGTATATCCGCATATATTGCATTCTTAGTAGTACTTGTAGTATTCTTCGCGAAATACTATCCGTCGCATCTTCTATGGCAGGAACAAAACCAGATATTTCTTAACACGCCCGATTGGGTCGCCACATATTTCGACAAGCCTGCATGGCTCGGGTGCCTTGCCGGCGACTGGCTTACTCAATTTTACCTCAATACATGGGTGGGAGCTATTATCCTTACACTATCCATAGCACTGTGTGTCGCAGTTTTTGCGACTATGATGATGCGTCTCCTTCCCAAGGTCGCATCGTGGGTGTTGACAGGTTTATTTGCAGTCTTGATGGTGGCTTGCTCCATGCCCGCATCCACTGCCTTGTCTTTCTTCCTGTGTGTTGCCGGAGGAATTGGAATTGGCCTGCTGAAGCTGAGATTGCCGTTGGGGAGCACCAGACGCATTGACATTTCCCCTTTATTTGTGGCAGTTGCGTATTGGGCGTTTGGTTTTGGAGGATTGCTTACAGCATCAGTCCTTATCCTTTTTGCCATAAGACGAGGCATATCAAAGCATGGCGGAAAAAGTTGGTGGATTACGGCCTTGTGTTCAGCAATAATAGGCTTAGGCCTTCCTGCGCTTCTCTGCAAGGCATATGCGTTGCCCTATGCCAAGGCTCTCCTTTATCCCGGTATTGCTAAGCCAAAGCTCCCACAGATGAAATATGAGCGACGTCTTGCTATTTCAGATGCGTTCTACAAGGGAGATTATGCCCTCGTAAAGCAACTTGCCCAGAGTGATGAGGCTCCCGACGATGTGACAGCATTCTATTATTATCTATCGAGTGCAGTGCAGGATTCCCTTCCCGACTATCTTCTGAGATATCCGGTGAAGAGCTTAGGCACATTGACCACGATAGGGGAGAAATCTCCTGTTATGGTCATCAATATGATGAACGACCTTTATTACGAATTGGGCGACATGACTTATGCTGAGCGGGCTGCCATGATGCGCAATGTGTTCTCCCCGCGAAACCGCAATGTGCGTATGATATGCCGTCTTGCTGAGATTAATCTCGTGAGTGGCGACACAGCAGCTGCTCTTAAATATTTGAGGATACTCGACCGCACGCATTCATATAGGGATTGGTGCAAACGTCATGCGCCAGGTTCGATGGCTTCAGAGGTCAATGAGGATATCATCCGTCGCCGCGCTTTTTCAAACGATAAGGATAATATCAGACTTGGAGACAATTGCCGTAATATCATCCTTGAACTTCTTGAGTCAAATCCTCGCAATACGATTGCGCTTGATTATCTTTTATGCACCGACCTCCTTCTCAAGGATATGGATACTTTCAAGATGGATTATGACACTTATTGCATGGAACGTGGTGAGCCACGCTACAAGGATCTATATCAGCAGGCGCTGATGATATATCTTGCCGGAACAGATGCCCCGCAGGAGGAATGGGAGCGCTACATAACTTCTCAGGATCAGATCCAGCTATTCAATCAATACAGCAATCGCCGTGGCGACCCTGCATTCAAGGGTACTTACTGGTATTATTTTGATAAGAGTCAAGAGTTGAGGGTTGAGAGTTAAGAGATGAGTAAAATAAATATGAAAATACATTATAGCTTTTTAGTTTTGTTGCTTGGTCTTTTAGTGGCATGTACTCCGTCGCCGAGTGATGTCAGGGAGGCGGATGTGTTGCCTAACATATATCCTGATTACATAGATGTCACAGTGCCATCCAACATCGCTCCTCTGAATTTCCTTCTTCGTGACAATTGCGAGGCTATTTATGTCACGGCTAAGACCGGAGATTTTGAGATAAAGTCGCATAGAAAAGGGAATGAAACAATATTCAGCCTTAAAGACTGGAAAAAACTTACAGAAAAAGGAACTGGAAAGAATATTACAGTGTCTGTCACCGCCCTTCAAAATGGACGTTGGATTAAGTATAGGCCTTTTGAAATATCCGTTTCCATCGACAAAATTGACCCTTATCTCACCTACCGCCTCATAGAACCTGACTATGAAGTTTTTTCCCGCCTGCAGATAATGGAGAGAAACGTGGAGGATTTCTCGGAGAGAGTGCTCTGCGACTATAATGCTGTGGGAAACCGTTGCATGAACTGCCATACGCATGCTCCCGGGAGGGGCGACCTGTCATTTTTGTATGTGCGTGGCGAAGGTGGAGGCATGGTGCTAAATGAGGCAGGAAAGCTTCGGAAACTTGACGCAAAGACTCCGGATATGGTTTCCGGTCCGGTCTATGCGCAGTTTGACCCCTCAGGAAGATATATCGTATTCTCTACAAATTCAATAATACCGGCTTTCCATTCCCGGCCTGATAAACGCTTGGAGGTATTCGATACCAGGTCGGATGTATATGTCTATGACCTGAAAAAAGGCACTGTAGTGCGTTCTGCGCTGACAGCTGACTCTACAAGGCTTGAGACCTTCCCGACATTCTCTGCCGATGGCAAGAGTGTCTATTATTGTGTTGCAGAAGGTCCTGTTCGCCCTTCTCATCTTGATAGCCTCTACTATAGCTTGTGTAGAATAGATTTTGACCCAGAACATGGAAGATTTGGAACTGTCACAGATACAATTGTCAGTGGGAAATGGGGGAGCAGTGTCAGTCATCCGAGAGTGTCGCCCGACGGGAAACGCCTCCTATATACAGTCTCCGATTTCGGTACATTCCCTATATGGCATCGAGAGGCAGATCTTCGTATGCTGGATCTGTCAAGTGGGGAAATCGACTCCTTAAGTGTCGTTAACAGTAAGATGAGCGACACTTATCACACTTGGTCGTCATCCGGACGATGGTTTGTCTTCGCCAGCAAGCGCGATGATGGGCTTTACGGTAAACCCTATTTCGCCCATGTCGCTGAGGATGGACGGGTCTCAAAACCATTTGTCCTCCCTCAGGAACATCCCTCTTTCTACGACCATAATCTCAAATCCTACAATGTGCCTGACCTCGGTCCGGCTCCTGTTTCATTCTTGCCATACGATGTGGCAGCGGCACTGGACACTTCTTGCTGTGATTGATAGGCGGAGGGAAGAATGCCGAATTCTTCCTTGAAGTAGCGGCTGAACATTTTTGGATTGTTGAAGCCTGTCTGGTAGGCAATCTCGGATATGTTGAGCTGACTCTCGCGGAGCAGTTGGGCTGCCCGCTTCAGCCTGATGATACGTATGAATTCAATCGGACTTTTTCCTGTGATTTGCTTAATCTTCTTGTAAAGGCTTACCCTGCTCATTGCAAGGGCATCGCTGAGTTCCTCCACTGACAGTTCGGGCTTGCTGATGTTTTGAGATACGTATTTCATAGCCTTTTCAATCAGTTTCTCATCAAGAGGCGTGATTTTAATGTTGTCGGGTTCCGGTTCGATCAGAGATCTTCGTGCCCCTTTTGAATTGAGCTCAATAAGTCGCCGCATCCTAAGCCGGAGCACGTCTAAGTTGAAAGGTTTTGTAATGTAATCGTCTGCGCCAATGGTAAGACCCTCAAGTTTGACACCGAGATCATGCTTGGCAGTAAGGATTATAATCGGGATATTGACAGTCTTGGGATTCTCCTTTAGAGCCCTGCATAGCTCCATGCCATTCATATTAGGCATCATAAGGTCGGTCAAAATGATATCCGGTTTAGTCTCCAATGCCTTTTTAAGTGCTACCACACCATCTGGAGCTGTCACTACATCATAGATATTGTCAAGGCTATCTTTCAGCATATCTGTCATGTCTTGACTGTCATCTACAATAAGGACTTTCTTTCGCTTTTCCCGGTCGTTTCCGGCATTTTCAGCAACGGTTTGGACTGCGTCTGCAATTGTGGATGATTCTTTAGCTGCAGACGTTTTCGCAGGATGTGTCGCTTGACTGGTCTCGCTATGCCTTATAGGAATCTCTACGATGAAGACACTTCCTCGCTCCACATTGTCAGTAACTCGTATGTTGCCATCGTGAAGCCTTACGTATTCGCTGACAAGACTGAGCCCGATGCCGCTGCCGGTGCCGGAGAGAGATTCGCCGTCGTCATTCACCTGATAGAAGCGTTCGAATATATGCTCCTTGTCTTTGTCCTTTATTCCGATTCCGGTATCTGAGACTTGTATGCGAAGTTTTGATTGATCATCGCCAGTGAGTTCGATTGCTACGTCGATACGTCCACCTGCAGGTGTGAACTTGAAGGCATTGCCAAGAAGGTTCATGAATATCTTTTCCATCTTGTCTTCATCGAAAAGTAGCTCAATGCTTTGCTGGGATGAATAAAAAGTAAGGTTTATGTTTTTTCTGTCGGATAGACTGACGAATGAATTGCAGACATTGCGTGCGAAAGACACAATGTCACCTTCCGATGGGTTGAGATGAAGATCTGATTCATCCGATTTTCTGAAATCAAGCAACTGATTGACAAGTGATAGCAGACGCATGGCATTATTGCGCATCTGATTCAGTCGTTTTGTCTGTCGGTCGTTGGTAGATTCCTTTATCATGTCTTCCAAAGGGGATACGATAAGGGTAAGAGGTGTCCTCAGATCATGACTGACATTGGTGAAGAACTTGAATTTAAGTTGGTTGAGCTCTTCCTGCTTGCGTTGATTCTCTTTTTGGGTCTGCTCTTCAAGCAAGCGGCGTTCTCTCATTCTTGCTATCTTTACTATGACCCATACGCAAGCTGCGGCAATAATCGCATATAATAGCCATGCCCATGGCGACCCCCAGAAGGAGTGATGAATCTTTATATCGAGAGTAGCGGGGGACTCGCTTTCATATCCGTCTTCGTTGATGGCTATTATCTGAAGTTGATAATTGCCCGGAGATAAGTTGGTGTATGTTACATAATTGATTCCTTCTGGACATTCTGTCCATTGCTCCGAATATCCTTCGAGACGGTATTTAAACCGGGTCTTTTCTGGTAGCGCATAATTGTCGGAAGTGAAGAATATGGTGAATTCCTTTGGATTATGATTGAATTCGATTCTTTCTCCTGAAAATATAGCTTTCTTCAAGGCCACCCTTCCATTGATCTTTTCGCCTACCTCTATTGGGGCGTTGTCCATATAGAGATCAGTGAAAATCACTTTTGGCTTGCAGTCATTCATCTGGATATCGTTGGGGTTGAAATGAATTATGCCGAATGGATCGCCCACCGCGATGCTGCCATCTTGTAGCTTTGTGAATGATCTTTGGTTGAAGTCACATTCCGGAAGCACTGCCTGTCGGTCGTATTCCCTGCTTGTCACGTTCAAATCTCCGGATACTTCGTCATATTCAACTTTGATCTTGGTTAGTTTTGAGCTATTGCTGAGCCACATGCCTCCGGAATTGTCTTCGATTATTCCAAGTACGTCGGTTCCATGAGGAGAGCTCGCCGGTATTATATCGTGGAGCATTTCTTTCTTCCTGTCAAGAACCTTCATTCCCGACTTGGTCAAAATCCAAAGCAGACCGCGGGAATCCTCAAAGATTTGTATTATATTGCTGTTGCTTAGGGCTTGATCCTCGTTGATGCTTATTGGAGTAATCTTTTTGTCGGCAGGATTATAACGGCAGACTCCACCGGAAGTTCCAAAATATATAGAGCCGTCTTTGGATGGCAAGACAGATGATATATAGTCGCTTGTCAATTTGGAGTTCGTGGTTGAGAAATGATCCGTGGTCTGTTGTTTCGGATCGTATCGGAACACTCCGTTGCCAAGTGTCCCGATCCAAAGATGTCCTTGGGGGTCAAAATTCATGCTCCAGACATATGATCGGTCAATGTCGGTCCCTGTCTTAAGAAGTGCCACTTGTCCTTCTTTATAACTGAAGAGTCCCCGTGCAAATTTCCCGATAAGGATTTCCCCATCAGGAGAGGAAGTGAGGGCTGTGATGGCATTCTGGGTTACATCAGTAGTGTCGAGGATGTGTTCACGCAGGTTGCTTACCGGGTGCCATCTCCACAGTCCGGAATTGTCAGTCCCTATCCATACGGAGCCATCAGGAGTCGTAATCATGCAATTTACGTCTGGCATTTTGTCAAGATTGGAAAACCCTTCAGTGCGGAATTTATTGACATTTTCATTATAGGAATATAGCCCGAGCTTGTAAGTGCCAAACAGTAGGGTCCCGTTTTCGTCTTCGAGAATAGAAGAGACAGTAGATTGAGGAATGAAATCCCCTACAGTTGGAACGGGAGTAATTTGATACTTACCATCGATCAAATCCATTTTTTCTATTCCGTGATGATCTCGTGCTATCCATAGGTTACCCTTGGAATCGTGGTATATTTTCTTCACAACCCCGAAGAACCCCTGATCCGGCAATAAGGAGTTTTGCCAGGAGTTGCTTTTGAGGTCAAAGAGCAGCATGCGATTGTTGCTCGTTATCCAGAGTTTTCTCGAATTGTCGGCATAAATCAGGTGGTGGGTAGGTTCGGCATCATTGTCATACGGCCCATCGTGGATGAGACGGGTCTTCATTGTCTGAGGATCGGTTTGGAAGAGTGCTCCGGTAGTAGTGATACCTATAATCTTGCCATCACTCATTGTGAGGCTGCATACGGTGGTGTCAGACAAGGGGATTCCGGTTGCTTTCTCCGCTTTGTTGTCTTTTATTTTAATGCGGTAGAGTCCATCTTGTTGAATGGAAAGCCAGATATCCCCGTTTTCATCGGCAAATAAAGCTGTCGCATAGCCGTCGATACCTAAATCTTTTATATAATCGGAAATCAAGTCGGTGAGTGTGTTTGTCTCAGGGTCGTAGATGGCATAATATGATTCACCCTGCACCCATAGCCGACCTATGGCATCCTCTTGGATACGCAGGATCTGTTCGCTAAGGACTCCGGTTCGTTTTCCGACCATATCGGTCACTCTTCGGGTGGAGTATCCATCATATCTGAGTAATCCTGCAGCAGATCCTATCCAGAGGAATCCTCTTGAGTCTTTATAGAGTTCTGTGATATGATTGTTGGGAAGACCTTTTGACTGGCTTATATGTCGCAATGTGAGTGCTTCTTGTTGTGCAGAAGCCAAAGAAACAGCCAGCAATATGAAGGCAAAGGTCTGTATTATTCTCCTTATCATCGGGTCAGGGGTATTAGATGTTTTCTACGCAAAGTAAATAAAATAATGTCGTAAATCCAAACCAATAGCCAATGAGGCTGGATGTTCATGCTGATGTATATATCGCAAAATCAGCAACTTGCTAAATTTGTATTTATCAAAATTTACCCTTTGTCTTAACATTCTTTGCCCTGGATTTCTTGTAATGGCAACAAACACTTGCTAAAAATTTATCGGATGTTCTTATTTGCTCACATATTTTAACGTATCTTTGCAATTCAATCAACGATCAAGGATTAACGATCAATGATGCTAAGGATTTCCGGAGAAACAATAATAATTCAATTTTAATAACCTAAAAAGCAATGTTAATGAAAATCAATGACTTGTGCAAGGCAAGGTTCTTGCGAATGGCAGTCGTGATTTGCTGTCTTCTCGGAGGCATCGGACTGGCTAACGCCCAGTCTATGCTTGTGAAGGGCACGGTGACTTCTGCCGCCGATGGCGAACCGCTGATCGGCGTGACCGTCATGGTGAAAAACTCGAATGTCGGTACTGCTACCGATATCGACGGCAACTACAGTATCGAGACTCAGAAGGGAGCAACTCTCGTCTTCTCTTATGTCGGCATGGAGCCGAGGGAGATAAAAGTGACTTCTTCCCGTGTTGATGTTGCCCTCATGGACGACAGCAGTACACTCGATGACCTGGTGGTGATTGGTTACGGCACACAAAAGAAGAAACTTCTTACCGGTGCTACCTCCCAGATTTCGGGTGCTGAAATCGCAAAGATGAACACCAACTCTCCTTTGCAGGCTATGCAAGGACAGATGCCTGGTGTCACAATCAGCTCAACTTCAGGTCAGCCTGGTGAAGGCATGAAGGTGCAGATCCGTGGTCTTGGCACAATTGGTAATTCCCAGCCTCTATATCTGATTGATGGCGTAGGTGGCGACATTTCCACTCTTAATCCAGCCGATATCGAGAGCATTGACGTCCTTAAGGATGCTGCTTCTGCTGCTATCTACGGTGCACAGGCTGCCAATGGTGTTGTGCTTGTCACCACTAAGAAGGGACGTGAAGGAAAGACAAAGATCACATTCGATGGCTACTACGGTATCCAGAGCGTTGCCCACAAGGTGCAGATGCTTAATGCACAGCAGTATATGACCATCATGGATGAGCAGATGATTGCAGATGATTCCAATCCTTATGACTGGGAAGGAATGAACTCAATCTGGCGCACAGATGCAGAAGGCAACCGCCTCGGTGTATATGATACTGACTGGGTGAGCCAGATGCTTAAGGATAACGCAGCTACTCAGAGCTACAACATCGGTCTGACCGGAGGTAACGCTACCAGCACATATGCAATGAGCCTTGGTTATCTTAACCAGGAAGGTATCGCCGGCGGCAGCAAGGTTTCAGATTATTCACGCTACAATTTCCGTATTAATTCCGACCATAAATTCTTTGGCGGCATTATCACTGCCGGCGAACAGGTCAGCTTCGTATATAAGAAAAATACCGGTATACGTGTCGGCAACCAGTATTGGAACACACTCCGCAGTGCATTCGGCGCAGCTCCAATCGTGCCTGTATACAATAATGACGGCAGCTTCTATGACTCTTCCAACAGTGATTGGGACAATGCAGCGGGCAACCCTTATGGCAACATGATGACAACCACCAACAACCAGAATAAGAATATTGGTTTCTCAGGAAATGTCTACGCCCAGATTGAACCTATCAAGAATCTTAAGCTCCGCACTGTTTTCGCTACTCTTTATGGCACTAACGAAAACCGCAGCTACTCTCCAATCTACAGATTCTCTATCTATGATTATAACGAGCACACCTCAGTAAGCCAGAGCATGGATCATGGTTTGACTCTGACTTGGACCAACACTCTTTCTTACGACTTCAATGTAAAGGATCATGAATTCAATGCCCTCGTCGGTATGGAGGCAAGCCGCTATGAAGGCACTTCAGTAGGCGCAGGACAGAAAGACCTCAAGGAAGGATTTGACACTTGGCCATATGCATGGGTAAACAATGGTACTGCTGCTACTACTGCTGATGGACTCAGCGCTGGAGGTAGCCCTCACGACAATAGCCGCACTGTCAGCTACTTCGGTCGTCTCGGTTGGAACTGGAATGAGAAATATATGGTCAATGTGACAGTTCGCTCAGATGGTTCTTCTAAATTTGCAAGAGGCCACCGCTTCGGTATTTTCCCATCTGTTTCTGCAGGTTGGAATATGTCGAGCGAGAGTTTCATGGAGTCTGCACATGGCTGGCTTGATTTCCTCAAGATCCGTGGAAGCTGGGGACGTGTAGGTAACCAGAATATCTCAAGCTATATGTATCTTGCTCCTGTCAAGATCACCAACACTCACTATTTCTTTGGTGAATATTTCGGAGAAGGTGGTGCTTACTACGACTACTCAACTACTTTAGGTGCTAACTGGGGTGCATATCCCAACCGCCTTGGAAACGCCGACCTTACTTGGGAAACTTCCGAGCAGATCAACGTTGGTTTTGATGCAACATTCCTTAACAACCGTTTGCATGCAAACTTCGACTGGTATCGCAAGACAACAAAGGACTGGCTCGTAGAGGCTCCGATCCTTGCTACTGCAGGTGCAGGCGCTCCTTATATAAATGGTGGCGACGTGATCAACACCGGTGTTGAGGTCAACTTGAACTGGAACGACGTAATCGGTAAGGATTTCTCCTATAGTATAGGTGCAAACTTTGCATACAATAAGAATAAGGTAGGTTCAATCCCGACTGATGATGGCATTATCCACGGCGCATCAAATATGCTTTATGACAACTCAACCGAGTTCTACCGTGCTGAAAACGGTAAGCCAATCGGTTACTGGTGGGGATTCCAGACTGCAGGCCTTTTCCAGAATCAGGCACAGATTGATGAATGGGTAGCTGCCGGCAACGGCGTGCTTCAGGCCAACGTTAAGCCGGGCGACGTGAGGTTTGTCGACCAGAACCATGACGGCGTCATCAACGACGACGATAAGGTAAATCTTGGTAATGGTGTTCCAAAGTTCACTTACGGTTTCAATATCAACCTCTATTGGAAGAACTTCGATCTCGGTCTTGTAGCAACAGGCGTTGCAGGCAACAAGATTGTCCAGAGCTATCGTAACTATGCCAACCAGAAAGCCAACTATACTACTGAGATTCTTCAGCGTTGGACTGGCGAAGGCACGTCAGACCGTATCCCACGTGTGACCAACGGTATGATCAACTGCGCATTCTCTGATCTCTTCCTCCACAATGGTGATTTCCTCCGTCTGAGCAACCTGACATTTGGCTACGACTTCGCACCGATTATGAATCAGAAGTGGTGTAGCCAGGCTCGTCTGTATGTTCAGGTTCAGAATCTTGCTACTTTCACCAAGTATAATGGTATGGATCCGGAAATCGGTTATGGTACATCAAACTGGGTAAGCGGTATCGACCTTGGCTACTATCCGCGTCCGCGTACAATCCTCTTCGGTGTAAATCTCGGATTCTAAGATGCAATCAATAATTATCAATAAGAAATTCTTCTAACGCAATGAATATTTTTAAATTAAATATATTGTCACTCGGTTTCGCGGCAGCCGGTCTGATGGGTCTCACCACCGCTTGCTCCGAAAGTTTCCTCGACGTTGAGTCGAAGACTGAATCGAACACCGAGAACTTCTATAAGACAGAAGGAGATGCATGGCGTGCACTTCTGGGTTGCTACGACGGATGGAGGCAGATAAGTTCTTCTCCGGGTGTCGGCATTATGGTGGCTGCAAGTGTTTTCAGCGATGAATGTTATGGTGGCACCGGCGCAAGCGACGGATATGGCTATCAGGCTATGGACGAGTTTGACATGTCGCTTTCTCCAGCCGACCAGAATCTTTTCGAACAGGACTGGAAGGTGTATTACAGTGCTGTCTACCGTTGCAACGAGCTTTGCGACCATGAGGAGCAAATCAATTGGATAGGTGAGTCACAAAACCGTGGCCTATATATGGGCGAATGTCGCGCCATCCGTGGCCTTCTTTACTTCGACATGGTCCGCATGTGGGGTAATATCCCATTGTTCCTCGAGGCAATCAACGAAAACCGTACTCAGACCGATCCCGATGAAGTTTACGCTGCTATCGTGGAGGATATGAAGTATGCTGTGGCAAATATTCCTGCTGATGCCAACTTGGGCAAGGAAAACAATGGCCGCATCACAAAATATGCAATGGAGGCTATGCTCGCCCGCGTATATCTATACTATACTGGCTACTATGGCAAGGAACTTGCTAATCTGACTCGCCAGGAAGTGCTTGATGGTCTTGACGACATCGTGAAGAGCGGAAATTACTCCCTCATTCCGGAATTCAAGAATCTTTGGCCGGCTGCTTCTCTCGTTCCGCTCGGACTTGATGCTTGGGATAATGAGCTTTCTACATATGCCGGTCAGGCTAACTCGGAGTTCATGCTCCAGCAGAAATTTACTCCGACTCAGGACTATAATGGCAACAATGACTCCAACCGCTGGCAGGTGATGATCGGCATGCGTAGCCTCAATTTCTGTCCTTATGGCAAAGGATGGGGCGCTGCTACTGTTTGCCAGACTTTCGCCAATAAGTATCCGGCAGGCGACAAGCGTCTGACTGCGTCAATTATCAATACTGCTACAGAAGGTATCGGAGCGGCTTCAGATTATGCCAACTCTGTAAAGGATTGGCGTGAGTTCACAGGCCTCTGCATCAAGAAATATTCTCCGATTGCCTTTGCTAATGGCAATAATGCATCAAAAGAAGATGGTAGTGGCGACTTCCAGACCACAAACTCTCAGGACTACGTGCTCATGCGCTATGCCGACGTGCTCCTGATGGTGGCAGAAATGGGTGGCGTGCCTTCTATGTCAGCTCAGGATGCTCTTGACACTGTGCGCAAGCGCGCCGGCCTCGGTTCAATCCCTGCAACTAAGGAAAATGTGATGAACGAGCGTGCACTTGAACTCGCATTCGAGGGAATCCGTTATTGGGATCTTCTTCGCCAGGGTGTCGAGACACTTGCAGATGCTGTCTGCGCTTCAGCAGGCACTGTCAAGAATGGTGGCTTGGATGCTACAGTGACATACGACCGCGCTAATATTATCGCAAAGAAAGGTCTTTTCCAGATTCCGACCAACCAGATTATCCTTTCAGACCATACTCTGAAGCAAAATCCAGGTTGGGAATAATATTCCTTAAAAGTTAAATTATATGAAACTCATTGATGTTTTAGCAATAAAAAGTTAAAATATTGATATACTGAAATTTCGTATAATTTTAATTAAAAATTTACGTTTTGGGTTTAGGGCAAAGCAATCCATAACAAGACAAGCCCAAAATGTAAAACGGAATCCTAACAATTTTAAACACAATTAAGTAACTAACAAAATGACAAAAGCTTTTAAATATTTGAGCCAGATGGCACTTTGCGGTGCTTTGGCTGTAAGCGCGGTGTCATGCTCCGATGAGTACTCAATGCCTAACCCGGACGTCAATCCGGCAGAATTGGTAGAAGGAGTTGCTTTCAGCGTCACCCATGATGCGCAGAATCCAAATATAATCCATTTGAAGAGCCTTATGCCCGCAAGTTATAGTGTGGCTTGGATCACTCCTCAGGGACGTCGCTCCTCTAACGAAGTGACACTTCAGATACCATTCGATGGCAGCTATGAGGTGCAGATGGGTGTCGACACTCGTGGCGGTTACGTCTGGAGCGAACCTTACACATTCACTGTAGATGATTTCTGTGCTGATTTCGTCGACCATTATCTTTGGAAGCGTCTCAGCGGTGGCGTAGGACATAGCAAGACTTGGCAGCTCGATATGGCTGTTCTTGACGACGGCTCTGTAAAGACCACATACTGGGCTGGCCCACATTGGTTCTTTAACCCTAACTACACTTGGGATCATCTTCACGCAGCCATTGAGAACGAGAATACCTATGCAAACTATCGCGACTCCGATCCATGGGATCAGAAGGCTGATGCTATCAATCCTGCCGACATCCCATCATCTGATGGAGAAAACAATGCTAACTGGTATTGGTCGGCTGACTTTGCAGGCAATAGCTGGATGTGTGCCGCTGATAATTACGGCTACATCACCTTCGACCTCATTGATGGCGCTAATGTGACCATTACTGATGCCGATGGCAACGTGGTCGGGAAGGGTACCTACCTGTTGGATACAGATAGCCATATCATCACTTTCTCAGGAATCTCTGCACTTTGCACTAATAAGGGCGACAATATTCCTACCCGCGATTGCAAGCTTCTCTATCTTTCAGATACAGCCATGCAGCTTATCCCTAATGGCCTGAAGGCAGGAACAGCAACTTCTATCAACTATGTCACTAAGGAATATTTCGACAACTACACCATTCCGGTGCCGACAGAAATCGTTCTTCCCGAGACATGGGCTCAGGATCTTGCTACCCAGAATAACTACTGCACATGGCGTCTCAACGACCGCGCTCCTTTCGACTGGTACGACCTTGGTGGTGCCAAGAAGAACGGCTATAAGGGAGTTGGCGACTATCCAGGCAATTTCGCTCCGGTTGACGCTACTGTAACCGACTTCCGCCTTGACTTCAACAATCCTGCAAAAGGCCAGTATGTGGCTACATTGCCAAATGGAGACTCTGTTGATGGAGTCTACGAAATCGTTCCTACCGGCGGCAACGGATACATTACTCTTTCAAACGGTATCGGCAGCTCAGCACTCGGTGGCTCTGCAGTCAAGCTTGAAGGTGATGAGCTTACTGTCCTCTCTGTCGGTTATGACGACCTCGGACGTATGAGCGACCTCGTTCTCGGTATGCCACAGAAGGATATCAATGGCACTGTCTATGAATATCTCGGCTATCAGTTCACTGCCGACTATGGTGCAGAGCAGAAGGTGACCTACCGCACTTCCCTCCAGTACTTCAACACAAGCTGGGGCTTCACAACCCAGGACATCTATGTTGAGACTCCGGGCACTTACACCATCACACTCCCTGTGAGCGACGGTGATCCTTACGGAATGTTCCTCGATTGCTATAAGATTCTCGACGATTATCCTAACTGCGATATCTATATCAATGAAGTCAAGGTTGACGGCAACGACATAGGTATGGCCGATGATAATATCAGCCGTGGAAATGGTGACGAGTCAAACGTAGCACGCCGCTACATCCTCAATCCATGGAATGATGACTCTGCAGCCTGGACTCCTAAGTTTGTGGCTAACGAAAGCATCAGCGTGACATTCACTGTATCATTCGAGAATGACACTCCTTTCATACCTGTAGAGGAGGAAGAATAATCAATTTTAAACTTCATGAGATTTAATATGAATAGATATATAATGGCAGGAATGCTCGCCCTCTCCTTGGGGGCAGCTTCCATGCTCTCTTCATGTAGCAATGATGATCCCGTCATTAATACAAGCCCGATCATCAAGGGAGTTGTCACTGGCAGCGCAGAGGTCACAGCTACTTCTGCTTCTGTCACCGGTTCTATCGATGGCTTGAAAGGTCAGAATCCATCTGCCTATTCAGTTGGTGTTGTCTACAGCACTAATGAGAATCCGACAGCCGGCGGAAGCAAGGCTCTTGGCTCTCTTGGTGAAGACGGGACTACCGTCACTGCCACCATCAACGCTCTTCAGCCGGGTATGACATATTATTATGCCACTTACGTTTCTCTCCAGGGAATGGTGACTGAATATGGCGATGTACTCAGCTTCTATACTACTGACGCTGCTGTCGGCACAGCTGCTCCGGCTTCTGTGACTGCAGTTTCCGCTAATCTGAGTGGTACACTCAATGGCGTTCAGGATAAGATAGATGCAGGTACTCTCGAATATGGTATCGTGATTGCACCTCAGGGAACTCCTGTTCAGGATGGAGTGAAGCTTATTGGCGAAGGCTCTACCAATACCTTCAATATCAAGGCTGAGGGTCTTGTGCCTAACACTACTTATGCTTATGCCGCATACATGGTGATCAACAACGATGTTGTCTATGGTAACGAGCAGATCCTTCAGACTCCCGTTGGCATCAACGCAAGCGAAGAAAGTGCCGACGACTATGTTGACATGGGTACACGTCTGCAGTGGTGCCGCTACAATGTCGGCTCAGTGTCAGAAAGCGCACCCGGTGCTCTTCTCGGATATGGCGACGTGACTGGCTTCAACCACAGCACAAATCTTTCTGACTATGCTACAGGTAATATTTCCAATACTGACCGCGACGCAGCTGTCGTATCAGGAATGGGTATGATTCCTACAGTAGAGGATTGGAACGACCTTCTCAGCGTCTGCGATCAGTCAGAGACTGTCAAGGATGGTGTCAAGGGTCTTTTGCTTACATCAAAGGTGACTGGCAACAGCATATTCCTTCCGGCAGCCGGTAAGCGCGAAGGTGCTGATGTGAACAATACCGAAAACTTCTACTATTGGACTGGCACTGCAAGCGAGACTAATGGTGATTATGCCACTCTCTATTGCGGAAGCATGCAGAATGCACTCCGCAGCACAGGCGCTCTTGTACGTCCTGTACGTCGCGCATATGTTCCTGAGATCGTGGCTGACGCTTCAAAACTCGTCGTTGGCGACATCGAAGGCAACGGACGCATCCGTATCGAGATCTACAATGAATGGGGAGCATCCAAGGAAGATTGCTGCATCGACCTTGCATCTATCGCTTTTGAGAAGCAGATGGTCATCGACTTCACAATCTCCGGCATCAACGACAACCTGAAAGAAGGTGCAGTAGGCAGCTATCGTGCCGGCTTGCAGTATTCAGATCCCGACTGGTGGCCTTCATATTGGAGCAGCTACAACGGCGACAGCAACGACTGTCTCGTGACTGGCGACGGCACTTATCGTGTTAAGTTCGATACTCCGGCTCTTACAGAAGGTGCAGTGGTATTCTGCCTCGACATCGACGGCCTCGGCGCTGATTTGATCGACCAGAGCCTTATCAAGGTAGACGAGCTCAAGATCCAGCTCGACCCGAAGACTCCATGCTTCGCTAATGTAGACTTTGCTCCAGACGGAGCTGCAGTGCTCGACAAGGATGGCGAAGGCAACGACCTCCGCATTGAGTTCTTCAACGAATGGGGTCCGACAAACGATGGCACATATCCGTTTGACAACCAGACCTTCGGAAAGGGCACTACAACCGTAAGCCTTAACATCACCGGTATCGACGGCAACCTCAAGGACGGTGCAGCCGGCAGCTACAATGGCTCAATGATCCTTGTCGACAAGAACTGGTGGCCCGGTGCATGGGGCGGTGGCGCAAGCACACAGACAGTGACTGGCGACGGCGACTACTTCTTCCAGGCTCACCTTGACGCTGATGCACATGGCGTGGTAATATGGTATATTGACATCGCTGACCTTTGGATACAGTTGGCTGATCCAAGCCTTGTAAAGGTTACTGTCAATAGCATTCTGACTCCTGTTCATCCCGAATGATATCGGATGTAATATAATTATGTTAACAAGCCCGGTTTATGGCTTCATAAACCGGGCCTTAAAATTATAAAAAATGAAATTCGGACAAGTATTGCCAATGCTGATGATGTTTTTCTGTCTGTTGGCATGCGATGATAAAGATACTCCCTCTGATATAGCTGGCGATATAACAGTGAAAAATGAGGTCGTTATTTCAGCTTCTGCTCCTCAGGAACTTAATATAAAGGCTCCTGCCACTCCGGTCATTTCCTGCGACGCTTCATGGCTTAATGTTGGGAATGTAGTGGAGAAGACAAGCGGAATATACACCACGATGCTTACAGCCGATGTCAATCCTCAGGGTACTGAGCGTTCGACAGAGCTGAGCATCACTGCTGGAAATGCAAAAGCTACTGTGAAAGTCACTCAACGTGCTGGCGAGGCTGTGGAAATCACAGGTGTTGAACCCTCTGCGACACTTAGTCCGCAGGGTGGCAAGTTCACTCTTAAATTCATTGCCACGAGCAAACCTACAGTTAAGGCTCCCGAATGGACCACATTCGATGCAAATTTTGATTACACCCAAGGAGAAATCGTGTTTGAATATGGAGCTGCCACTACCGGAGCTCGTGAGGGTGAGATTTCCCTTAGCCTCAGCTCAACAATCAATGCTTCAGTGAAATTGACCCAGGCACAGACCGAAATGCCGAATGAGATGGGAAGCACGGCAATGCAGATTGCTTCAAGGATGTATGCCGGCATTAATATCGGCAACACTATGGAATGCCCGGGTAAGGAAGGTGCTTGGTCGATGATAATCAACGACACTTACGTAGCTTCCCTTGCAAAAATGGGATTCAACGCAGTGCGCATCCCGTGTGCTTGGGACAGCCATGTCAGCGATGCCTCTACCAACACTATCGATCCTGAATGGCTCGATCGCGTCAATGAGGTGGTTGGCTATGTCATCGGCAACGGTATGTATGCTCTTCTCAATATCCATTGGGATGAGGGATGGCTTGAAAACACCTGCAAGGAAGGCTATGATGAGGCTGTCAATCAGAAACAGCATGACTACTGGACTCAGATTGCCAACAGACTGAATCACTATGACGAGCATCTGCTTTATGCTGCGATGAACGAGCCTAACATCTACGACAAGGGTGCAAAGAAAGACGAGGGCATCAAGGCTATCATGAAATATCAGCAGACTATGCTTGATGCAGTACGCGCTACAGGCGGCAACAACGCTTCGCGTGTGCTCGTGATGCAGGCACCCAACACCAGCAATGAGATTGCAGTGGAAGGTCTTTATGAATTGCCAAAGGATGTGATTGCCGACCGTCTGATGGTTGAGACCCACTTCTATGGCCCTTATCAGTTCAATATGATGGAAAATGATGAGAGCTGGGGTAAGACTTTCTGGTATTGGGGTAAGGACAATCATGTAGCAGGCTCCGACCACAACTCCACCTGGGGTGAGGAAGACTGGGTGAAAGAGCAGTTTGACATGATGAAGAAGCACTACACCGACAAGGGAATCCCTGGAATCACAGGTGAATATTGCGTATGTTGCAATCGTGAGAACACTCCCAGTATCGATAAGGAAAAATGGCGTGCATCCGCTCGTCTATGGGCGAAAGTAGTGACCCGTGAGTCTAAGAATGCCGGTATGGTTCCATTCTTCTGGGAAGTAGGTGGCGACATCGACCGCTCCAACGGTGCCATCAAGAATCCACTTCAGCTTGAAGGCGTCTTTGAAGGCGCAGCCGAAGGGAAATACCCGTT
>DAAK01000165.1 GCA_001701075.1 Bacteroidales bacterium GP3 | reverse complement strand
TAAATTATATTTTCAAGTTTGACGAGCTCAAATAATCTCAATGCGAAGGGAAAAGTATGGAATTTGCTTGGAAATGAAGAGGGAAATTGCTATTTTTGCAATTAATTCACCTTTCGCAAGCGAAAGGTGAGGGTTATAGGGTTATAGGGTTATGGGGTTAAAGGGTTATGGGGTTAGGGATAATTGGGGTAATTATAAAATAAAGGAGGAAAATAGATGATGCAGTATATTAAGGCATTGATGGGGCTTGTGGTCTGTGTGGCATTCATGAGTATGGTGGGACTTGCAGCTGCATTCATCGGGCCTAATCATGGAGTAGAGATAAAGATACTGATCGGGATGACGATTGGGGCGATGATATTGGGGCCACGGCTTCCGAGGGCGCTTCAGGCGCTTTACTATGCTAATTATGAGGTGCTGAAGAAGTTATTTGGGAAATAGTTAGAATTTGATGCGGAAGCGGGTCAGGGAGTCGTCGGGGGATGTCTCGAGGGAGAAACGGCAGCCGTGGGAGTTGAGGACCTCGCTGACGAGGAGCAGGCCGAGACCGTGCCCGGATTCTTTTGTGGTGAAGAATGGAGTGAAAAGCATTTCGGCAGCTTCCGGGCTTATTCCAGGACCATTGTCTGTCACCACGAGTCTTGTTCCTGGTCCTTCGATACTGATTTCGACTTTGCCACCTTCTCCTGCACTTTCGGCTGCGTTTTTGACAATGTTTGTGATTACCTGCTCTATCTGCACGGGATCAATGAATACAGGCGTTTCCCTATCGGGAAGAATCATTGAAAGCGAGGTTCCGGTGGCAGAACAGATGCTTTCAAGGAGAGGCGTGCTGCTGCGAAGCAGTTCTGCGAGGTCTGTATTCCTTTTAGTCGGTTCTGGAATCTTGACTGCAGAAGCAAATTTTGTGATGAAAGCACCCATATCCCGGCAACGGTTTTTGCAAGCTGTGATAGCTTCAGAAAGTTCCGGGTCATTGACTTCTTCTTCAGTTGTCTCCAATACGGAAGTGATTCCAGCAAGTGAATTATTCACCTCATGCGCCATCATGCGGATTACTTTCTCGTAGGATTTCCGTTCTGCTTTCATCACCTCATCTGTAAGTTTTTCGATAAGATAAAAAGGATGACTGATGCCACTTTCCATAAATGCAAGGCGTGAGCAACGATATACCATTGAGTCATTGAGTCGTACTACCCTCACTTCTCGTTCTTTTAGTGAACTGAGAATTTTTCCAAGCTGCGTATTGAGATTGTTGATGGAGTGCCCGAGCATATCTTTGGGGGAGTCGAGACCAACGAATTTGACGGCAGCCTTGTTGCATTCAGAAATCATTCCTTTGGAATTAAGCATAATAATTCCCATAGGAGAAACATCGATGAGCAGGTCGAGGAAATGATTCTGTTCCCGGAGTTTGAGACGTTCATGTTTAAGGGAAAGCATCATGCCGTTGAACATATCGACGATTTTGTCCGCCTCACGTTGGCCTACATGGGAAAGTCGGCTTGAGAAATCTTGTGCGCGTAGCAAATCGGTTCCATTGACAATGGTTCGTAGCGGGCGCATCACATTGCGATAGAAAACAATGAGCAAAAGGACACCAAGCAGTGCGACAGCCCATACCAACTTATATGCGAGACTACCGGAATCGATGAGTATAAGTGCTACAACGGCTCCGGTAAGTAAAAGAATTATGAGGGAGAATATCCAGCTAATGCGCATAGGCAGTTTTCAGATTTCAGATTTCAGTTGTCAGATTTCAGATTCCAGAGGCCAGAGACCAGATTCTACAACTGGAATCTGGCATCTGGACTCTGGTATCTATATTTTGATGTTATATTTTGAGAGTCGGCGGTAGAGGGTTTGGCGGGTTATGCCGAGGAGTGCGGCGGCACGGGTTAGATTGCCTCTGCTTTGTGTCAGAGCGTTTTCAATTTCGGCTTTTTCCGTTGATTTCAGGCGCCCCTGGGAAGCATCAGATTTTCCTGAGGCAGAAAGACCTTGTGCTTGGAAATCGCGTGCATCAAGGGTGTTGCCAGGGGTGACGAGAAGAGTGCGTTCCACTATGTTGGCAAGCTGGCGGATGTTGCCGGGCCATGGCTGCTGCTTGAGCAGTTCTATAGCTTCCGGTGTGACTTCCGGCATTTCCCTTCCGGCAGCTGACGAAACCTTGCGTAGAAGATGTTCCACTAAAAGTGGAATGTCGTCCGGGCGTTCGCGTAGTGGAGGGAGTGTCACGGTGATGAGATTGATGCGATAGAAGAGGTCTTCACGGAAAGTGCCATTTAGAAGCATCTGGTTGAGGTCGGCGTTTGTGGCGCAGACAACCCTTACATCAGCTCGACGCGTGCGTGTGTCGCCAAGAGGCTCATAAGTGTGCTCTTGCAGCACTCTGAGCAACTTTACCTGGGAGTTTATGTCGAGGTCACCGATTTCATCGAGGAATATTGTGCCTTTTTCGGCAGCAGCAAATCGGCCTTCGCGGTCAGTGACAGCTCCGGTGAATGCTCCCTTGCGGTAGCCGAACATCTCACTTTCGAATAGCGATTGTGAGAGACCACCTAAATTCACCTTCACCAAAGGACCGTTGCGGCGAAGAGAGTTTTTGTGGATTGCTTCAGCTATAAGTTCTTTGCCGGTGCCATTCTCACCTAAAATCAGCACCGGGGCATTGGTGGAGGCAACACGTTCGATGGTGTCGAGCACTGACAGCAGTTTAGGGTCGCGACCTATGATTGCTGATCTGTCGAAAGATGATGCAGACTCAGGTGATTCTTTTGAAGTCAGGGACAGGGCAGTGGCGATGCGTCCAAGGAGAGTGTAGTTGTCCCAGGGTTTTGTGATGAAGTCGAA
>DAAK01000216.1 GCA_001701075.1 Bacteroidales bacterium GP3 | reverse complement strand
GGCTGGAATGTTCTTTTCATTTTCTTATGAGGTTTTAATTATTTCGATTCTCTACATAATAGCTTTCGGACTGCAAAATTAGTGAATCTATTTGAATTAGCCAAAAAAATCACGCTTTTTTCGCAATTTCATACCCAAAATTGTATCTTTTAATGCTTACCATACCTTACAATTACGTTTTTTTTTGTAATTTTGCATCATAATTCGAAAATATATAAATCTACTAATGATATGATGAACGCTCAAGACATCAAGAACGGCACTTGCATCCGCCTGGATGGCCAGCTCTATTTCGTGATCGAATTCCTACATGTGAAGCCCGGCAAAGGCAACACCTTCATGCGCACCAAGCTGAAAAACGTAGTTGACGGCCGCGTGCTCGAACGCCGCTTCAACATCGGTGAGAAACTCGAGGATGTGCGTGTAGAACGCCGCCCATACTCCTACCTCTATCAAGACGGAGACGACGATATCTTCATGGATCAGGAGACATATGACCAGATTCCTATCAAGCGCGACCTCGTGACCGGAGCTCCGTTCATGAAGGAAGGTGACATCGTGGAAGTAGTTCGCGACGCATCTACCGATACTGTCCTCTTCGCTGAAATGCCTATCAAGACAAGACTTGCTGTCACATATACCGAACCGGGACTCAAGGGCGATACTGCTACCAACACCCTGAAGCCTGCGACTGTAGAGACTGGCGCTGAAGTGCGCGTGCCTCTCTTCATCAACACCGGTGAAGTCATTGAAATCGACACCCGCGACGGTTCATACGTTGGCCGCGTAAAAGCATGATATTTTCCATAATCGTCCCGGTCTACAACCGTCCGGAAGAAGTGAAGGAACTTATGGCGAGCCTTGCTTGCCAGACCGACCACGGATTTGAGGCCGTGATTGTGGAAGACGGAAGCACAATAACCTGCAAGGCTGAAGCCGAGGCATATGCCTCAGCTGTAGCCTTGCAGTATTTTTATAAGGACAACGAAGGGAGGTCGCCGGCCCGCAACTTCGGCATGGACCATGCCAAAGGCGACTATTTCATATTCGTTGACTCCGACTGTATCCTCCCTCCCGACTATATCGAGAAGCTGCGTAAAGCCCTCACAGAAAAATGGCGTGATTGCTTTGGAGGTCCGGATGATGCCCACGCATCATTCACCGACACCCAGAAGGCAATCAATTTCGCAATGACATCGTTTCTAACCACTGGCGGCATACGTGGCGGCAAGGTGCAGATGGAGAAATTCGTGCCGCGCACCTTCAACATGGGATTCTCGCGCGAAGTCTACAATAAGGTAGGCGGATTCCGTGAGATGTTTAGCGAAGACATTGACATGTCTACCCGCATCCGGCTTGCCAGCTACTCGCCTGAGCTCATACGCGATGTGAAGGTATATCACAAGCGACGCGGAAGTCTCGCCAAATTCTGGAGGCAAGTCCACGTATTCGGCATGTCGCGCATCACTCTGCAGCTTCTCTATCCCGGAAGCATGAAAGCCGTGCATTGGGCTCCTGCAATTTTTGTGATTGGAGCTGTCGCGATGATCATCGGGGCTTTCTTCAATCCCCTATGGCTAATCCCTCTTGCCGTCTATATACTCGCGCTGTGGATTTCAGCCTGTGTATCGACACGAAGCATAAAGGTTGGCACTATGGCTGTGGCTGCATCTATGGTGCAACTTTGGGGCTACGGCACCGGATTTATCCGCGCATATGTTTGGAAAATCCTCCTGCGCCACGGACGCGATGAAGAGCAGGAAATTAAAATGAGGAAAGGAAAATGAAACGGGAAGATTTCGGACTTGAGGTCAACGAACCTGACCTGCAGCAAGCCAATGCTCCAGTCCGCACCATCAAGGAGATGGATCAGGATGAGAGGCCGCGCGAGCGTGCCATCAACCATGGCATAGGGTCATTGACAACCGCAGAACTTCTTGCCCTGATACTGCGCACCGGCCAACCGGGACTTCCTATCACAGATCTTTGCCGCCAGCTCATGAACGACAACGACAACTCCCTTCTCCGTCTGGAACGTCGCTCACGAAAAGAGCTCACCCTGACTAAAGGAATAGGGGATGCAAAGGCTCTTCAGATAGAGGCCATGATGGAAGTCATGCGACGCTATCAGCAGGAGACTATCGACATGGCAACGCGCAAACTCGACCAGATTCAGACGGCCAAGAGCATCCACGAAAGGATGCGATGCCGAATAGCAAATCTGGATCATGAGGAAGTATGGATAATGCTTCTCAACAGGCGCAATGAGGTGATAAAGGAATTCCGGCTTACCAGCGGAAGCTCCATTGCCTCAATCTTCGACACAAAAATGATCCTCAAGCGAGCTCTGCTTGAGGATGCACAAGGGATAGTGATGTGTCACAACCATCCTTCAGGCACTCTTCGCCCGTCGCCGCAAGACGACGGCATCACCCGTAAGCTCCTGGAATCCTGCAAGACGATGGATCTTCGCTTTCTCGACCATGTAATAATCACGGTTGGCGGCTATTATTCCTACTGCGAAGAAGGACGCCTCAATTAAGACTCTCTCTTATCACGATAAAAAAATGCGACTCCTAAGAGCCGCATTAATTTTATTTTTACATAAATGATGCTTTTTCTTACTTTAACCTTATAACCTCATAACCTTGTAAACCTCAACTTTCGCTGAGCGAAAGTTGAATAATTTATCCATTAAACCAGTTGGCGAGGTCTCCGAATGTTCCGATGGCGAAGAGCCAATAGAGCAGGATAAAGATCATGGCAATAACACCGAGCCAGACCCAAAGACGGCTGCTGCGCTGAGTGCCTTCTTCCTTACGCTGACGACCCTTTTCTATATTTTTGCCTTCGTTTCTCATTTCTTCGAAAGCCTTATCTTCCATTTTCTGGCGATCTTTATTTTCCATAGCTTGATATTTTAGTTTATAGTTTTTGTTTCGTTTTAACTAAAACACTCATTATCCCCCATATGTTCAAAAAATTTATAATAATTCTTAAATCCCGCCTCTGACATCTGATCTCTGTCACTTGACATCTGGCCTCTGGCCTCTTAGAACGGCACCGTATCCCCTACTCCATCAGGCATAATGTCGGGATTCCCTCCTCCCGACACAGGATCATTGGCAAAATTGAAGTTAGTGCCACTCTGTCCGAACTTTGAGGCAACAGTGTCGCCACCGCCTCCTCCATCAGAGTTCATCTTCGACTGGAATTCCATCTTAGTGCTTCCGCCACTCTCTCCGAGAGCATTTTGCACTGCATTGTATCCTTCCTGCCAATTCTCGAATTTTGCATATTTCGATACGAACCTAAGCTTAACATCGCCTACTGCGCCACTACGGTGCTTGGCAATTATCAGTTCTGCAAGGCCACGGATATTATTTCCTTGCGCATCCTCACTGCTCTTGGTATAATATTCCGGGCGGTGAATGAAGCAAACGATATCAGCATCCTGCTCTATGGCTCCGGACTCACGAAGGTCGGAAAGCACAGGGCGCTTGTCTTCTCGCGTCTCGGTGCTACGGTTGAGCTGAGAAAGGGCAATCACCGGAATATTCAGTTCCTTGGCGAGAGCCTTCAGTGAGCGAGAGATCGTAGACACCTCCTGCTCACGGCTGCCAAGTTTCAATCCTCCGGCACTCATAAGCTGCAGATAGTCGATCATTATCATCTTCACGCCATGTTCCCTCACCAGACGACGAGCTTTGGTGCGAAGTTCGGTGATGCTCAGACCCGGAGTCTCGTCAAGGTAGAGAGGGGCTGAATAGACGTTTTTCAGAGAAGCATTCAATCTGTCCCATTCCTCATTGCTAAGCTGCCCACTTTTGATTTTCTCGCCCTCAAGACTTGCCACATTAGAAAGAAGACGCTTTACGAGCTGTACATTGGCCATCTCAAGAGTAAAGATCGCCACCGGGATATTATAGGTCACCGTCATTTCCTTAGCCATAGAAAGCACGAATGCTGTCTTACCCATGGCCGGACGGGCTGCAATGATGATCAGGTCGGATGGTTGCCATCCTGAAGTCATCTTGTCAAGCTCAGAATAGCCAGAACGGAGTCCGGAGAGACCGGAAGATGAGTTGGCGGCTGTCTGAATCTGCTCTATGGCAAGATTGATGACGGGGTCGATCTGAGTCACCTCCCTCTTTATCTGATTCTGGGAAATATCAAAGAGAAGGGCCTCTGCTTCCTGGAGAAGGTCGTCGATGTCATTACCCTCATCAAATGCCTTTGTCTCTATATTAGTGGCATAGGAAATAAGTCGGCGCGCAAGATATTTCTGGGCTACAATCTTGGCATGATACTCCACATTGGCAGCGGAATAGATATTGGAAGTGAGACTTGTGATTTTGATTGCACCACCGACTTCCTCAAGTTCGCCATTTGCCCTCAGCTGCTCCACTACCGTCAGCATATCAATCGGACGCTGCGACAGACCAAGCTGCATGATGGCATTGAATATCTTCTGGTTGTTAGGGTCGTAGAAGCTCTCGGGAGAAAGGAT
>DAAK01000125.1 GCA_001701075.1 Bacteroidales bacterium GP3 | reverse complement strand
GCAAGGACCGGCAACCCGGTTGACGCAGAAACAGGCAGGACGGCAAACGGAACTTATGACCGTCTGTTCTACAACACCGGCGGTAAGGAGAAAGGTCTGTTCTATTACGTGAATGCCGCCTCCGACCCGGGAGAGATGGTGAAGATTAAAATCCCGCCTCTCTGTCCTGGCACAACCCTCTATGTCTCTGCCTGGGTCAATGAGTTTAACGATGAGCAGAAAGAAACCGCCAACGTGATCTTCAACTTCTATGCCAATGTAAAAAGGACAATTACCAAAAAAACATCATCAACAACTACCAGAGCCAATGAACAGAGTGGCGTCGAGATGAGGACCGAGCAGCTCCATGGTTTTGCCACCGGTTATGTGAAACGTAATCCGGAGGATGACTATGAGAACGGCGGCAAGTCCGGTGGCGATCAGGGCAAGTGGATGCACGTCTACTATTCTTTCATGCCGGATTCAAGCAATGCTGACCTTCTTGTGAATTATTCTGAGACTGATGCTAAGACCGGGGTAACGACAACAATCAATGATGAAATTGTCGAATATTACCTTGTGCTTGAAAACAACTCCGTAAGTTCTGAAGGTGCCGACTACGCAATCGATGATGTGCGTGCTTACGTCGTCACTCCACGAGTGGAGGCTGAGCAATTGGGAGCTTTGTGCGAGAAAGGTGACAACAATGTGAACATTGAGGTGCGTATACCATTTGATGCCCTCAAGAAGTCGCTGACAACTTTGGGAGGCAACGCAGATGAGGCTGTAGACCTTCAGTATTCACTTGTAGACAAGACAGTCTATGATGCAGAAATAGAATCTATAAAGACTGAAAAAGGGTCGGATTATGAATTGCAAACAGATGACTATAACCGGGCATTTGCAGCTGCCGTCCTGCACTATCCGCACGATAATATTGAAGGCAGTGTTGAGAATATAAATGAAAAGCCGCTTTCATGGGGCACAATTAAATTCTATCCGAATTATAAGGATTCCGGAGCTTCTGCTGAGATCAAGGATTATATGGTCAACCACCATATAAAGAACGTAGAAGGAGAAGAATGCTTTTACTTCGATACTAACCCCGTTGAAGTTAAAGCCGGTAAAATTCTCTACAATGAGTTCAAAAAGACCCATCACAACTATTATATTGTTGTGGGTAATCTTGGAACAAACACTATTTTTAGTGCCATTCGCACTTACAAAGAAGGTGAGACAAATGCAGATGTTTATCCTGAGAAGAAGTCAAATGGTTCTTATGAAGCTTCAACTGATTGGCCTAAGTACGACATAGAACTTGCCAAGGCATACGACTGGTGTAACGGCTGTGACCGAAAGGCTGAGTTCTCACTGAAGGGTGCAGCTCAGGTGGTGGTTGACGGTGTGCTTTATGACGGCGGAGACCAGATCACCTGCTGCGAAAACCAGCGTCCAGTCGTTCAGATCAACCTCAAGAACAGGCTTAAGGATACAGGGAATGGTGAGATGATTGTTGTGGATGATGAAGCAACCATCAATCCATACCTCGACTGGTGGGCTGGCACATTTGAGGATTTCACCAATCAGCACAAAAAGATTAATGTTATCAACTTGGAATCCCCTTATAATAAGGTTGAAAAGGATGCTGAACTGTGGGATGTCCTTGATGGATTCCGTAATGCTTATCCTTATGCTGACACATGGGATATGCCTACTGATAAAGAGGTGTCTGAAGTAGAAAGATGGGACGGCACTAAAAATGAGAAAGTGAAAAATACCTATACCGATGACATGAAAGCTTGGCTTAAGGAACTGTGCACATCTACCACTAAGGTAACTGACGGCATTGAAACTGTTGTCGAGCCAAAACTGTACTTGCACCAGAGTTCATATATCTTCCCGCAGTCCCAGACCAAGCTTGAGAAAAACCAACTGTGGAAGGATATTTATGCAACTGCAATACCTGCTTTCTATCCCGGTGAGATAACGGTTGGTGAAGGGGAAGGAACCACTTATGTAATCTGCACCCAGCCCAAGGAGGTGAAGATTACGGTCAGCAACACATCGCCGACGATGTTCAACGGCTTTGTTGATGGTATAGACTACCCCAAGGAGATGGAAGATGTGCCTTTGCGTGCCGGACTTAAGGATCTTGACCTTGTGGCTAAAGGAAGTGAAAACCAAAGGCTCTTTGTTCCGTTGAGGAATATAAATCCCGCTACTTATGACGTGACTAAATTCCAGATTATAAAGAGTAAGTTCGACTCCGAAGAAAATTTGCTTCAAGATGCAAATGAATACGTCTATCTGGTAGCTACCAATGACCCGAACTACCGTCAGCTTTCGGATTTCAACAAGAAGGATCCGACGGAGACAGACAATAAAGTGTTTGATGTTGAAACGAGGATTGTCGGTGAAGTGAAGGATATACTTGCTGCCTTCAAGAAAACCAGTACAGGAGTCAGCATTGAAGGGATACCGATGGCTCAGATTGAGTTCTATAAGGAGGAGACTGCTGTCGCATCGGGTAGCAAGTTCAAGAAGGGTATCACCTTCCGCGAAGGTTACTATTACAAGTTCAAGTTTAACTTCGAGGAGGCTGAGAGTCCTTCTATGGCAGCTGCCGGTTATGAGGAGAAATGCAAGGGTCAGACAGTCTTCACCATCAAAGTTGTCCCCGAATATCAGCAATGGACCGGTAACGCTTCCCTCAACTGGAACAATGATGAGAACTGGACCCGCGTCAGCAAAACTCAACTCCTCGCTGATTCCGAGACCCCATCTGGTATCAAAGAAGGTTTGTCGTCAGGTGTTGCTGCCGATGAGCGCTTCACCACTACCGGCTCCAACAACCGGACCTTCTCCTACGCTCCTCTCGACTTCACGAAGGTGATCATTCCTGCGGGTGCTACCTATCCGCAGCTGGCAGAACGTAGGCATAGCAATACTGCTACTGGCGCGGCTTCTGGAGCCTCCACAGTGCCTGTGGATAATGGCTATGCTTCTGCTCCCAGTTCATATGTATGGGCTACCGACGCTCCGAATGCGGCTACGGCTGCCGGAAATAGCGGTGTGAGCGCTTCGGAGAATGTTGATGGTAAGAACTATCAGCCGACTCTGAACATACAGTATGATATGGCGGCTGTCACTTATACTGGCAACAACAATGTATATTGCCGGCCTTGGTATGCGAATGCCTGTGAGCAGATCCATTTCAATTCGAATGCGGAGATCCTCAACCAACAGAACCTCGACTACGAGAAGGCGTGGGTGGACATGGAGATGACT
>DAAK01000075.1:18475-19586 GCA_001701075.1 Bacteroidales bacterium GP3 | reverse complement strand
GTTATAGGGTTATGGGGTTATGGGGTTATAGGGTTATTTAACCCTTAAGTTGAGCCTGCGAAACTTAAATAAAAATGAACGAAAGAACAGTAATAATCGACCAAATAGACCCACATACATTCTATGGGGTCAACAATAATAACATAAGCCTCATCCGCAATCTATTCCCTAAATTGCGTATCGCCGCCCGCGGCAACGTGATAAAGGCAATCGGTGAGGAATCTGAGACTCTCGATTTCGAACAAAAGATTCACGAAATCGAAGACTACGCCGTGAAATACAATAAACTCACGGAAGACGTCATTATCGACATCATCAAGGGGGATTCCCCCAAGGCCATTGATGCCGAAGGTGTGATAATTTTCGGCCAAAACGGTCGCCCGATCTCTCCCCGAAATGCCAACCAGGCAAAGATGGTGAAGTCGTTTGCTGAAAACGACCTTACTTTCGCCCTCGGGCCTGCCGGTACCGGCAAGACATATATCGCGATAGCTCTCGCTGTTGCCGCACTAAAAAACCGCCAGTGCCGCCGCATCCTCCTCTCGCGCCCTGCTGTGGAGGCCGGCGAAAAACTCGGTTTTCTCCCCGGCGACATGAAGGATAAGATCGACCCCTATCTACGTCCTCTCTACGATGCGCTGGAAGATATGATCCCGCAAGTGAAACTGAAGGAATATATGGAGACCGACACTATCCAAATCGCTCCTCTCGCTTTCATGCGCGGACGAACACTCAACGACGCTATCATCATCCTCGATGAAGCCCAGAACACCACGAAACATCAGATGAAGATGTTTCTGACACGTCTCGGCCACAATGCCAAGATGATAGTGACCGGCGACACTACCCAGATCGACCTTCCCAGGACAGTACAGAGTGGCCTCATACAGGCTCTGCGCATCCTGCGCGGAGTGAAAGGAATCGGAATTATCGAATACGAGAAAAAAGACATCGTAAGGCATCCTCTCGTACAGCGCATCGTAGATGCCTACGAGAAGCGCGAAGCAGAAGCCGAAGCAGAGATTCCAGATGTCAGAGATCAGATGTCAGAGATCTCTGAAAACTGAAATCTGAAAACTGAAATCTGAAAACTGAAATCTGAAATCTGAAA
>DAAK01000075.1:13793-18447 GCA_001701075.1 Bacteroidales bacterium GP3 | reverse complement strand
CTGAATGAAATGGTGGACATACCCTGCCGAAGGAGATGACGGAAAGACAATCATCATAACAGGCAGAGACGACATAGAGAAATGGCAAAAACCGGGGAAATTCCCGGTCCGCATCACTGTCAGCTGGGACTATGACCCAAAACCTGACGGCATGCCTTCTGACCGCGATGCCGAACTCATGGAGCAAGCCACGGATGCCCTCCTCGATGAGTTTGACAAAGACAAATGCGCCGTGATGACCGGTATCTATACCGGATGTGGGCGCCGCGACTGGATTTTCTACACTCACAGCCTAAACATTTTCGGAAAGGTTTTAAACCGTGCCCTCCAGCCTCTTCCTCAGCTTCCGCTCAAATTCGATGCTACCGAAGACCCCGAATGGGAGGAATATCGAGAGATGCGCGAAGCTACCTACATACCAGATGAAGAGTGAAGAGTTAAGAGTTAAGAGTTAAGAGTCAAATCTGAAGACTGAAGACTGAAGACTTAAATATGAAAAAAGTACTCATAATCGGAGCCGGAGGCTTCCTCGGCTCACATCTGCTTGAAAGAGCTGTCTCGATCCCGGACCTCGAAGTCTATGCCGGGGTCAGGGAATCTACATCCGACAAGTGGTTTCCTAAATCCGGAGTGACACGCATCAACTTCGATTTCGAGGATGCCGCCGACGTGGAGCGTGTGCTCACCACTACACTCCCTGAGGGAGAAAAATGGGATTGGATAGTTTACAATCTCGGAGCCACCAAATGCTTGCGCTACAAGGATTTCGACCATATCAACCATGACCTTCTACGCACTTTCGTGGAGACTCTCGAACGCACCGGGATGATGCCGGAGAAATTCGTCTACATCAGTTCGCTGTCGGCAATGGGACCCGGCGACGCACACTCCTACACCCCCTTCAACGAGACGATGATCCCGCAGCCCAACACCCGCTACGGTGCTTCCAAACTCAAGGCGGAAATGCTGCTGCAGATGCACTCCGTGCCATATATCATCTTCCGCTGCACCGGCATCTATGGACCCCGCGACCATGACTACTTCCTGATGTTTGATGCCATGCGGAAGGGATTCGACTTCTCTGTCGGCTTCAGAAAGCAGATGCTGACTTTCATCTATGCTCCTGATCTTGCCTTGGCCGTCTTCGAAGCTCTTGAGAAAGCTCCTGTAAAGGAAATATATAATATTGCCGAACCCCGCGCCTACTCACAAGCTGAATTTCGCAAGATTGTAGCAAAAAAGCTTGGAAAGAAAGTGATTGTGCCTGTCAAAGTGCCTCTTTGGGGCACGAAAGCCGTAAGCTGGATATGCGAGAAAATAGGTGTCGTAAGAGGGAAACCCTCTACGCTCAACACCGACAAATATAATATAATGAAGCAACGCAACTGGTGTTCTGACACCCGGAAAGCACATGAGGCTTTTGGGTTCACAGCACCCACACCACTGAGCAAGGGTGTGAATGAAAGCATTGACTGGTATAGAAAAGAAGGATGGATGAAATAATTGCCCCAGGCCTTCTGGAAAACGAGGCCACAAGCTGGATCTACGTGATTCTATTCAGCGTCTTTTTCCTGACTTGCATCCGCGTGAGAGGCAACTTCAAATTCTTGGGTGCCTTTTTCCGCGACCTTGTCGTAGTGAGGGAAAGGGAAAACCTCTTTGACGTGACAATGAAGGAATCCTCCTTCATATTACTCGCCCTGCTCCTCTCGGGCTGCAGCATTGGCGTGCTGCTCAGCCTTGCCGTGCCTATTTTCGGAGGAGACGTGCCTATCAAGGCAGAGATTCCCGAGCATGGTATTGTCGTCAAAGGGCAACTGCTCTCCACTCTGGTCTGCATTGCCATCGCCTGCATCTATATCGGTGCCATGTGGGTATGCTACACAGTGGTAGGAAAGGTCTTCAGCGACAGTCTTCACACATTGCTTTGGGTGCGCGGATACACCTCCGGAATAGGTCTCGCCGCTGCCGTTTTCTTCCCCCTCGCACTGCTCGCGCTCGCTTATCCAGCATACACTAAAGAAATAGTCTTATTTGCTTTCGCTATGTTAATTTTAGTGAAATTTCTCTTCATAATTAAGGGTTTTCGCATTTTTTTCACTGAAAGTTCGTTCTGGGTCGTTTTTTTGTATTATCTTTGCAGTCTGGAAATAGTCCCCTTGGTGATTACTTTCGGCCTCGCATGCTCATTGCTTGGCTAAAATACTGAAAAACAAAATGATAAAGAAGATACTGGTTTCACAGCCCCAACCGGCATCGGGCAAAAGCCCATACTATGACATAGCGGAAAAGTACGGAGTGGACGTGACATTCCGTTCGATGATCAAAGTGGAAGGCCTGACTATTAAAGAATTCCGTCAGGAGAAACTGAATCTTGCCGACTACACGGCAATCATTTTCACATCTCGCACTGCAGTAGACAATTATTTCCGTCTCTGCGAAGAGTCACGCGTGAATGTCCCCGACACTATGCGATATGTTTGCACCACAGAGCAAGTGGCCCATTACCTCCAGAAATATATCGTATATCGCAAGAGAAAGATTGCGTTCGGCACTACCGGCAAGCTCAACGACACGCAGTTCTTGACTGCCATCAACAAGATAAAGAAAGAGAAATTCCTCATGCCCGTCAGTGATGTCAATAAAGACGACACCAGCGGACTTGAAGCCTTGGGCATCGACCTCACTAAGTCTGTGATGTTCCGCACTCTGACCAACGACTTCACTCCTGACGAACCGTTTGACTACGATGTGCTTCTATTCTTCTCCCCTTCCGGAATCACTTCCCTCAAGAAGAATTTCCCCGATTTCGACCAGAACGTAAACGGAAAATTCATCGGCACGTTCGGCCCGACTACTGCCAAGGCTGTGGAAGATGCAGGACTCCGCCTCGATTTCAGCGCCCCTACACCCGAAACGCCTTCGATGACTGCTGCTCTTGAAAAATTCCTTCAATCAAAGATGAACGTGAAGTGACCACAAATATGCCATACATCGGCCCTGATGGGCGGATACACCTTAGAGACACGGCTTTTGCAGACCTTATGCAGAAGCGTGTCTTCTCCGTTTTATTGATTGCCACTCCCTACGACGCCTTCATGATGGAGGAAGACGGACGTGTGGAGGAACAAGTGTATTTCGAATACGTCTCGCTGAACCTTAGCTCCCCTCCGCGCTTTACAATGGTAGCAAACTACCAAGAGGCTTTCGCCATGCTCGCAACGAAGCATTTCGACCTTATCATGGCGATGCCCGGCGTCGACGTCTCGGAGACCTTCACCGAGGCCAAGCACATAAAAGAACTTTATCCGGATATCCCATTCGTCGTGCTCACGCCTTTCTCCAAGGAAGTGAGACGAAGGATTGCCAACGAAGACCTCTCAGGCGTAGACTACGTCTTCTCATGGCTTGGGAATGTCGACCTTATCCTCGCTATCATCAAGCTGATGGAAGACAGGATGAATGCCGAAATCGACGTGCTCGACGTCGGCGTCCAGTGTATCCTTCTCGTGGAAGACTCCATCAGATTCTATAGCTCGATTCTTCCTCATCTTTTCAAGCATCTTCTCAAGCAGTCGATGGAATTCTCCACAGAGGCCCTCAACGAGCATGAAAGGATGCTCCGCATGCGCGGACGCCCGAAAGTGCTCCTCGCCCGCGACTATGAGGAGGCAGTGCAACTTTTCGACCGATACGGCAAGCATATGCTCGGAATCATCAGCGACGTGCGTTTCCCTCGCGACGGCGTGAAGGACCCTCATGCCGGTATGCGATTCGCTGCATATGTGCATGAGAGAAATCCTTTCGTGCCTATAATCCTCGAGAGCCAGGAGACTTCAAACCGCAGGCTTGCCGAGGCCATGCGCCTCACTTTCCTCGACAAGGAGAGCAAGACTCTTCCACAAGATCTTCGCAAGGCCGTGGATTACCTTTTCGGTTTCGGCGATTTCATCGTTAGGGATCCCCGCACGGGCAATGAACTGATGCGCTTTCACGAGCTGAAAGACCTTCAGATGGCCGTCAACAACATTCCATCGGAGGCCCTTTTCCGCCATTGCGCCAACAACGACTTCTCACGCTGGCTCTATAGCCGCGCCATTTTCCCTATAGCAGAAGCACTCAACAGCATGCGCTTTGACAGCATGGATCAAGCTCCTCACGTCAGGAAGATGATCCTCGACTGCATCGTGGAATACCGACGAATGAAAAACCGTGGTGTCGTGGCTATTTTCCGCAAGGGACGCTTCGACCGATACAGTAATTTTGCCCGAATAGGCCAAGGGTCGCTCGGCGGCAAGGGTCGCGGCCTCGCTTTCATCGACCAGATTATCAAGCGCAATCCGGCTTTCGACTCACTGAATGGAATCACCATCAGCATCCCACGTACTCTCGTGCTCTGCACCGATATTTTCGATGAGTTCATGGAAAGCAACAACCTCTATCCCATCGCCCTCAGCGATGCCCCGGATGAGGAGATCCTAAAAGCCTTCCTTGAAGCGAAATTGCCTAAAAATCTGAAGGAGGATTTCGAATATCTCTACGATGTGATCGACCGTCCTCTCGCTGTCAGAAGCTCGTCGCTGCTCGAAGACTCACACTACCAGCCTTTTGCCGGAATTTACTCCACATATATGATTCCGCACCTCAACGACCG
>DAAK01000075.1:0-13752 GCA_001701075.1 Bacteroidales bacterium GP3 | reverse complement strand
GCATCGGTATTCTTTGCTGATTCAAAGCTATATATGAATGCCACAAGCAATGTCATCGACCAGGAAAAGATGGCGGTGATATTGCAGGAGGTAGTGGGTGAAGACCATGATGGACTTTACTACCCGTCTTTCTCAGGAGTTGGCCGTTCGCTCAATTATTATCCCATTGGCGACGAGCAGGCTGAAGACGGAGTGGTGGAGATAGCCGCAGGTCTCGGCAAATATATTGTAGACGGTGGGCTCGCGCTCCGCTTCTCTCCCAAACATCCGGGGAAAGTGCTGCAGACTTCTACCGTGCAACTCGCCCTTCGCGACACCCAGAAGCAAATATACGCACTTCAGCAGACAGAGGCTGTAGATTTCAAGACGGATGATGCTTTCAACCTCAAGAAAATCTCTGTGGCAGACGCTTTCAAGACTGGTGCCCTCAAATATCTTGTCTCAACTTTCGACCTCAACGACTATATGATTCGCGACAGCGAGTTTGGGACCGGACGAAAACTTCTGACATTTGCAAATGTACTGAAGCAGGGTGTGTATCCGCTTGCTGAGGCTGCCGAACTCATGCTTGCCACCGGACAGTATGAGATGGGTCGACCTGTGGAAATAGAATTTGCAGGCCTTATTGCCCCGGATGCGGCGAAAAACGAACGTAAGGGCACTCTTTATTGGCTTCAGATGCGTCCAATCGTTGACCGTAAGGAGATGCTTGATGACTCTCTGCTCGAAGTGCCGGATGAAGACCTTATCATAAAGAGCGATTCCGCTCTCGGACATGGTCTTATGGACAACGTAAAGACAGTGGTCTATGTGCGTAGCGAGGGTTTTGACGCTGCCGGAAACGTACAACTTGCCCAAGAGGTGGATGCTGTAAACCGTATGATGGTAGAGCAAGGGAAACCCTATATACTTGTTGGACCCGGACGGTGGGGGTCAAGCGACTCGGCACTCGGTATACCCGTGCGTTGGCCACAGATTGCTGGGGCGCGCGTGATAGTGGAATACGCGATGCGAGGTTACCGGATCGAACCCTCTCAAGGCACTCACTTCTTCCAAAACCTGACTTCCTTCGGAGTGGGATACTTTACGGTTGACCCTTCTGCCGACAATGGGTTCTTCAACGAGGAGTTCCTAAATGCCCAACCGGCTTCCTACGAGAAGGGTAATCTCCGGGTTGTGGACTTCGACTCCCCACTCCCCATCGCTATCAATGGCCGCAAGGGCAAAGGCATCGTCTGCAAACCCAATGTATAGCGTTTTGCGTGGCGCGTATCGCGTTTTGCGGAGTCCGAATTTGATCGTTAATCGTTGATCGTTAATCGTTATGTTGCTGCAATTTATGACGGAGGGCCTTATCGAGGCCGGTTGCGACGAGGCAGGACGCGGTTGCCTCGCTGGACCCGTCAGCTGCGCTGCCGTCATTCTCCCTCCTGACTTCCGCAACGACCTCCTCAACGACTCCAAGCAACTGACTGCTAAGCAGCGCGAAAGTCTGCGACCGATCATAGAGAAAGAGGCCTTGGCCTGGGCTGTCGTGATGGTAAGTCCCGAAGAAATCGACCGTATCAACATTCTAAATGCATCTATAACAGGGATGCAACGCGCATTGGATGCACTCAGCATAGTTCCCGAACACGTTATCGTTGACGGCAACCGCTTCCGGCCATGGCGCGACGTGCCTTGCGACACCGTAGTGAAAGGGGATGCGACCTACATGAGCATAGCAGCCGCCTCAATCCTCGCCAAGACTCACCGCGACGAGCTGATGACAAAGCTTGCAGCCGAATGTCCGGGTTATGGATGGGAGCGCAACATGGGCTATCCCACAAAGGAACACCTTACAGCCCTCGACACCCTCGGCCTCACTCCCCACCACCGCCGCTCCTACGGCCCCTGCCAACCCCGACTTTTTTAAGTTGTCAGCGTTATCGGCGTTGTCAGCGTTGTCAGACGAGTCCGACGGGTCCGACGAGTCCGACTTCTCAAAAAACGGCTAAATTCATGAAAAAATAAATTGGAGATTTCAAGGAAAAATATTATTTTTGCAGAAAATAATTTTTGTAGAAAATAATTTCATGGAATTTCTTGATCGTATTGAGGAGATTGCCGAACTTAAACGAGTGCTTAACCCAGAAAAATCGGCGAAATTTGTCGTAGTATACGGACGTCGCCGTCTCGGCAAATCCACTTTGATAAAAAGGGTGCTGACTTCTGCTGATGTGTATTATATGGCAGGAGATTTGGTAGATGCTGTGCAAATGGAAATGCTGCAGGATCTGCTTTCTCTAAAGTTTCCTGAATTAGGAATGGCAAGTTTTACCGGATGGGAAGAGCTCTTTCTTATGATCAACAGACTGACAACAGAACAATTCACTCTTTGCTTAGACGAATTTCCCTATATGGTGAAGCATTCCCCGGAGCTACCCTCTATATTGCAAAGAATATTGGATAGAAAAGACCTAAAATATAATCTGGTAATTTGCGGAAGTTCCCAACGAATGATGCAGGAAATGATTCTCAGCAAGAGCGAACCCCTCTATGGACGTGCTGATGCCATTCTTGACATCCGACCAATTCCTTTGCCCTATTTGCAACAAGCCCTCCACTTATCTTCTATCGAAACAATTGAGGAATTCAGTGTATGGGGAGGAGTACCAAGATATTGGGAATTAAGAGAAGAATATGATTCGCTGAGGGATGCCATCAAAGGAATGTTGCTTGGGCCGACTACCGTATTGTATGATGAACCAAAGAAACTCTTTCTCGACGATATGAAAGTTTCTGTGCAATCAGAATCCTTAATGGCTGTGATTGCAGGAGGAGCAAACCGCCTTTCTGAGATAGCAGCCAGAATGAGACGGGAAGCCACTTCCCTTTCTGCTCCCCTTGATAAACTTATCCAAATGTCGTATATCAGAAGAGAAATCCCTTTCGGTGAAAGTCCTAAAAAATCAAAACGAGGATTATATCGTATCAACGACCCTATGATGGATTTTTACTATACCTTCATTATCCCTAATATGTCTTCTCTTGCACGCGGAAGAAAAAACTTAGTAATGGAAGAAATTGATTCATCATTCTCTGAATATGTAGCACGACATTGGGAAAATCTTTGTCGGGAATCGGTAAGCGGCAACAAACTCTTTGGATACCGATGGAAAGAAGCATCACGTTGGTGGGGGACAGTCCCCGGGGATGAGAAAGGCAAGTTTCAAGAAATGGAATTTGATGTAATGGCTGAATCCACCGACGGAAAAGCCATACTCATTGGCGAATGCAAATGGACGAATCCTGAAATTGCATCTGAATTATACCGAAAATTAAAGGAGAAAGCACATCGTTTGCCATTCTCCCATGGCAAGGAAATCATTACAGTGCTATTTTTAAAAAACAAACCGAAAGATGAAGAAACAGACATCCGAATCCTATATCCTCAAGAGATAATCGACACTATGCATCCCGATTAATATCTTGTAAGCTTTCTCAGTCGTTACGGACATTAAGGATATTAATAAATCTGTGAAAACGTTGAAAACGATGAAAACTGCTTGCAGATTCTCAAAAAAAATAGTAAATTTGCAGATTAATATTGTAGTTGCGCAATTCTACACACATGATAACTAAAAAATACAACCTGATCAACAACATAGGTGGCTGGTTTGTCTTTCTCGTAGCCCTGATCACCTATTGGCTCACCCTTGAGCCTACCGCTTCCTACTGGGACTGCGGCGAATTTATCATTCAAGCTGACAAACTTGAAGTCGGACACCCACCGGGCAACCCAATCTTCATGCTCGTAGGAAGATTCTTCGTCAACTTTGCCCCGGATCCCACCTACATCCCATTGATGGTCAACGCTATGAGTGGACTTTTGTCGGCACTCACCATTCTCCTCCTCTTCTGGACCATCTCCCACCTCGTGCGCCGGCTCATCGTCCCCGACGATTTCGAAGGGGAACTTCCTCTCTACAAATATGTAGTCATCATGGGATCCGCCCTCGTCGGCTCCCTCGCATACACCTGGAGCGACACCTTCTGGTTCTCAGCAGTAGAAGGTGAGGTCTATGCTTTCTCTTCTTTCTGCACAGCCCTCGTCTTCTGGCTCATCCTGAAATGGGAAAACAGAGCCAACCAACCTCATGCCGACCGCTACCTCGTCTTGATAGCCTATATAATCGGTGTCAGCGTCGCTGTCCACCTCCTCAACCTCCTCTGTATCCCTGCCATCGTCCTTGTATTCGCATACAAGAAATGGAACAATATGAACCTCAAGAAGTCGATTGGCGCTCTTCTCGTCTCCTTCGTCATAATCTTCTTCGTTCTTTACGGCCTCGTACCGGGTTTCATCAAGGTGGCTCAGCAGTTTGAGCTATTCTTCGTCAATACTTGCGGAATGAGCTTCAACAGCGGCACTCTCATCTACGCCTTAGCTGTAGTGGCCATATTCTCATGGGCTCTTTTCGAGCTGATCCGCCAGAAAAACGCAAACATGATAAGGATTTCATTCCTTGCTGCTGTCGCAATCTCCGGTATCCTCTGGATTGGCGACGGAATTGCACTTGGATTGATCCTTTTCATCCTACTCGCAGCTGCTCTTTGGACATATTTCCGCCATGCAGTTCCTGTGCGGGTGCTCAGACTCCTGACATGGAGCATGGCGATGATTTTCGTCGGATACAGCAGCTACGCGCTGATTCTCATCCGCTCTACTGCCGACACCCCGATGAACCAAAACTCGCCCGACAATGTGTTTGACCTCGCCACATACCTCAACCGCGAGCAATATGGCGAAAATCCGCTTATCTACGGCGAAACTCTATACTCGCAAGTGCAGAAACAGCAGGTGGGTCTATACACCGATACACTCGGACAAACAAAAGACGGATATCCGGTGGTCTTGACAACCCCGCAGTATAACTCTGTCATTAACCCCGGAAAGCCCCTATATGTAAAGGGCGTGAAGGGTGCTGAAACAAAGTCGGAATATGGATTCCTGTCCGATTCTGAGATTGCAGAAAACACCCGTCTGGCAGAAACACACAAGGATTACTACGTCTTGAAAGACTATAAGTCAAAACCAGTATACAATCCTGAGCTAAACATGCTGTTCCCACGCATTTACAGCCGACAGCATGAAAGCATGTATAAGCAGTGGGTAAACTTTGACACGACAAGTTCCAATCTTGTGGAAATCCACGCCATCGACCAAGACGGCCACAAGGTGCCGGAACTTGACACAAACCGCGAACCACAGTATAATGAGGTGACCGGAAGAGTGGCATATGCTCCAAAATATATCTTCAAACCCTCTTTCGCCCAAAACCTCGCTTATTTCTTCAACTACCAGCTCAACCACATGTATATGCGCTATTTCATGTGGAACTTTGCCGGAAGACAGAATGATATCAACAACCAAAGCGGCGAACTCGATGCCGGCAACTGGATAACGGGCATTCCTTTCATCGACAATGCCCGACTCGGCGACCAAAGCCTCCTGCCTGATGATCTTGGCAAGGACAACCCAGGCCACAACGTATTCTATATGCTGCCTCTCCTTCTCGGATTGCTCGGCCTTTGCTGGCAGTCGTTTGAAGGACGCCGCGGCATAGAGCAATTCTGGGTGATTTTCTTCCTCTTCTTTATGACCGGCATCGCCATTGTGCTCTACCTCAATCAGGTGCCAAACCAGCCGCGTGAACGCGACTACGCATTCGCCGGAAGTTTCTACGCATTCGCAATCTGGATTGGTATGGGTGTGGCTGCACTCTGGAAAATCCTCTGCTGGATAACTGAAAAGAAGAAAAAGCCTTCCTCCGATAAGCCTTCAGAGAACTCTGAGGCCTCTGAGAACTCTGAGAACTCAGAAAAAGCCAAAGACCTCAAACCCGCTATGGCATGGGTGGCTGCAGTATTGTCGCTGATAGTGCCCATCCAGATGGTGAGCCAGACTTGGGACGACCACGACCGCTCGGGACGTTATGCTATGCGCGACTTTGCCATCAACTACCTGAACAGCCTCGAGCCTAACGCTATCGTATTCTGCAATGGCGACAATGACACATTCCCACTCTGGTATGTGCAGGAAGTGGAAGGTGTGCGCCCTGACGTGAAGATAATCAACCTCAGCTACCTCAACTCTGACTGGTATGCCAACCAACAGCGTATGCAAAGCTATGATGCAGCCCCCGTCAGCTTCACTGCCGAGCCAAAGGATTACGCTTACGGCAAACTTGATGTCACCTTACCCGGAAGAGGAGGAGGAGCTGCCGATCTTCTGACAGCCCTCAAGGCTCTATACGCCGGCCAATATGACGCCCGCTACGGATATCCAATGCTCAGTTCTTCAGTTGTCACAATACCTATAGACAAGCAGAAAGTGATAGAACGTGGACTGGTAGCTCCTGAAGATTCTGCTCTTATTGAAGATAAGATTGTCGTGGATCTCTCTCAGACAGAGTCTGTAATGGGCAAAGGCTATATAGGACTGGGCGAAATACTGATGCTCGACCTTATCGCCACAAACGCTGCCAATGGTTGGGAGCGCCCAATTTACTGGGCTTCGACAGTGGGCCCATCTTATCATCTCGGACTCACTCCTTACGTAAGAAGCACCGGTATGGTACATCAGCTCACACCGACTATCCAGCCCGATATGGCTCCTCGCACCGACCGCGCTTACAATGTAGTGAAAAACTATCTGTGGGGCGGTGCTGACAAGGCAACTGACGACAACAAGATCTACTTTGATGAGACAGCGCGACGTATGCTCGTGTCAACGCGCACATCAATGCTCGACGTGGCAAGCCAGCTCCTTAGCGAAGGGGATATGGCCCGCGCTCAAGGCGACTCTGCAAAGGCTGCTGAGAAATACAAGCAATCGGCAGAAGTAGTAGATCTCCTTGAAAAGAACCTCAGCGACAAGGCGGCTCCATATTCACTTTCGACAGCCGTGACTCTTGCCCAGCTCAACTGCGAACTTGGAAGCGATGATGTGCTCGGCGATAAGAAACGTGCGGAAAGAGGCACCAGCCAACTCCTTGGACTGATTGACAAGTACGGAAAGAATATGGCATATGCCATGTCGGTCTACTTCTCATTCAACTATCCGTCTATGACATATGAAAATGCCGCGATACCTCGTCAATACTACCATCTTATCGACCTATATTACAAGTATGGAGGAGACAAGAAGAATGTAGAACCGATTCTTAAGAAGTTTGGGCTCAATGAGCAAGACCTCAAGAAAGACTACGAGCGATACATGGGCAGACGCGATAGCCAGGATGGAGAAGGCGACGGCATGACTTGGGAGCAATTCGAAGACGAAATCGCAAAATACTGCGAAATCGCCAACGAGATGGCCTCTCTCTCGCCGGAGGAATACGCAAAACGAACTGACGATGAGAAGAAGATTGACTCTGCTATATATACCGTAATCGAGATTTATCTCGAAAGCGGCGGCAAAGAGGAGAATCTTCAGAAATATGAGCAGTATCAAAAGCTCGACAAGGCGCGTGCAAAACGTCTTAGCGAGATGAGCGATGGTATCTGATGCTGCTGCCTCAAGAAAGAATACCTTGGATATTACGGTTTTCCGCTTTCAGAAGAGACGTGACGTTTCGGATGAACGACGGAAAACCGTCGGTATATCTGACTTTCGATGATGGCCCCATCCCGGAATCGACCCCATGGCTACTGAAAACACTTGAGGAATATGGGGCAAAAGCCACTTTCTTCATGGTAGCCGACAACGTCCGCAAATATCCTCATCTGCATAAGGCTGTCGTGGATGCCGGACACTCGATAGGGAACCATACTTTTCATCATCGCCCTCCATTCCGACAATCTATTGAGGAGATGATGGTTGATGTCAGGCTTGCAGATGACATACTCCACTCAAGGATTTTCCGGCCTCCGCATGGCCTTATCCTTCCAAGCCAGCAAAAAGCACTTGCCGACGCCGGCTATCGGATAGTGATGTTCGATCTCAACACGCTCGATTATCGCGCCGACCGCACACCGCAGCAGATTATCGACTCTGTCTCACGATATGTGCGCCCGGGATGCATCATAAACTTCCACGACTCGCTCAAAAGCATCAGCAAGCTCCAGATAGCCCTCCCCGCCATCCTCCAACTCCTCAAATCACGCAATTTCTCACTCCTCCCCCTACCACAACGATTAACGATTAACGATCAACGATTAACGATTAACAGTATAAACCAAGATAAATCTTCAAAATAAATAAGCATGACAAAAATCCGCGCAGCCGTAGTTGGATACGGCAACATAGGCCACTTCACAGTGGAAGCCCTCGAAGCTGCTCCTGACTTCGAAATAGCCGGCATCGTCCGCCGCAATGTAACTGACATCCCCGCTGAACTGAGACCATACAAGGTTGTCACCGACATCAAGGAGCTCGGTCCTGTTGACGTCGCTATCCTATGCACCCCTACTCGCGAAGTGGAGAAATATGCCCTGCAATTCCTTGCGATGGGCATCAACACCGTAGACAGCTTCGACATCCACACCTCAATCCTCGACCTTCGCCGTTCGCTTGACGCTGCTGCTAAGAAAGCCGGAAAGGTGTCTGTAATCTCTGCCGGATGGGACCCGGGAAGCGACTCCATAGTCAGAACCCTTATGGAGGCAGCTGCCCCAAAAGGACTTACCCACACCAATTTCGGCCCTGGCATGAGCATGGGTCACACTGTATGCGTAAAGTCAAAACCTGGAGTCAAGAATGCTCTCTCAATGACAATGCCGAAGGGCGATGGTATGCACCGTCGTATGGTATATGTAGAATTGGAGGAAGGTGCAAAACTTGAAGACGTGGCCAAGGCAGTCAAGGAAGATCCTTATTTTGCTTCTGATGAGACTCATGTAATGGCCGTGGAAAGCGTTGACGCTGTCAAGGATATGGGACATGGTGTGCATATGGTGCGCAAAGGCGTTTCCGGCAAGACTCAAAACCAGCGTTTCGAGTTCAACATGTCGATCAATAATCCAGCTCTCACAGCCCAACTTCTTGTCGGAGTGGCTCGCGCTGCAATGCGCCTCGCCCCGGGAGCCTACACAATGGTAGAAATCCCCGTCATCGACCTTCTCCCTGGCGACCGCGAATCACTTATTGCCCACCTGGTATAATGATCAACGATTAACGATAAGATATCATTGACCAAAATTCGCTAAATCAGGTCGGAGACCTGATGATCATGACAAAACCCCGGGCTTCAGCCTGGGGTTTCTCATGAATTAACTCATCAGCCTCGGAGAGGCGGCTTATGATAATAGTTCAATACTTCACTTTATCCACACGGGTGCCTTGTTTCCGGATGACGATTGATCCTTTTGCCGGATTCTGTATCGGAAGCCCCTGAAGATTATAGTAACATACCGGAGCGTCAGCATCAACATCGACTCTTTCCACAGCTGCAGTTACATCAACATAGTCAAAATATTCGATACGAAAAACATTCTCACTTACCAACTTACCCCTATTATCAATATATTCCTCACTTACAGTATAAGAAGTCGGCAATCCATTCTCATCATATTCCACGGTGCCTACCGTACTTTCCATGTCAGTTTCATCATCCTCTGTTTCACTCTCATAGGAAAGCAACAAATGTCCCCATTCATCATACTGCACTTCTTCCTTGCTGGTATACATGACTTCTCCCATATGCAAGGTTGTTCCCTCTGAGATATATCCGCCGTTTTCCAAAGGAGTATATACTAAGATTCCTTCAACCTCAAATTTTTCCATGTCATCTTCAAACATGAAACCTTCCATAGTCACCTTATAGGCCTCGCTGCCATCGGCATACTCCACAGTCACATTGAAATCCATATCGTCTTCATCCACATAATGGGCCGAGCTTATGCGATTGTTGCCAAGAAATAGGTTTTCCGGATCATAAATCTGGCCATCAGTGTTTTCCCATTTGATATCAGTGATCTGAATGCCTTTCTCCCAGAAATAATCCTTACCATCATAATCCAAGACCTTCTCTGTAATGCTGGTGGCCTTTCCATCCTCACCATATGTGATATCCAATCGCTGTGTGGGGTCGTAAATATCCTGGAAAAGAACTGATATCACTACGCTCGTCACGTTTCCATCGTCATTACGCGTGATAGTACGCTTGTAGTTGTTACCTACCAGCTGCCAGTCATATCCCTTCCCAAAATCCATCCAAAGCCATTCGGTGCGCCTGGTGATGACATTGGTCAATATAGGGTCGTATTCAAATTCTGTCTTTTTGTTATTCTCGAAATTCACGCCATCATATGATACCTTCGACTCCCTGAAGATCACCATCCCATTGCTATCATATTCAAAGACTACGTTGGAGTAATCTCCGTCGGCATCCACTGATAATTCGGAAATCTCATTGCCAGAAGCATCATAAGTGAATCTGACTTCCTCATCCAACTCCCATTTCTTTCCAGTCCAGCCATACGTCCTGGCGACACCGGGCCGGAACTTGGATGCAAGTTCAGATACCCTCAAATAATCCTTATGGCCCTGACCTTGCTCTGAAACTTTATTAACAACGGAAGAATTTTTATGTGACGCATATGCTCCTTTTAACACCTTGAAGGGAGACAATGATTCTGCCATTGCAGGCAAAGCTGCCACGATAGCTATACCCAATCCAATAATAGTAGATTTTCTCATAATTCCTTTTTTTTGCAAAAGTAATATTTTTTCTTAATTGTTGCAACTTCTGAGCCACATCAAAGAAAGAGCCACGCTCCCTAAGCGCAGCTCTTCGTGTCAAACATGGTATAGGATTAGACCTTTATAGATTATCTTTCATTTTACATCAGAACCTAAAAAATATCGGATTTTTCTATTTGCAAAAGTAGCAAAAAATCTTAAGCAAAGCCATATAACAATGTCAACAATACATCACAATCGGTAACATACCCATTCACTCTCATTCCATCTCGTATCCAACACGATTAAACCCCACTACCGCCAAAAACGTTATAATCAAAAACACGCACTCTCCGCTTTGAAAACACATACACTATGGAAATACTCGACTGGCTCGTAAACACGTTGCGCGCAAACCCCGCAATCGCCATCTTCCTTACCTTAGGAATCGGTTTCTGGATTGGGAAACTGAAGTACAAATCTTTTTCTCTCGGCACCGTCACTTCGGTGCTGCTTGTCGGTGTGATCGTCGGACAACTCGACATCCCGGTTCCCGGTCCACTCAAGCAAGTATTCTTCTTACTCTTCCTATTCGCAATCGGCTACAGCGTCGGCCCACAATTCTTCGCTTCTCTCAAGGGTTCGGGTCTCAAACAAGTGCTCTTTGCCGTTGTCATGTGTCTGATTGTCCTCGGATGCACATTTGGAGTCGCAACTCTCTTCCACTATAATAAAGGTGAGGCTGCCGGTCTATTTGCCGGAGCCCAGACAATATCTGCCGTAATCGGCGTTGCCGACGACACCATCCAGACACTGAATGCCTCTTCGGCCGACAAGACCGCCTGGACAAACATCATCCCGGTATCCTACGCCGTGACATATATCTTCGGAACTATCGGTTCGGCCTGGATTATCGGTACTGTAGGCCCGATGCTATTGGGTGGCCTTAAGAAAGTGAAACAGCAGACAGAAGATCTCGAGAGGAGCATGAACCAGGACCCATCTTCCAACGACCCCTCTCTCGTCAACGCATGGCGCCCCGTTGTCTATCGCGCATATAAGGTAGATGGCACATGGTTTGACGCCCCTCATACAGTCAAGGAAATCGAAGATTACCTGGAGAAACAGGGACGACGCCTTTTCGTAGAGAGAGTTCGCAGCGGATCTGTGGTCACAAGCCAACCTGCCGATGACTTCTCCGTCAAGAAAGGGGATGATATCGTAATCTCCGGACGCCGTGAATTCGCCATAGAAGATGAAAGCTGGCTCGGCTCAGAAATATCAGACTCCGCCCTTCTCTCATTCCCGGTAGAAAGGATTCCGGTCATGGTGGCATCAAAACACATGATAGGCGCTACAGTTGCCGACTTCCGCGAATCCCCCTATTCTAAAGGTGTGGTCATCGACAGCATCAAACGAGGCAACGTTGAGATTCCAGTGTTGGCAAACACCCGTCTCCAACGAGGCGATATGCTGACCATAAGCGGACCGGTATCCGACGTCAATGCCACTGCTTCATACATTGGATATCCTGACAAACCCACCACTGCATCCGATATGGTATTCATCGGCATCGGTATTGCAATAGGTGCTCTCATTGGAGCCATCACAATTCATTTAGGTGGCATCCCTGTAAGCCTCTCTACGAGCGGCGGCGCTCTGATTGCAGGTCTTGTGCTGGGCTGGCTACGTTCAAAACACCCTACATTTGGTCAAATCCCCGACTCTGCTGTCTGGGTTTTCAATAATGTCGGCTTGAATATGTTTATCGCAGTAGTCGGAATCTCCGCAGGTCCTACCTTTATCTCCGGACTGCATGAAGTAGGATGGCAGATGCTCGTGGCAGGTATCCTTGCCACTGGACTTCCACTTATCATCGGCATTCTTGTCGCAGCCAAGATATTTAAATTCCATCCAGCCATTGCCCTCGGATGCGTTGCCGGAGCACGAACCACAACTGCAGCCCTCGGTGCTGTCCAAGATACTCTCCAGTCTACAGTCCCCGCTATGGGCTACACAGTGACTTACGCCATCGGCAACACCCTCCTCATCCTCTGTGGCCTTGCCATGGTCCTACTCTGATTACACAAGGACTTCCTCAAAATACGGAAATAAGGCTTGTAGATATTGAAAATATTTTGTAAATTTGTGCGCTTGTCTACCCCACGGACAAGCGCATAATATTACCTGCCTTATGGGCCTTATATGGCTAATTTGGCCTATAATTCAAAAATCATCATGAAAAAGACTATCCTTTCTTCCCTCCTCCTGCTCCTCACCTGCCTTCCATTCCATGCTGAATATATCGTACATCCTTGGGAAGGCAAGACAGTTGCCTACTTTGGCGACTCCATCACCGACCCTCGCAACAAGGCCAGCGACAACAAATACTGGAATCTCCTTAAGGAATGGCTCGGAATAACGCCCTATGTCTACGCCGTCAGTGGCCGGGAATGGAACGATATCCCTCGCCAGACCGACCAACTCAAGCAAGAACATGGCGATGACTTCGACGCTATCCTAATCTTCATGGGCACCAACGACTACAACAATGCCGTTCCTCTCGGCCGCTGGTATGATGAAAAGATGGAAGATGTGGTCTACGGCCACCGCTATGAAAAGCGTACCGAAGCCCGTATGCACCGCATCCCAGCGATGGATCCTGACACCTATCGCGGACGCATCAACATTGCTCTCGACTCTCTCAAAAGGACATTCCCACAGAAGCAGATTGTCTTGTTGACTCCTATCCACAGAAGCGGATTCTACGCAAATGAAAAGAACTGGCAGGTGCCCGAAGACTACGCCAATCGCTGTGGCGAATATCTTGATGCCTACGTCGATGCTGTCATCGAAGCCGGTAAAGTCTGGTCAGTCCCCGTCATCGACCTCAACTCCCTCTGCGGACTCTATCCGCTTCTTGACGAGCATGCACCATACTTCCACAATGCCGATACCGATCGCCTTCACCCCAACAACGACGGTCACCATCGCATGGCGCGCACCCTCTACTATCAGCTACTCACCCTCCCTTGCACTTTCTAATAGTTGTCAGAGGTCAGAGGTCAGTTGTCAGAGGTCAGTTG
>DAAK01000047.1 GCA_001701075.1 Bacteroidales bacterium GP3 | reverse complement strand
GTGTTGGCACCCTTCACATAGTTGACATAGCCATCTTCTGTCTTACCATATTTCACACACTGCTCGTGGATATCCTTCATAATCTCCTGGAGTTTTTCATCAACTTCTTCAGCTGTCCACTTCATCTTTTGTGCGTTCTGTGCCATTTCAAGACCTGAAACTGATACTCCCCCTGCATTTGCAGCCTTACCCGGAGCGTAAAGAATCTTTGCCTTGAGGAATTCTGCCACAGCTTCACGTGTAGAAGGCATATTAGCGCCTTCGCTTACTGCTATGACACCTCCATCTACAAGTGCTTTAGCTTCTTCCCCGTTGATCTCATTCTGAGTTGCAGATGGCATTGCAATGTCGTATTGCATGAGGGTCCAAGGACGCTTGCCACTATAGTAAGGAAGATTTTCGTTGGCTGCATACTCGCTGCAACGGCCACGGAAATAGATCTTATGCTCAAAGAGACGCTCATACTGCTCCTGAGACATTCCTTCCGGGAAGAGAACTGTGCCCTCGCTGTCGCTCATCGACATCACCTTTGCTCCGAGCTTGAGAAGTTTTTCAGCAGTGTAAAGAGCCACGTTGCCAGAGCCAGAGATAGCCACTTTCTTATCCTTGATGTCGATGCCCTTTGTAGCGAGCATATTGAGAAGGAAGTAGACATTACCATATCCTGTTGCTTCGGGACGCATGAGCGAACCACCGAAGTCGAGACCCTTTCCGGTGAATGTACCGGTGAATTCGCGTTGCATTTTCTTATACCAGCCGAACATGTAGCCAACTTCACGGCCACCTACTCCGATATCGCCTGCCGGAACGTCGGTGTCAGCACCGATGTGGCGTGAGAGTTCCTGCATGAATGCCTGGCAGAAGCGCATCACTTCCATATCGCTCTTACCGCGTGGGGAGAAGTCACTGCCACCTTTTGCGCCTCCCATAGCGAGGGTAGTGAGTGAATTTTTAAATGTCTGTTCGAAAGCAAGGAATTTGAGAATTGAGAGGTTTACTGATGAGTGGAAACGTATACCACCCTTATATGGGCCGATGGCATTGTTGTGCTGCACGCGGTAGCCCATGTTGGTGCGAACTTTGCCTTTATCGTCGATCCAGGATACGCGGAAACTATAGATACGATCTGGAATACAAAGGCGCTCTATGAGGTTGACATTTTCAAAAGCGGGATACTCATTATATACATCCTCGATTGATTCGATTACTTCTTCTACAGCCTGAAGATATTCCGGTTCGTTAGGAAATCTTCTCTGCATCTCTGCAAGAAACTCTTGTGCTTTCATCTTTTTACCAGTTAGTTGTTATGTTGAAATAATGGAGATGCGACTGTGCGAATTCTCCCTATTTTGTTGATTGGATTGCAAAGTTATCAAAAATTTTTCACATTCGCAAACTTTATATCATTTTTCTTTAAAAATTGTGAAATTATATACTTTGAGATCAACATAGCAAACACCGTCCCTGTGCGTTTGCGCGCGTGTCAGGTAACTAAAAAAGAAGTGGTAAATGAAGGTTGGGATTTGGAAATGAGGGGGGAAAGTGTTAATTTTGTGTTTTAAATCTAATGGTTATGATTGAGCGGATTGTTAGAGTGGGGGGATTTATTATCTTGGTTTCCCTATTATTTAGCAGTTGCAGGGAAGGCAACCAATGGCATAAGGAGCAGGGGATGATTTGGAATACGGTGTGGCATGCTACTTATTGCGGGCCTTCGGATGCTATTTCTGCTGCAATTGATTCTTTGAAGGCAGTGGAAAGCAGTGTGTCGGTTTTCGATGACAATTCAGTGGTTTCGATGATAAACCGAAATGAGAATTGTCGCGTAGATACCCACTTTAAGAAGGTTTATGAGATGTCGAAGAGGGTCAATGCGGTCAGCGATGGGCTCTTCGACCCTACTCTCTCCCCTCTTATCAAGGCTTGGGGATTTGGAAAAGGCCACACCCCTACTTCAGACACTGCTCGAATTGAGTCGCTACTAACTATTGTAGGAATTGACAAAACATGGATTGAAGGTGATACTCTCTTCAAATCTTCAAAGGATATATCTTTCAATTTCTCAGCCATCGCTAAGGGTTATGGTGTGGATGTAGCAGCCAATACTCTGATGGACCATGGATGCACCAATCTGATGATGGAAATAGGTGGAGAAGTAGTGTGCCGAGGATTAAACCCAGAAGGGAAGAAATGGCGGATACTAATCGAAACACCTGATGAAGAGTTTTTGAAAGAGGCGTTTAAATCAGACTCCAAACCGGAATTTGGCAGTTCCCTTATCTTAGAACTAACAGACGAGGCACTGGCCACTTCCGGCAATTACAGGAATTTCCATACTGAAGCAGGCCGGACTTTCGGTCATACAATTTCTCCAGTTACTGGTAGACCAATAGAAACTGACATTCTGAGTGCTTCTGTAATTGCACCCTCTTGCATGGAAGCGGATGCTCTTGCTACTGCTTGCATGGCTATGGGATCGGAAAAAGCTATGGAGATGCTGAAAAAGGAAGGTATGGCGGGAGCTTTTATACTATCTTCAGGAAAAGTGGTAATTAATGATTTGATGCGGGAACATATAGCGAAATAATTTGCAGAATGAAAAAGACTATCCTTTCATCGCTATTTCTTCTGGTCCTCGGCATCTCTATATGGTGGATGGGAGAGGAAGTCGTGTGGCTTGGCGACGACCTCGACTATAAATACATGATGAATGGAGAGATCTGGCAGTCATGGGGCAAAATCAAAACTATCAAGCAATTTTTTGAGTCGCAATGGATCCATTATCAACATGTCAACGGTCGATTTGTGGCTCACTCTCTTGTCCAACTATTTAATGCTCATTATGGACAACAGGTTTTTGCCATTTGTAACGCCATTGTCTATATGCTTTTCGCGTTTCTATTAGGGAAAGCTGGAAAAGTAAGTTTTTGTAGAAATCCAGGGGGGATTTTCTCAGCTATTTGTATTTCAGTGCTGTGCTTCATCACCAAAATGATGCCAACCTGCCAGATTGGTTATATTTGGGCTATGGCTGCCAACGTCGCATGGTTGATACTTTTCTTCAAAATCAAACATCCCAATTGGGTATCGACCATCTTAATGCTTCTTTTTGGAATCATTGTCGGCAATTGGCAAGAATCAGTATCATTGGGGGTATGTTGCGGAGTTGGATTTTGGTGGATATTCCAGTTGACAAACAGTATTCGCAATAAAGAAGAAAAATTCGACTGGCATAGAAGCTGGATGTTTTTAGGATATGTAGCAGGAACGGCAACTAACTGCTTTGCACCTTCTACAATGGGAAGAGTTTCCGACATTGAGATGCCGCTAATAGATGAATTTCTGATAGCTTCTTACTCATTTCCAGCTATTATCTCGCTTCTTTGTATAGTGATTTGGGCTTACGCCAAGAGAGGTAAACTCGGTCTTTTCGAATTCAAGATTACAGATGGAGAAATTCCTTACGGAGTCCTGACATCGGGCATATTCTTCCTTGTGGTTTTTAATTTGGCAATAGGCATATATTCCAACAGGCAACTATTTGGAGCAAATCTATTTGCTGCAATTCTTATGCTCTCAATTTTACCACATAATAAATTTAATATCCTATTCAATACACTGGCTGCAATTTGCGTGTTGGCGTTCTGGACTCTGATGGCAATAGGGATGAAGGAAGTTGCAACCCAGTATCACAAGATTGTGAGTCTACATGCAAAATCAGAAGATGGAAGTGTATATTTCGACCGAAAGAGAGTGATGACTTTAGGTTTTCCTCTCCGTGCGAAATACTATGAAGACATTCTCGGTCAATTCGATAATGATCTCCACCATTCAATGATGAAGGATTTTAAGCATACGAGAAAAGGACGCACACTTAAGCTAAAACCGACATCACGTCTTGACCGGGATAGCATAGAGAATTATGCTCCCGGCCACTTTAATGTCACAATAAAGGAGCCCCACAAAGGAGAAGCTCCAAGAAAAGTTATTGTCTACGGTCATTACCCTCTATTAGGAATAGAGGCTGCCCCACGAACTATTGAGATAGTTAAGTATGCAAAGAGGCGTACTCCATATGCAACTACTGTGATTATACCGGAATTTCCATTCTTTGTAGCTGACTCTATAAAGATTTGGGAATAAGGAGTCTTCGAAAAAGTTGCCTTACACGCGCGCAAACGCATGCAGACCATGCTTACTACCTTGGCTACGCACGGATATTTAGGTTACAATTTGGGATGTGGGACAAACCATCCAATGGCTACGCCATAGTTCCAACCATGCAAAGCCGTGCAATAGGATACTGACATTGATATGGAAGCGAACGGAAGACTTGTCACAAAACTTGCACGTCCTAAAAATTCGGTCTTGCTGAAAGGAGTTTTCCAAGCCGATGATTCGCGGAATTTAGTGTAAGCAAATGCCTCACCCCTCACTTGAATTTTCTGGAAGACAGTCCACACTGGAATCGCCCCAAATGCCATAAAGTCGTCGCTGCGAAGTCCAGGAAGATAGCAATAATCCATAGACTCCAATGGCATGAATTCATGCGAAGTCATAAGGTCGGCCTTTGGGTCGCTGAATCTCTTTCCTACCGACAATCCTCCTTGCGCAAGCACACCAAGATTGAAGTTTCGGTGGATGGAATAGTAATTGTTCCAAAGCGCGTCGATTTTACCACGCCATACATGTTGAGCCTGCTCCGTTTCAGTTGCAGAAAGAGTGTTGGTCATTCTCATTCCGCTAAGCGAAATATGAGTCTTGCGTCCACTGATAGGGAAAGTGCGTTCTCCAAGAGTATTATATTCATATTCAAGTGCCAATTTCCCAGTATTGACCTTAAACTGCTGTCCGTAGGCCGCTGACACTCTAAATAATGCTGATTGACCCTGGCCCACTTCATATCCAGCTTTTACAAAGTTCATGTTTGAAGTAAAAGATTCGATATTGCGAGTGCTGAAGAAGAAAGGAATAGTATTATAATACTTTTTCTTTGAAGCAATTCCCTCAAGGAATAGGTAGGAAGGATTGTATGAATTCAGACGTATTCGTCCTTTGAGACGAATCGCCATATATGACTGACCTCCCCATACCGATAACAAAGCATCCAAAGAATTTTTCTTTAGACTATGATAGCCAAGCCCTGCATAGATAAAGCTTCCGACTCCTGTGGATAGCCATCCTCCGGCAGAAGCCCTCCATGGTTGTTTGAGGGTTGCTTTTAAGACGAGGTCTTTTCCATTCATCTCAGGCACTATTTCCTCTACATCACCTTGCGAAATAACACTATAATAAGCGTCTTCCACATCGTTCATTGTGATGACACCATCCCGACGCTCTCTGCTCGTAAATACAGATTTGAGATATTCACTTTTCTTTCCTTCCACCCCTGGAGTAGATACAGTCTCAAAAGTTACCTCAGGGACTTTCGCGGCAAACTGCGCACGACGTTCATTGACTTCAGCAAGAGGGCGTCGAGCCTTGAGACGAGACTTAATGGAGTCTACCCATTGCAGGCCCGTCTGATACCCTATGTTGTAGATTTCTTGCGCATCATCAAACGACAAAACATTGAATTGTGTGACCGGGACCTGAATTTTGATTCCGAGTTCAGGGTCAAGAGAGTAGTCATTGTTCTGGATTATGAGGTCTTCCAATTCAGAATACATATTGTTGACATTTGGACGTCCGTCAGGTTTTGACACAGAAACGCCAATGATGAAATCGGGATGGAAATCCTCGCGCATTACATCTACCGGGAAATTATCATAGATTCCTCCGTCAAATGCCAAAATACTATCTACCATGATGGAGCGATAGACGAGAGGGAACGACATCGAACCTCTCACAGATTGTCCAAGTGAACCTTTCCGGCAAACCACTTTATGCTTTTTATAGACATCCGAGAAAACACATCGGAACGGCACAAAGAGTTTGTCGAAGTCTCCGTCGCAAGCCTTAGTGTAAGGAGTGAAAAGTTTAAGAAACTCCATATTCATCGGAGTAGGACTAATCAAGCTTTTGGGAAGTACCTGCGACATGATGTTGCCACCATCGCCCCCAAAACTAATCTTTCCCCATTCCGGAGTTTCTTCAGGCATGCTGACAAGCGACAACCTTTCGCGAGGCACTACGCCCATACTCCACATCAAAAACTCAGGGGAGGTCATCATATTGAGCATGGAGTCGGGTGTCCATCCGCAGCTATATAGCGAGCCTACGATCGAACCCATCGAAGTGCCTGCTACGCAGTCGATAGGGATATCATTGTCTTCAAGGGCTTTTATTACTCCGACATGGGCTACTCCTTTTGCGCCACCACCACTCAAAACGAGACCAACCTTATCGGCTGCCTGCGCAAATGCAGTAGCCAACAAGGTCGCCAATATGACTAAGGTTCTGTTTTTCATAATAATAGTATAATGTGGGTTCGTGATTATACTATTTTAACAAACAAACGTATATTTATGTTTGCAAGCAAACATAAATATACGTTTTGTGTTATGCGTTTTGAGTTTTGCGTTTTGCGTTATGAGTCAGGAGAGCATATCAATTTTCTGGCGTATCTGCTCTATGTCTTGCTCGATGAGCTTGATCTTTCTTTCCAGATCCTTCAGCATTGAGTTTCCTGCGCTCGACTTGACATTGAAGAATCCCATATTGTTCTTATATGTCTTGAGGTCGTTGCGCTTTGCCTCAAGCTGACGCAGAAGATAGTCTTTCTCGCGCTTCACCTTCGAGGTGTCGTCCTTGATGTCTTCCATCTTCTGCTCAAAGCGACGCATATTGTTGCGGCTCTCGCGGGCATCAAGCGAACCATAGATCTTATCGCATATCTCGCGATATTCAGCCCTCAGCTGGTCTTTTATCTTGAAAGGCACATGCCCGATTGCATTCCACTTATCCTGAAGTTCACGCACAAGTGGAAGAAGTTGCTTGCGTTCCATCTCAAGATCCAATTCCTTAAGCTGGGCGATGACTTCGCGCTTGGCCTCGAGATTTGCATTCTCCTCTTTCTTACGGTCGCCCGACTCTACCTTCCTGCGGTCGAAGACTGCATTGCATGCGGCTGTAAACCTATTCCAGATGTCGTCGGAATGACGGCGACCAGCGCTGCCTATCTTCTTCCATTCATCGCGAAGTTTCTGCACTTCAGCCACAGCAGCCGAAACCTTCTCTTCAGAAGCAAGAGCCTCTGCCTTTTCGCAGAGTTCAGTCTTCTTTTTGAAGTTTTCGCTATATTCATCCTTCACTCTGTGGAAGTAGTCAGCCTTTGACTTGAAGAATATGTCGCAGACATTGCGGAAACGGTTGTAGAGAGCCGCATTATTCTTTCTTGAAGCAAAGCCAGTCTCTTTCCAGCTTGCCTGCAGGTCGATGATCTTCTTAGTAGCCTCATCCCAGGCATTGAAAGAATCAGGAAGAGCAGCAACAAGAGCCTCAGCCTCTTCGCAAAGTTTGATTTTTGCCTCTTCATTGGCAGCTTCATTTGCCTTGCGACCCTCAAAATATTCCTGATGACGCTTTCTGACAACAGATGAAGCCTCTCTGAATTCCTCCCATAAAGGTTCGCGGTATTCCTTGGCTACCGGACCTGTCTCACGCCATTCATTATGGAGTATCATAAGTTTGTTGATTGCGTCGACCACATCGGGATTGTCGGCAAGAGCCTTAGCTTGCTCTACGAGTTGACGTTTTGCCTCAAGATTCTTCTTGAAGTCAAGGTCGCGAAGCTCCTTATTCATCTTGAGCTGATCATAGAAAAGCTCAACTGCTGTCTGGAATTCCTTCCACAATCCGGTGACGGCAGTCTCCGGAAGTTCAGCCTTCTCCTTAAACTGCTTCTGCAGGTCCTGGAATTTCTGGAAATTGACATTTACATTATCAATGTCGGCAGCAATTTCCTTTATGCTGTTGAGGATATTCTTTTTCTCCTCAAGATTGGTCTCTCTTGCTTTCTGGTCGGCTTCAAGCCATGCCGCACGAATGTCGCGGAAGCGAGCAAACAGGTCGCGCATTTCTTCTTCACCTTCATCGGGAAGCGATACGAACTCCTCGGGTTTTCCACCATCGGCAATATGCTTCTCAAGTTCGGCAAGGGTCTCTTTGTTTCTTAAAGCAAAATACGCGCCCTTGATCGCCTGAGCCTCATGATGCTCAGTAGCCCTCTCCTCTTCTACAATCTTGCGGAGGGCATCTATCAGTTCACTTTTAGACATTTCTGAAAAGCGAGGTTTACGCTCTTCTGCTTCTAACTCAGGAGTCTCGACGTCGACAGACGCTACTCCGGCGGTGGGTTCAGGAAGTTCCACTTCTGAAACATTCTTTACTTCGTCAGTCATGGCATATATGTGTTAGTTGTCAGTTTTCAGTTGTCAGCTTTCAGATTTCAGTTGCAAGCTGTCAGATTTCAGTTGAGTTGGTTATTATTCTACTTTGATTGATATAATACGGATATCCTCTTTGGGACGGTCGCGGCCATCGGTTTCGGCTTTCTGGATCTTTTCCACTACGTCCATTCCCTCAAGAACTTCTCCAAATACTGTATATTGGCCATCGAGGTGTGGTGTGCCACCGATGGTAGTGTAGTCACGCACTTGCTCTTCAGTCATAGTGACAGGCTTCACATTGGCCTCTGTCTCCTTAATGAGTTCCTGACGGAGATTCTCGAGTCCGACACTGTCTTTTGCAATACGCAGTTGCCTGATAGTGTCCATATTCTGGCGCTGAAGCTCCATAAAATATGACTGCAATTGCTTCTGAACAGACATTTCCTCCATTCTTGACAGCTGCTGAGGAGTGAATTTCTTGCCGGTCACAATATAAAACTGGCTTCCTGAGCTCTTTCGCTCCGGATTCATGTCATCTCCTGTGCGTGCAGCAGCCAACGCACCATATTTATGATAATGCTTCGGATATACAATTTCAGCTGGGATTGTGTAGCCAGGGCCACCTGAGCCAAGCATCGACCCAGCCGGAGCTTCCTTTGATTCCGGATCGCCGGTCTGCACCATAAAATCATTTATTACGCGATGAAATAGCACTCCATCATAATATCCTTCCTTTGCAAGCTTCACGAAATTGTCGCGATGAAGAGGAGTGTCATCGTAAAGACGAATCTTAAAGTCGCCGGCGGTAGTCGACACGTCGAGAGTAGGTCCGGTCGGCACCTCGCTTTTAGCTACAGTTGCGTTATTTTCCATATTTTGTGGATCCTGACCTCCAGAAATGCCATTTCCTGTGGCAAAAGCAGCTGAGGCTATCATTGCCACCACTCCCAAGGAGGCTATAGATATGATTGTATTTCTTTTCATTTTAATATTATATTCCGTCGCCGGGATAGATTCTCTTATAAATTCTTCTGAACGTATCGTCGGAAGCCTTCAGTTCGTCGGCACGTTCCTTATAGTCAGCTCCCCATAATGCCTGAAGCAACGACCCTATATAGCGGCGTTCACGGTCTTTCTCTATGGCTGCCTCCACCAATGGAGTTATCCAACCGGCAAACTTCTCGCGGTCTATAGCACACAGGAAGCGTGCCGTAGAAGCAAGAAACTGCCCTGATATGTCAGCGCGACGAAGATTGTCGACAAGTTCCGGCATAGAATCTATGCAAGTGTCCACATTATTGACTATATAGTCGTATGTTGCCATCCCATCATTATCCCCGCTGAGATTTTTCAATGTTTCACTCATATCTTTTCTGAATTATCCAGAGACGAGATCGCCTAATCTCGCCCAAAAGGAATATCAAAGCGCAAATTTACACAAAATATTCGAATTATAGGGAATTTCTGCAAAAAAAATGAATTTCTTAACCAAATTCCCTCAAAAAATGTTTTTATTTTTAGGATAGCAGGCATGATAAATCATGGGAAATCACGTAATCGCATGAGAAACCATGATTATTATAGGAAACATGGGGAACATGGATAATGAATATGAAAGAGTCGGAAAATATTATAATAGTAATCGGACGACAATATGGCGGCAGTGGTCGCAAAACCGGTCGCGCGCTTGCCGAAAAGCTTGGGATTCCATATTATGACAGGGAAATCATCAAAAAGGTGTCTGCAAAATATGGATTTGACCCCGACATACTAAATAATGCTGATGAAAAAAAGCCCTCTCCTTTCCGAAGCATGCTGCTTGGCAAATACGGAGTTATGGACATGTATTCCACCTCTCCTATGAGCCGGGAATCTCTCTATCAGGCTCAGGCTAAGATCATCAGGCAGGTATGTAGCGAAGGGAGCTGCGTCATTGTAGGCCGAACTGCCGACTATATTATGCGCGACCACCCGGGACTGATAAGCGTGTTTATCCATGCCCCAAAGGAATGGAGAGCCAACAATCTTATCTCACGAGGAGAAGCTGAGTCAATGCAAGAGGCTCTTACCAAAATAAGGAAGGCCGACAGCGAAAGGGAAGGTTTTTACAACTATTTCACAGGAAGGAAATGGGGAACAGCTGACAATTATCATTTCACCATTGACGCCTCATTGCTCGACAATGAGGAAATGGTAGGGATAATTGCACAATTTATTAGCTTACACAAGCGAAAGAGATTGCATGAGAAATCATGAGATTAAATGAAAAATCATGAGAAGCCATGGGAAGCTATATTATCTCATGAGACAAAAGATAAAGGAATAATTGCAGAAGGGAGGTCTGTCGCTTCATGCCGGGCGCATGAAGAGGAAAGTCCGGGCAACTCAGAGCACCATACTTGGCAACGTCAAGCCGGCGGCAACGTCGGGGAAAATGTGACAGAAAACTACCGCCAACCGGTCTGCGGACCTGCTGGTAAGGGTGAAAAGGCGGGGTAAGAGCCCACCGGATGCTGTGGCGACACGGCATGCCGCACATCCTATGGGTTGCAAGGCCAAATACACCGGCAGCTAAGGATTGCTCGTCCATTG
>DAAK01000197.1:6146-17531 GCA_001701075.1 Bacteroidales bacterium GP3 | reverse complement strand
AGAGGCCACTCCTGCTTACACCCTCATAGGGCGGACATACACTTTCAGGCTCGGTGCCAATTTAGCAGTGGTCGGAAATGGAGAGACGACTCGTTTCCGTGTCGCTCCGGATGTGAGATTCTCGGCACGAAAGGGTATCACGACCTTTTCAGCCTCAATAGGAGGTGGCACTCATCTTCGCACTCTTGCCTGGAAGCACATGATGGATTATTATTCCAATCCGGGTGACGGATGCTACCAAGCAGCCTATTCTCCACTTGACGCACGACTGGCATTTCAACTGAATCCCGGTGGCAAATGGACCTTCGGAATTGAAGGGGAGTGGCGCACTACTCTCGACGAAAGTTTTGGCGGATTCTATCAGGCACTCTTGAACCACGATGTCCTTTCATCTCTTGGCTTCCCATATAATGATTCGGGACGAATACATGGTTTTGGTGTGGCCGTGAATGCAGGATTTGAGTTCAATCGTTACTTCACACTTAACGGAAAGGCAACCTGGCAACCGCAAGATGGCTCGAAAGGCATCTTGAACGGTTTTGATCGCCCTGAGTTTACCGCCGGCCTGTCGGCAGACTCACGGCCTACCGACCGACTCTCCCTTCGCCTTGGCTACCAATTGCGCGCCAAACGGCTTCTTTTGCCCGGCAACATCAGCCGCCTCAATTTCGCATGTGAATACCGCATCACCGACAAAATTTCTGTAGGTGCTGAATTGAACAATCTACTCAACAGGCATGAGGAAATTCTGCCTGGTTTGCCACTCGAAGGATTCAACGCCGTCGGAGGATTGCAGATAGTTTTCTAAGAGTCAGGAACCAGGAACCAAGTTTGTGGCTTTTCGGAAACTGAATGAGGGGATAATTTGTTAAATGAATAGCAACCATAGCTACAATAGCTGTTATAGCTATAAATGCTACATTTAAAGGATTCGTTTATGAAGAAAGATAAAGAAGAGAAAGCCCTTACCCTTGAATATTCCAATGAAGACGACCGCGCATATGGTCTTGCCGGAATGGCGATATCATTAGCTGCACTTGATGCGTTTGACAGGATTGCGGAGGTCAGTCTTGACGGTGATGATGACACCATGGTGGAATTTTCCAATGAATATTATTTCTCTGGAAGTCCATCAATCTCACCAAAGAGCACATGGGACAACCTTGTGCACAATTTCCATATCACAGCTTCTATGGTGATCAGCAACGTGATGTCGCGTTCGATGGTGCGTATGCACCGCGATGTACCGGTTGACGTGCTTGGTGCGCTCCACGAAGAGATCTTGCGCGAGGGCCGTGACAGTTGTGGCCTTGAGGATGATGAGATTGATGCCCTCTTCAACCGCACGCTCAGTTATTCTCGCAGGATATTCGCGAATCCACGTCTACATCCCGCTATAGATGAGTTCGCACGTATTATCTCACGTCGCCGTACCTTAAGCGGCAACGAGATACGCGATGAACTGAGGTTGTTGCAGATTATTTAGTATAAAGAATGGAGAAAAAAGAGGAAGACCTGACGGTGGGGGAAATGCAACGGAAAGTCGACTGTTGGATTAAAAAGATCGGCAAGGGTTACTTTCCGCCATTAGCTAATATGGCTATATTGACTGAGGAAGTCGGAGAACTGGCTCGTGTCATCGTGCGCAAATATGGACCCCAAGTTGCAAAGGAAAGCGACTTGAACCGTAGTCTTGAGGAGGAACTCGCAGATGTGCTTTGGGTTGTCGCCTGCCTCGCCAACCAGACAGGTGTCGACCTTACAGAGGCTTTCCGCAAGACACTCCAGAAAAAGACTCTACGAGATCATAATCGCTTTATTTAGAGGCCAGATGTCAGGTGTCAGGCTTCAGATTTCAGTCTTCAGATTTTTTTGGCTTATAGGGCATATATAACTTGAGAACTAACAATAACACCCAAATGGACAATAAAGCAATTATCGAGTGCGTCCCCAATTTCAGCGAAGGACGCGACAAAGCAAAGATCAAAGAGATAACCGACGCAATACAAAGTGTCGAAGGCATCAGCCTTCTTGACGTTGACCCGGGAGAAGCAACCAACCGTACGGTAGTCACCTTCGTCGGCGCACCGGATGCAGTGGTGGAAGCTGCCTTCCGTGGAATAAAGAAGGCTGCAGAAGTGATTGATATGACGACTCATCATGGCGCTCATCCTCGAATGGGAGCCACCGATGTCTGCCCTCTCATTCCCGTTGCCGGTATCACACTTGAGGAGTGTGCCGCTCTCGCTAGAAAGCTTGCAGAGCGAGTGGCAACCGAACTGAATATTCCTACCTACTGCTATGAAGCTGCCGCATTCCGTCCCGAGCGTAAGAACCTTGCAGTTTGCCGCGAAGGTGAATATGAAGCACTTCCCAATAAGATGGGTTCAGAAGAAAAAGGACCTGACTTCGGCAACCGTCCGTATGATGCTGAGGTGGCTAAGACCGGTGCCACGACTATCGGTGCCCGCGACTTTCTGATAGCTGTCAATTTCAACCTTAATACTACTTCCACACGCCGTGCCAATGCGATTGCATTCGACGTCCGCGAGAAAGGCCGCCCTATGCGTGAAGGAGGAAAGGTGACCGGAAAACCCATGAAAGATGAAAATGGGAAAACCATAATGATTCCAGGCACACTGAAAGGAACCAAGGCTATCGGATGGTATATCGATGAGTATGGCATAGCACAGGTGTCGATGAATATCACAGATATTTCTCAGGTGCCGCTCCACGAAGCGTTTGATGAAGTGTGCCGTAAAGCTGATGCACGTGGTGTGAGAGTGACAGGAACTGAGATTGTGGGTCTTGTGCCGAAGCGTACGCTGATAGATGCCGGCAAGCACTTCCTCCGCAAGCAGCAGCGTAGCTGTGGCATACCTGAAGAGGAGATTATACGCATTGCCATTAAGTCAATGGGACTCGACCAACTTGCTCCATTCGATCCGAAGCAGAAGGTGATAGAATACATGATTGCCGACGACTCCTCCAAGAAACTTGTAGACCTTTCTGCACGTGGTTTTGCTGAGGAAACAGCATCTGAATCTCCGGCACCGGGTGGCGGCAGCATTTCTGCATATATGGGCGCACTTGGAGCAGCTCTTGGCACGATGGTGGCTAATCTGTCTTCCCATAAGGCTGCTTACGACGACCGTTGGGAAGAGTTTTCTGATGCCGCAGAGATTGGCCAGCATCTTATGGACGAACTGCTTCACCTTGTGGATGAAGATACTGAGGCTTTCAATCGTATTATGGCCGTATTTGCAATGCCGAAGAAAACTGATGAGGAAAAAGCTGCACGTGCAGCCGCTATGGAAGAGGCTACCCTCTATGCCACACAGGTGCCTCTGAAGACTATGAAAAAGGCCTATGAGGTGTTTGATTTGGTAGAGAATATGGCATCTGACGGCAACCCATCTTCAGTGACTGATGCCGGAGTCGGTGCTTTGGCTGCCCGTGCTGCAGTGCGCGGAGCCGGGCTCAATGTCCGTATCAATGCAGCCGGGCTTAAGGACCGGGAGAAGGCCAATTCATTAGTGGCTGAGGCAACGGAACTGGAGCGTCTTGCCGAAGAGCGCGAAGCTTCAATTCTTAAGATCGTAAATACTAAGATTAACGATTAACCATCAACGATTAAAGATTAAGGATAAATGACCTGCCGCGAGGAATTCGGAAGCGGGTAGATGTATAAGACGCGGTGTGTCAATAAGGGCCACCGTGTCTGACATTTTTGTGGCTATGTCAAGCTCATGTGTGGAGAATAGGATGCATTTGCCTTGCTGATGAGCCAGGCGCCCGAGGAGATTGACAAGATCGTAGCGGCTCGGCATATCAAGGAAGGAAGTAGGCTCATCAAGCAATATGATGGGTGTGTCCTGGGCGAGTGCTCTTGCGATCATCACGCGCTGGCATTCGCCGTCGCTCATCGTGTCGAGTGTACGCTGTGCGAAATCCACCATCCCTACATCTGCAAGTGACCGCATCACAATCTCTTCATCTTCTTTCTGCATCCTTCCAATCCAGTTGGTGTAGGGAGCGCGTCCCATGGCCACCGCATCGACGCATCTCATGGATGGAATGCGGGTGCGTTGTGTCGAGACGAATGCGAGCGTGCGCGCAATATTGGTGGCGCTCAGCTTTCGCAGGTCTTGTCCGTTGAGAAGGATTTCCCCTGAATAGTGTGGGTTTAATCCCGCTATAGCCCTTAGAAGTGTTGATTTCCCGGTTCCATTGCGTCCAATCAGGGATGTGAGTGTGCCCGCTGCAAAACTGGTGTTTGCATCGGAAAGCAGGGCGCGGGATTTATAGCCTATAGAGAAATCTTTGAGTGTGATCATTTTATTCTTAATACTACGAAGATGACGATTGGGATGCCAAGCAGGGCGGTGATGGAGTTGATGGGGAGGGTGAGTAGCTTGGATATGATGTCGCACACCAAAAGGACTACGGAGCCAGTGAGGAGAGTGGCGGGGACAAGGATGCGATGATCGGATGTGCGGAATATCATCCGGGTGACGTGGGGCATTGCAAGCCCGATGAAGCCGATCGGTCCACAGAATGCAGTCACCGTACCGGCCAGCAGAGTAGTGGAGAGGAAAAGTAGTGTGCGCGAACGCTTGATGTCAAGACCCATGGTGCGGGCATATTCCTCACCAAAAAGAAGCAGATTGAGAGGTTTTATTGTGATAATAGCGAGCAGTATTCCTGCCGCTACTGCGGGTATCAGAATCCACAATTGGGAAGCTGTGACATCGCCGAGAGATCCCATCGTCCAGATCACGAAAGCCTTCAGCGACTCGTCGCGGCTGAGATACTGCAATATCTGAACTACAGCGCTTATTCCCGAGGAGAACATCATGCCGAGAATCAGAATCACCATAATGTCTTTTATTCGCGAGGCTACCGCACCGACAATCATGAGCACTGCCGCACTGCCTATCCAGGCAGCCCCTGCTATTCCGAGTGAAGACATGGTGGGGGAGAGCCCAAACAGTGGAGCTCCGAGCAAGAAAAGTGCCACTCCCAATGAGGCTCCCGAGCTGATGCCGAGCACATATGGACCGGCAAGAGGATTTCGGAACAGTGTCTGCATCTGTAGGCCTGAGACGGACACCGCGGCTCCGGCGAGAATTGCCACAACGGCTTTTATAAGCCGTATGTTTATGACGATCCTGGCTATGGAAGGAGGACAATCACCTCCTGTCATGGCAGCCCATATCTGTGGCATAGGAATGTATGTGGAGCCGATGGCGATGTCTGTCGCCATAAGGAGAATCAGCAAGATTCCAAGCAAGATGAAGAGAGCTTTGTGCGTTGTCATCGTTGTCATCGTTGAATTCTCAATTCAGCTTCTTGTAGTAGAAGAGGGGAGCATCGGAGAGCTCAGGGTGGAGTATGCCTATGATGTCGCGGAGGATGATGTCAGGGTTTGTGATTCCCGACTCAAAGAAGTCGTTTCCTCCGGCGGAATTGGCACGTAGGGTGTTGTTGTATACGTAACCGTTGCGGAAAACGCGCGTATCGGTGAATTTCGGGCATTTCGCCGCGAGGGTGGATAGAGTGGTCATCTGGTCGACATTGAGCCAAAAATCAGCCTGTGAGGCGAGCGTATAGGCTTCCTCGAGGTCGATGGGGAGAGAAGTGTTTCCTGTTTTCTTCTTGTAGATGTAGTCGCCTCCTGCGTCAGTGATAAGCCGAGCCATATAGCTGTCGGCAGAAGGCATGAACCATGAATCACCATATGGGACGTTGAGCATGACCGAGGGCTTATCGACGATGTTGTCTGCCACTTCCTTTTTGAGGGCATTATATCTTTCGGCGATAGCCACGTATGTCTCCTCCCCTTTCTTGCGCTCTCCGATGATTTCAGCTATCGGAACGATCCATTCCGCTTTGCCGAGAGGTGACTCCTCAAGATAGTCGCCGATATAGATGTACGGTATCTTTAGTTCGCGGAGTTTACCCTCCATGGAATTTGCGCCGTTGACTCCATATAGCAGCACGATATCAGGATCAGCTGCCAACAGGGCTTCATAGTCAAAGTTCCCTTCATATCCTATGTCGGCAATCTGGTCGCGCCGCCGCTGTATATCAGGGTTCGTGATATAGTTGATTCCTGAGACACCGACAATCCTGTCGGATGCTCCGAGTGCATCGAGCATGGCTATGTGAGTGGATGATGTGGTGACTATCCGATGGGCATCCCCGTCAAGAATCTGGCCGTCGAAAGCCACAGGAGCTACTTCATCAGCGCGGACTATAAACAGGCGGGAAGCTACACTATCCGCACCTTGCCATGGGTTGGAGACAGCAAGGAGAGTGCTCTCTGATTCTTCTTTGCCAGATATGGAATAGCCAGACGCTTCTGTAGGAGTGTATAGAGTCTCGGAGAAATCCGAGAGATTATCGGAGCTTTTGGGTGTGCATGATGCAAAGGATATCAATAATGCACAATGCATAATGCATAATGCATAATTTAGAGTTGCTATAGATCCGGCATTGCGAATTGAATATTGAATCATTGGATTGAGCTTTTAATATATAACAATCATGAGAACTCATGTGACATCAAGAGAAATCATGTTATGGTCGGAAAATGCAGTCATTACCAAGATAGTGAAATGAAGAATTCGGCATTGAAGCCGGGCATAGGGCGGGAGAGTACAGAGAGATATTCAGTATCGAAGATGTTGTTGAGTGCGAGTTTCATTTGGAGAGATATGGGTTTTAGTTTTAATGACTTTTCAAGGGTGATGTTTGAGATGGAGTAGGCGGGTAGATCGCCGGTTAGGGTAGAGGCATTACTGGTCATGGTGTAGCGCTCTGAATAATAATGCCATTTATAGTTTATGCCCCACGATTTCCACGTTGCCCTTAGCGATGCGGATGCTGAATGGCGCGGGATGTAGGGGAGTTGCTTGCCTATTGAGTTGTCTGCCTCGCTCATTTTCTCCCCTACATTTATTGAAGGGGTCCAAGAATAAGATGCATTAATGTCGAATTTCCAATTTTTCCATGGAGTCAGGGCTGCGTTGCCCTTCAACTCGACACCATATGCGTGTACGCTCTTCACGTTGCGTGGGGAGAAGAATCCCTTGATTGTAGGGAGCCAAATTATCCAGTCGTCGATGCGCGAGTCAAACCAAGTGGCAGAAAAACCGGCGGCGAACATTTGGCTTTTGGAAGCTTCGAATTCAAATCCGCAGTCGTAGGTCCATCCTTTTTCGCTGCGTAGGTCAGGATTGCCTCCAGGCATGAAATAAAGGTCGTTGAGGGAGGGATAGCGATAGTTGCGGCTGCAGGAAGCTTTCAATGTCATTCCATAGAGGGTATGGCCTGAATAAGTGCTTATTGCTTTCCAATCGGCAAAGAGGGCTGGAATTGGCGCAGTAGCCTTGTGGCCGTATGTTTCTTCCCGAACTACAGCTGATAGCCCGGCGCCATCAATCGGTTGCCAGCGCGCCGTCAACGCTCCACTCAGTTCGAGGCGCTTTTTGTGGTAGCCGATGTCGGTCGGAGTGCCGCTTCCTGCTATGATCTGTCGGTCGGTTGACTTGACGTCATGATGATTGGCAGTTAGAGAGGCTGTGAAGAGCCAGCGGTCAGAGGGGTAGAAGTTGGCGACTGCATTGCCGAAAAATGTATTGACGAGTGAGCGAGAATGAGTCATGGTCGACCATACGTCTTGCGCCATCTCACGGCGATAGTCATACCCCAACCAAGTATGTATGTAGCCGCCGCGTAAGTCAAGATTCCACTTGCTGCGCGCATGCCTCCAGCCCATTACGCCGCGCACTGTATTCTCACGCTGCCGATTGTCAATGCCTCGTTCCTGACTGTAATCTGTCGTTATCATGGGAATCTCGCGGTTAGAAGCGGTATACCAAAGGTTCAAGAGAAATCGGTCGCCTTTCTTAGTGTCATAGTAAGCCTCCTGAAGGATATGGAAATCCTTGAAAGATCCGGAGCGGTTCTTCTCCTTTGGATGGTATTGGCCTATTATGTTGTGGTCGTCATCATAGATATTGAGCTTCTTGTCGCGGTTGATGTATGTGTAGTCGTTGGCCGATGATGAGTAGACCGCTCGCGTCGTGAAAGCCCAATGGCGATTGCTGTAAGATATCTTTAGAAATTCATCGAAGGTCTTGAATGAACCGATGCCTTGCACGTAATTGATGCCAAGACCTCTATCAAGCTCAGGAGCAGTAGATAGAGAGACTGCACCTCCGAGGCCGCCCCCAGATTCGTTGACGGAAGATGTGCCGTGTAGCAGCGAGGCTTTGTCTACGAAGAAAGAAGGGATAGTGGAGAGGTCGGTCATGCCGAGCATCGGGCTGTTGATGCGCATGCCGTTCCAGCTGACGTTGGTATGGGAAGGGGATGTTCCACGAAATGCCACTGTGGATAGAGTAGCTCTTCCGTAGCTCTTGACAAAGACAGAGGAATTGAAGGTGAGGACATCCGCCATCGATAAGGCTATGTTTTCCTTCAGCGCGATGGAGTCAAAGGTCGTCTTTTGCACGCCGATTTCTTGCATCGGGCGTCGCGCAGTGATGACAAACTCGTCAAGCAAGACGGTGTCTTGCCTTATTGGGTTATGAGGAGAGGCACATATGGATGTGGCAGTAACTGTAATAGTTGCTGCCACGGCCATTATGTGTGTGCGTAAGGGTTGGAGCATCATTTGTGGGATGCAGGCTTAAACCAGCAGAATCCTCCCGGAATGATACCGACGCTGAATTGGTCGATTAGGTTTCCTTCCGGTGAATAACGGTAGATCATGCCATTTTGAGTATAGTCAATGGCATCAGCAACATACACTTCGCTTGAGCTGGGAGCCACGGTCAAACCATAGAAATATGTGCCGTTGGATTTCAGGAATGATTCTGTAGGAAGAGCAGATGCATTTACGTCCATCTTCCAGATGTCGCCATTAATCCAAAATATAGAGTCTTTTTTGCCATTGATGCAGAGCTTAGAGCAAAAGTCTCCAAGATTAAACTCAAATTTCTTTTCGATTTTGAAGGTTTTGGCGTCAATTCTTACGAGAGCCGGTGCTTCGTAGCCGATTGGATTCTGATCCCATCCACCTCCGTCGGTAAGCACCCAGAGCTTGTCGTTGCAATCGAGGGCGATGTTTCTTGGCTGAATGCCTACTTCAAGCGACTCAACCACCTTGTCGGTGCGTGTGTCTATCTTTATGATGCTTTTCTGATAGCTCCAGCAGTTGCAGTAGACGTAATCGCCATAAGCCACCATCTGTTCTGTCGACCCTGTGGAAGCTTCCATATCGGGCACTTCGATATAGCCAGTGATACTGTAAGTGGTCGGGTCTACGATTACGATGCGGTTATCGTACATCTGTGTGATGTAGGCTTTCTTGTCGTTGACCTGATGGAAGTAGCGTGGTGAAGTGAGGTTCTCGATACGTCCTTTTTCCTTAAGTGTGTAAGGATCGACTGCAAACACAACGTTGGAGTTATTGACTACGATCCAACCTGTAGAGCCGGCTATTGTCATTGACTGTGCTCCATCTCCGAGTTTCATGCCATTGGCCTTGTTGAAGGCTTCATTGAAGACTTCATTGGTCTCAGTGTTGTAGGCAGAAATAGAGGAGTTGCTATACTGGAAATTGCCTTCGCTTATGACGAAGAGTGTGCCGTCGCCTTTATAGGTTATATAGCCTTCGGCAGGAATTTCTGGCTCATTATCATCATTTTTTGAGCAACTCGTTGTAGAGAGAGCGAATGCGACGGTAGCAAGCACCGCGGCGAGTGAAATGAAAATTTTTTTCATAATTATTATTGGTTAATGAATGGTCCCGTTCATGTAGCACAATAAAATGTGTAGGATCTCGTGTCTGCGCAGGTAGGTTTTCTGACTTTTCCCTTCGGTCTTGGCGCCTTCTCAAGCCTTGGAGGCTCAATGACTTGTGTGCCTTGACATAGGTCCCAATATATGGGTCCGGGATTCACAGCAGCGGGTACTGTTCCGGCCTTTCACCGGATTCCCTTTCCTTTTGCGGCTGCAAAGTTAATCAAAATAATTTAAACTAAAAAATATAGTAGTTTGAAAAAATCGCAGTTTTATTTATCCTTGTCCTTAATCTCCATCTTCCAATAACCCTATAATCTTATAAACCTCAATTTTCGTTTGCGAAAATTGAATATTTTCGTTAATTTTGCGCTGATAATGACGAAAACGTTGGCAACGACATAACTACGAAAACCCCAATCTTATGAAACCAATACGTGTCAATTTGCTGGTGAAGATTCTGATTGCGATAGTGCTCGGAATTGCCGCAGGTAATTTCTTCCCAGTGTGGGCTGGCCGGGTCTTTATGACTTTCAATGCAATTTTCAGCCAATTCTTGGGATTCCTGATTCCCCTTATAATCTTGGGGTTTGTGGCTCCTGCAATAGCAGAGATAGGCAAAAATGCTGGCAAAATGCTGGTATGGACTGCTCTGATTGCCTACACAGCCACCTTGATGTCTGGTTTCTTAAGCTATGGTGTGGGCGAGGCTGTTTTTCCGCATCTTATTTCCCGTGGAAATCTGACGGAAATTGTAGAAGGACATGACTTGGCGCCTTTCTTCAATATCGAGATGCCACCGCTGATGGGTGTGATGACGGCATTGGTGACAGCTTTCGTTGTGGGCATCTGTCTTTCGCGTATGAAGGGTGAGGTGCTGAAGAAATGTTTGGTGGAGTTCCGTGAGATAGTGCAGAAGACTATCTCAGGAGCAATCATTCCGTTGCTCCCTATCTATATTTTCGGAATATTCCTCAATATGACTGTTTCAGGACAGGTGATGGGCATTCTGACGGCTTTTGCCAAGATTATTGGAGTAATCTTTGCGTTGCATATATTCCTGCTTATTTTCCAGTATTGTATTGCTGCCCTGTTTGTAAGGCGCAACCCCTTTAAGCTTCTCTTGACTATGATGCCGGCTTATTTCACGGCATTGGGCACTCAGTCATCTGCCGCTACGATTCCTGTGACGCTACGTCAGGCTATAAAGATGGGAGTGACTGAAGATGTAGCAGGTTTTGTCATACCGCTGTGCGCTACAATTCATATGTCAGGAAGTGTGATGAAACTTGTGTGCTGCTCTTTGGCTCTGATGATCATGCAGGGATATGCGTATGATTTCGGGATGATGGCAGGCTTCATCTGTATGTTGGGCGTTACTATAGTAGCAGCGCCGGGCGTGCCAGGAGGTGCGATTATGGCTTCATTGGGTGTATTGGGAAGTATATTGGGATTTTCTGAGGGAGATCAGGCGTTGATGATAGCGCTTTATATAGCCATGGATAGTTTTGGCACTGCCTGCAATGTGACAGGCGATGGATTTATCGCTCTCATCATCGATAAATTCTTCGG
>DAAK01000197.1:0-6004 GCA_001701075.1 Bacteroidales bacterium GP3 | reverse complement strand
AAGCAGAGTCCCCTTTTGCTGATATATTGAGATGTTATTTCTTCTTGATGATGGTGCGTCCTTTTTCGATGGCCTGCTGATTGATAGGGATAAGATTATGGTGGCGCTCAGGGAGGGATTTCTTTAGTCCCTTTACGACGTTTTCCATAGGAATTTTATATTCCATGGCTTCGAGAAGGGCTCCCAACACGATCATATTGTAAGCCTTGCTGTTGCCAAGTTCGAGGGCGGCATCCATGGCATTGATGGGTAGAATGTTAATGTCTGTGCGGTCGGGATGCTTGTGTATGCCGTTAGTGTCGTAGATAAGCATACCCCCTTTCTTCACCTTTGGCCCGAATTTGTCGAGACTTTGCTGATTGAGGGCAATCACTATGTCGTATGAGTCAAGCACCGGCGAAGAGATTCGCTCATCACTCAGAATGACGGTGACATTGGCTGTGCCGCCGCGCTGTTCGGGTCCATAGGAAGGCATCCACGTCACTTCCTTATCGTCCATAAGTCCGGAATAAGCAAGTATCTTGCCCATCGAGAGCACTCCCTGTCCTCCGAATCCGGCAGCAATGATTTCTGTCTTCATATCGTTCTGTACTTATTCGTTACTTAGCTGTTTCCACATTCTTTAGTTCTCCAAGTGGATATTTCTCAAACATATTCTGAGCCATCCACTCGTTGGCCTTTTCTGGGGTCATCTTCCATCCCGAGTTGCAGGTGGACACAATTTCTACCACACTCGTTCCCTTCTTGTCCATTGCATTCTGGAATGCTTTCTTGAGGGCTGCCTTGGTCTTGCGTACATTGGCCGGGGTGTGTACACTCTGGCGGGTCACGTAGCATGTGCCGTCGAGTTCTTTCAGAAGGTTGGTGATTTCAAGTGGATGTCCGTTGAGATCTACGCGACGTCCGTAAGGGGATGTGGAGGTCTTTTGTCCAAGTAAGGTGGTCGGTGCCATCTGGCCTCCTGTCATGCCATATATGGCATTGTTGACGAAGATCATGACGATATTCTCGCCTCGGTTGGCTGCGTGGATTGTTTCAGCAGTGCCGATTGCCGACATGTCGCCGTCGCCCTGATATGTGAATACCACATTTTCAGGCCAAAGACGGTTGACTGCTGTAGCAATGGCTGGGGCGCGTCCATGAGCTGCCTCGATCCAGTCGCAGTCTATATAATTATAGGCAAATACTGCGCAGCCTACAGGCGACACGCCGACGGTGCGCTCTACGATTCCTAACTCGGCTATTACTTCTGCCACAAGCTTGTGGATCACTCCGTGGCTACAACCGGGGCAGTAGTGCATATTCACCTCATCAAGGAGCTCCGGAGCACCGTAAACCTTGTTTTCGGGACGGATTATGTCTTGTATATCCATTTTGTCAATCTTGATTATTTGGATTCTACTAATTTCTCTTTTAGTGCGCCGACAATCTCCGAAGGACTGGGGATGATGCCTCCCATTCTGCCGAAATGCTTCACTGGAAGTGAGTCGTGTACTGCAAGGCGTACGTCCTCGATCATCTGTCCGGCGTTGAGCTCTACCACAAGAATACCCTTCTTGCCTTCTGCAGCCTTGCGGATGGCTTCTGTCGGGAATGGCCAGAGTGTGATGGGGCGTATGATTCCCACCTTCAGTCCTTCTTCTTCAGCGAGTTCCTTGGCCTTTGTCGAGATTCGTGCTACAGAGCCGAAAGAGATGATGAGATAGTCGGCATCTTCTGTGCCAATTTCTTCCCAACGGGTCTCGTTGGCCTCGATCTCGCGGTATTTGGCCTGAAGCTGCTCGTTGATGACTTCCATTTTGGAAGATTCAAGTTCCAGCGATGTCACCACATTGCGTTTGCGGCGTCCTTCACGCCCTGTGACAGCCCAGGGGCATTCCTTGCGTATTTCCTCATCGGTGCGGCGTTTACGCTGTTCCGGCAGCACTATCTTCTCCATCATCTGGCCCACGATACCGTCTGCAAGGATCATCGCAGGATTGCAGTATTTGAAGGCAAGATCAAAGCCAAGGCCTACGAAGTCTGCCATTTCCTGCACTGAGGATGGAGCAAGCACTATCAGGTGATAGTCGCCATGGCCTCCACCCTTGACGGCCTGGAAATAGTCGGCCTGTGAGGGTTGGATGGTGCCGAGGCCTGGGCCACCACGCATTACGTTTAAGATCAATGCTGGCAAAGAAGATGCAGCAATATATGAAATTCCTTCTTGCTTCAGACTGACACCGGGAGACGACGATGATGTCATGACAGCCTTTCCGGTTGCGGCTCCACCGTAGACCATGTTGATGGCTGCCACTTCGGATTCAGCCTGAACTACTACCATTCCGGTAGTTTCCCAAGGCATGAGTGCCTCGAGTGTCTCGAGCACTTCCGACTGAGGGGTGATGGGATAGCCGAAATAGCCGTCGCATCCGTAGCGGACGGCTGCATGGGCGATCGCCTCGTTGCCCTTCATGAGTCTTATTTCTTCCATATGTTGAGATTTACGTTTTTACGTTGATTAGTCGATTCGGACGCGATAGACTTCGATGCAGGCATCAGGACAAACAAGCGCACAACTGCAGCATCCGATACACGCCTCTGGATTTGCCATATAGGCGAAATGGTAACCGCGGTCATTTACTTCATAAGGCTGAAGCGACAGCGTGTCGGTCGGACATGCGACCACGCAGAGATTACATCCTTTACACCGCTCTTTGTTGACGGTGACGGCTCCTTGTATTTTTGCCATTTGTATAGCTCTATTATTAAAATATTAATCCTGTTAAGCTGGCAAATAACCATTTGCCATTCTTTACACCTACAAAGATAAGCAAAAATTTATTACCATTTGCTATGTGTTAAAAAGGTTTAACAATATTTAATAATCAGCGCATAAATTCAAAATTGTGCAAATAAAGAAAAGCCTCCTCGGATATTCTCGAAGAGGCTTCAATTATAATTTATGCCCTGATTGGCTTGAACGAAGCTAATTATGCATTCTGCTTTGCCAGCAGTCGCGCGAGGGTCTGCACTCCTTTGGTCGCCGGTTCCGCAATGACAGTGAGGTTGGGAATGTCTGGCGTAGCTGCTGGTTTCGGATCTATGTAGTAGATCGGAACCCCTGGCCTTACGCTATAGATGAGGCCGGCGGCAGGATATACTGCAAGGCTCGTGCCTATCACGCAGAATATGTCGGCTTCATGCGCAAGCTCCATTGCTTTCTCAATGTTTGGCACAGCTTCCTGAAAAAAGACGATGTGCGGACGCATCGGGTCACCGTTCTTGCCACGGGTGGCAGGGGTGGTGTCGAGATTGTCAGGGGTAAGGGTCTCTACGTATTCCGGATGAATGATGGAGCGAATCTTCATCAGTTCTCCGTGGAGGTGCAGGATATTCTTTGAGCCGGCACGCTCATGGAGGTCATCGACATTCTGGGTGATGATGTAGACGTCGTAATCCTTCTCAAGCTCCACAAGAGCTTTATGGGCTGCGTTGGGCTCTGCCTTCAGCAGGTCGTGGCGACGTGCATTGTAGAACTGATGCACGAGCTCTGGATTGCGTCGGAATCCGTCGGCAGAGGCCACATCCATCACGGGATAGTTTTCCCATAGTCCTCCAGCATCGCGGAAGGTCTTGATTCCTGACTCCGCACTGATTCCAGCGCCAGTGCTTATCACTAATTTCTTTTTCATTTTTCCCTCATAAATATCTGGATTGGGGTGCCGTGGAAATCCCACTTTGCCCGGATCTTATTCTCAAGGAAACGTCGGTATGGTTCCTTCACCCACTGGGGCAGGTTGCAGAAGAATACGAATGTCGGGATAATTGAATCCTTAAGCATAGTGACGTATTTGATCTTCACAAACTTACCCTTGTTGCTTGGCGGGGGTGTCACGGCTATTTCTTCAAGCATATACGTATTAAGCTGCGATGTTGGAATCACTCGGCGACGGTTCTCATATACTTTGACAGCCGTTTCAAGCACGTTGAAGATACGTTGTTTTGTCAATGCTGATGCAAATATGATAGGGAAGTCGGTGAATGGTGCAAATTTGCCCCTTATAGCAGCTTCATAACGCCTTTGAGCCTCAAGACTGCGGTCTTCCACAAGATCCCACTTGTTGACGCACACCACGAGTCCTTTCTTATTCTTCTGGATGAGTGAGAAGATATTGGCATCCTGACCCTCGATGCCTCTCGTAGCATCGATCATAAGGATGCAGACGTCGGAAGCTTCGATTGCGCGGATCGAACGTATCACTGAGTAATACTCAATGTCCTCATTCACTTTCTGCTTCTTGCGTATGCCGGCTGTGTCTACAAGGTAGAAGTCGAAGCCGAATTTATTGTATCGGTGGTAGATAGAGTCGCGTGTGGTGCCTGCAATGTCGGTCACTATATGGCGCTCCTCCCCTATGAAGGCGTTGATAAGGGATGATTTGCCGGCGTTTGGTCGCCCTACGATGGCAAATTTGGCAATGTTTTCCTCAGTCTCTTCCTTGTCGGGAGTGTCGGGGAAGTCCTTGATCACTTCGTCAAGGAGGTCGCCGGTGCCGGAACCATTGGCCGACGAGACTTCGATTGGGTCGCCGAGTCCAAGGGAATAGAATTCAGCCACATTGTATTTTGAGTCGCTCTTGTCTTCCTTGTTGGCCACAAGGATAATCGGCTTCTTGCTGCGGCGAAGTATCGCTGCCACCTTGTCGTCAAGGTCAGTTACTCCTACCGATGCATCCACTACGAAGAGTATCACGTCAGCTTCCTCGATGGCAATGTGCACTTGCTTGTTGATCTCTTCCTCAAACACATCGTCGGAGTTGACAACCCAACCGCCGGTGTCGACGATTGAGAATTCCTGGCCGTCCCAGTCTACTTTACCATACTGCCGGTCGCGTGTCGTGCCGGAAGTGTCATCTACAATGGCGGCTCTTGTCTGCGTCAAACGGTTGAAGAGCGTGGATTTTCCCACGTTCGGCCGCCCTACTATTGCTACTAATTTACTCATATTTTTAAGTCAATTTTTATTTGTTGTCATCGTTGTCATCGTCGTCATCGTGTCTCGCTGAAAACTTTGAAAACTTTGAAAACGCTGAAAACTTTACTCGATGTATCCGAACTGGCGGAGTTTGTTCTCACGGTTGCGCCAGTCTTTCTCTACCTTGACGAAGAGTTCGAGATATACCTTCTTGTCGAAGAACTTCTCAATGTCCTGACGGGCTGCAATGCCGATTTTCTTGATCTTCTCGCCGCCCTTGCCGATGATGATACCCTTCTGAGTGTCGCGTTCCACATAAATCACTGCCATGATGTGGATGGAATTCTCCTTTTCCTCGAATTTCTCTACAAGAACTTCGGCTGAATAAGGTATTTCCTTGTCGTAGTTAAGAAGAAGTTTTTCGCGGATAATCTCAGTGACAAAGAAACGCATCGGTTTGTCGGTCAGCGCATCCTTTCCGAAGAATGGAGGCGATGGAGGAAGGAGTTCTACAATGCGGTTCTTAAGATTTTCCACATTGAAGTTATGTGTAGCACTGATAGGGAATATCTCTGCATTGGGCAGACGTTTCTTCCAAGCTTCTACGATTGCCTCAAGCTCTTCATTATTCTTAAGCAGATCCACCTTGTTAATCACCAGGAGCACCGGTACTGTCTCTTTGGCAACGCGGTCGAGGAAATCTTTGTTTTTCTCCGGGTCTTCCACCACGTCGGTGACGTAGAGAAGGATGTCTGCGTCAGTGAGGGCTCCTTCTGAGAATTCAAGCATCGATTCCTGAAGCTTATATTTAGGCTTAAGTACGCCCGGAGTGTCGCTGAAGACAATCTGGTATTCCGGAGTGTTCACGATACCGGTGATACGGTGGCGTGTGGTCTGAGCCTTAGATGTGATGATAGATATACGCTCACCAACGAGGTCGTTCATGAGTGTAGACTTTCCTACGTTAGGGTTTCCTACGATATTGACGAATCCGGCGCGGTGAGTGCCAGTGTATTCGGGTGCTGAGACTTGTGTGTTTTCTGCCTC
>DAAK01000146.1 GCA_001701075.1 Bacteroidales bacterium GP3 | reverse complement strand
TCGGGCCAGTCATTGCTGCCAAGGGCCACCTGTTTGCGCGGAGTGAACTCGAGAGAGCCATGGGCTCCGAAATGTATCAGGGCGTCAGCATTGAAACCGTTCCTTGCCCACAGGTAGGAAGCCACGTAGGCATGAGGGGGAGCCATGTCAGTGCCATGTACAATCTTGAAATCATCATCTCCCGTTCCGGCTGCCGTCTGCGGAATCAGCACCACATTGCCAAACTGCAGCCGCGCAAGCGCAAGCTCGCCATCATCCGTATGAAGACCCGATCCGGGGAACGGTCCATCAAGCGCCTCAATTTCAGCCGACATCTCAGCTCCAAGGTCCTCCTTTGTCCATTTTGCATAATCCTCCTGATTGATTATCTGAGGATTTGCCGTTTTCACAAAGTCAGACATTGCCCCTGCGGCATAATGGCCGAACACGCGTCCCTGATCATTAAGCAGCTTTCCGAATTCCTCAGCTGAAGAGGGGAGATTTTCCACCTTATATCCCTCCTTCCGAAGTTTAAGAAGCAGGTTATACAGTGAAGGCGCAACTTCCATTCCCTCGGCAATGAGTGCATTCTGACCAGGTCCCTTGAAGTAAAATACAGCAATTTTCTTTTCTGAGTTGGGTTTGTTGCGCAAGGCAACATAGTTATTCACCGTCTCAACAAATTCCTCCAGTCTTTCAGGGATTGCACGGATTTCCGGCACCCCATCTTTCCCTTCAAATTGCGCGAAGAGCGCCCAGGGACGCACAGCGCCGTCAATCTCCGGAGTCACGATGCTCTGCGACATAAAACCTCCGTTCATTCCCATATTGTCTGCCATCCATTCGTCATAGTCGCGATTCACATTGAGGGGCGCAAACAACGGAATGTTCGCGTTCTTCAGATATTCCACAACAGCATCGCCCATTCTTCCATGCGCCATGTTGATCATGGCAGCCGGGGTTATGCTGTCGGTGACACCGATGGTAATCGCTTTCTGAATATTGGTTATGGGATAAACAATATTCCCGCTTGCCTCAAGGTTTGCGATTAATTCATCGGGCACTCCCATCTGTCCTGTCAGGATGATCTGACTCGCTCCATCCACAGGCAACCTGTTTTCTGAAAGGAATTTATGATATTCAGCCAGAGAATTGAAATAGTGCATCTCCTTGTCGGGATTCTTCAAATCAGGATGATAGAACATTTCCGAAGCGGATGCCTGCGGATCTTGGATTTCATTAATAAAAAACCGTTTCCCGTCAATATACCGGCGCACATAATTAAGCAAGCTCCGATAGTTCTCGCGTCCTCCTCCCTGCAGATATTGCTTTAAAAACTCAGTGTCGACGGAATCTGTGGAAATTATAAGGTTGTCGGGATTGGTGGCAGCAGTCGTTAATACGGGGACTCCATTTTCTGCTGCATTCTGAAGTGTTTCACGCTGCTCTTCCGTTATCCTCAGACCCATCCCATTGACAAATATCATGTCAAACTTGGACGCTTTGTCAATATCTTCCAAATCCAGATTATCAATTTTGACAAAGGAATTGTCGTTTGCCCTTCCTATTTCGCCTAGGGTTATGGGTTGATAGTTGATGAATGCTATGTGGGTTGAGGAAACCATCTGTTTCCATGCTATGACAGCCGAGGCTATTATAATGATCCCTGCTATCACTGAAAGAATTATTTTTTTCTTCTTTGTCATGTTCATTTGAAAATCGTATCTATATCCAATGAAAGACCGACCGACCATGTCCGCCCAAGAGTGGGAAGTGAGTTCCAGTAGTAAACCTTTGGACGGTAGTTGAATAAGTTATCTATCACAAAATTTATATTGACACCTCGCCAAATCTCCTGTTGAAGTGTGAATTTCCAAATCGAATACGCGTTGTCCGTTTCATACTTCGATTGAGGTTTGGAAAGATATCGACCCGATAAACCGGCATAAAACTTGTAGGCACTGCATAACCTTTTGTCGTAGTCAATTTTCCATGTCATGGAATGGGGACGCGGTTGGGAGAACTGTGAATCCACTGTCCTGCCGCTCATGTGCAGATAATTGTAATTATATTGAAGCCCTAATCCCATAAGCAACCGATAGCGCGCCGACACATCAATACCTGTGACCTTTACCCCATCCTCATTGCAGTATATCGCACCCGGTTCATTTGTAGCATCTCCTGGATAGTCTGTAGTAGTAATTCGGCTATCGTATATGTTATAGTATCCCAGTGCGGTGATACTATAAGCCCCTCCTACCACTCCATTACGAATATTGCCATTATATTCAACCGCCAAATTAAAGTTCTGACTACGTTCCGGCTTTAAGTGGGGATTGCCATAAATCATCTGGATTCCAGCCATGTCAAAATTCATATACATCTCCTTAAGGGTTGGAGCACGGAATCCTCCGGCATAATTTGCTCTCAATGACCATCCTTTAAGTTTGAACATGGTAGCGAGTCGGGCTGTGACTGCATTATTGTCGGACTCTGAAAAATAGTCTTCTCGGACACTTGCCACGATATTCAACCATGAAAGAGGGTTATAGTCAAACTGAAGGAAAGCATCTATGGAAGACTGGGAATGTGTTTCTCCATCAGCAAATTGATACGTCAGAAGATAATCATGCATATAGTCGGCTCCTGCAATGAGCGCATTGCTACCCCAGTAGTGGGTATAGAGGGCATGGGCTATATTTTGACGGTTGCTATAGTCATGGTCATGGGTGCGATGGTCATTGACATATCTCTGCTTGTCATATTGATCGTAACTGTAGGTCAATTCGAGATTCTGTTCCGGACTGATATTCCATAACCCACGCAATCCAGCCGAATAGTCAAGATAATGGTCATCATAATTTATTCGCGTGCTGACACGGTTGAAATACCCTCCACGAGCCGTGAGGCGAAGGTTGTCACGAGCCTGAAATGTCAGCCTCTCCTTAAGATTGTAGGTGGTTCCTCCAAAGAGATTTTGAAGATTCGACTGTGTATCGAATGCATCGGTCAATTTAACAGTCTGCGCGGTTGTAAATTGAAAATTAGTATTGGAAGTCCATTTTTTTGAGTGAAAATTGATATCGCTTCCAGCTCTCCATTCATTTCCGAGGCTCTTATAACGTGAATTCACATTCACATGCCAAGGTTCCTGGCTCTCACGGGTAATCAAATTTACGACTCCGCCAACTGCGTTTGCACCATATAAGGCAGACGAGGCACCTTTTACAATTTCCACCTGACCAACATTGTCAAGGTTGAGTCTGTTGAAGTCAACATTATCCATTGTCTCGCCAGCCAATCTTTCTCCGTCCACGAGGAACAGAACGGCTTTCCCTCCAAATCCACTCATATTAAGAGAAGTTTCCTGACTCATGGCATAAGTAAACTCAAGTCCTGGAAGTTCCTCAGTCAGTAGATCCTGAATATTAGTGGCATCAGCCTTCTTTATATCGGAGCTGGTGATAAGCCGAGTTACAACCGGAACATCTTTTAAGGCTTTTGGAGTGCGTGTAGCAGTCACAACAACTTCTTCCAACGCCCCCACATCAGGAGTTAATTGTAAATTATTGCGATCGTGTTCCCCCTTAAGCATGAATACTTTAGTGGTGTACCCGATATAGGAGACTTGCACCTGCAAAGAGTCTCCCGCAGCCTTAAGTATGAAGTCTCCTGCCGCATCTGTAGCCACGGCTTTATTATGGTTTATATCTTTTACGGTTGCACCAATCAACGGACTCCCCGTTTCATCGACCACTCGGCCTCTGAAAATTTCGGCGAGTCCGATGAATGGCGTCAGTAGTCCGAAGACGGCAAAGAGAATAGGTTTACTAATCTTTGCCATACATCATCACTGTTTGGTAGCATTTGAAGAGCAAATCATTGGCATCGGCATAGCGCCATATTGTAAATTGAACCTAATACTCAAAGTATTGTTTTCTACCGTACCTGAAAGGGTACAGGTATAGCTTTTGCCACTTTCTGTCTGTCCGCTTACCTCAGTATTGGCCAACGTCACGACACCGCTTGATTCTGACACTTTTACTCCGTTCACAGTGATGGAAGGCATTGCCATTGGTGCTTCCCCGAATGCTGGAAGCACTACGTTGACACTTGATTCGTCTACTGCTTTCACTGAGAATGTCAGATCCTCAAAGGTTGATGTATTTCCCATAACGGAGCATTCCATATCTCCTTTGTAGTTTCCTTCGGCTGATTTGGCTGCTGGTACAGAGGGGTCGTCTTTTTCGTCACTGCAGGATGCAATTGCCATTGTGCAGAAAATCGCAACTATAGTGGCAACAAGAAATTTTAAACTTTTCATTTCTTTTGATTTATTGGTTATTATGGTGTTTATTAAATCGGATGCAAAATTACAACCGGAGTCAAGGAGCCACAATACTCAAAAATCGGTAATTTTTAAAGCGCAATATTGGCTTTAGTATTAAAATCGATGGCTGAATAATCAAAAGTTGGTATTACGTAATATATCATCTTAACCAATACTCCATATCAAATCAAAAAAATTTAGAGCACGCTTTGCACATATCATAAAAAAATTGTAATTTTGCACCACGTTTTGGTTCGCGGTGACGCGATTAATAGGGAATCCGGTGTGAATCCGGAACAGACCCGCTACTGTAATTCCCCCTATTCAATGCACAATTCATAATGCATAATTGAGTTTTGCAAAGCAGAAAGTTTTCGTAAGCTGCCACTGGTCTTTTTAAGACTGGGAAGGCGCGAAAGCTGGGATAAGTCAGGAGACCTGCCAGACGCTATTTATTTCAATAATCTCGTGGATTAGATTTTGAAGTGAGGAAGATTGGCAAGCGCATAGAATTATCTTGCATCTCAAATTGCAGCATTGCTGCACGTAAATGCAATGTCAGCTACGATGACGCATCGCGGCTGAATTATTGTGTCCATTCATCTGTTGTTGCCAGGAAATCAATGAACTTCTTCTGCTTCTTTGACATCTATTCCAAGCATAAGGACAATCATTTAGTTTCAATCAATAACAGAAGATATGTTTACAATTTTTCATGGTTTTCATCTGGTGGAGGAATATCATCAGTGGAAAAAGGAACACCGCAGCAATCGCAATCCTGTCGGCGTAAAGGCTATCAAACTTTTCTTTGCCATAGCTATCCCTCTCTTCTTCTGGATTGCACCCTCTTCTCTATACGGATTGTCAGGCTTGACCCCCGTTGAGCATCGTGTACTCGCAATTTTTGTATTCGCAGCCCTCATGTGGCTCTTTGATGCCGTTCCTGCCTGGACCACCTCGCTTGTGGTTGTTGTCTTACTGTTGTTTTGTGCTTCCAACAGTGCCCTGTGGTTTTTTCAGACGGATGCAAATGGAGAGAAGATGACCAATCTTGTCAACAACACCGCGATACTCCACTGCTTTGCCGACCCGACCATCATGCTCTTCATTGGAGGCTTTATTATTGCAATTGCTGCAACTAAATCAGGACTTGATATAAAACTTGCAAAAGTTATGCTGTTGCCTTTCGGAACAAAATCAGAGAATGTGCTCCTTGGCTTTATCCTCGTTACTGCCATTTTCTCCATGTTTATCAGTAACACTGCTACTGCCGCCATGATGCTTACATTCCTTGCCCCAGTGCTAAGTGCATTGCCAGCTGACGGAAAAGGCAAGATAGGATTAGCTCTTGCAATACCGGTGGGTGCAAACATCGGCGGTATGGGGACTCCGATCGGGACCCCGCCCAATGCAATAGCATTGAAATTCCTGAATGATCCAGAAGGTATGAATATGGGGATAGGTTTTGGAATCACAAAACGCGACCTTGAACAGCTCTCATGGAGCATCCTGTGGATGATAGCCGGAGCATTTGCCCTTGGGGTGGCTATGCAGCAATCCGGGCTGGCAGCACACCTCATTGAGTCTGTGCCGTTCGACACTTGGTCTCCTCTCGTTGTGATAATAGGCTCCGGATTGCTTTGCTATCTTATGGCAAACTTCATAAGCCATACTGCTACAGCAGCCTTGTTCATACCAATTCTTGCCATAGCAGGAAGCTCGATGACTGAGCAATTGGCACCTTTTGGTGGAGTATCCACTCTTCTCATTGGCGTTGCTATTTGCTCTTCCGTCGCCATGGTTCTTCCCATTTCAACTCCACCAAATGCCCTTGCTGATGCCACTGGCTTTATCCAACAGAAATATATGGTCAAGACTGGCTTGATTATGGGTTGTGTAGGTTTGCTTCTCGGTTATATCGTACTGATTTTCTGTGGAAGCCACGGAATTTTCTAACTTCAAAACATCTTTATTATGAATATAGAAACTGTAGGCAGTTTCTTGCCAAATGAAAAACTTATATCAGCGCAACGTGACTTTGAACGTGGCTTGATAGATCGGTTGCATCTTACTTCAATAGAAAATGATGCAGTGCGCGACATCGTCGAGCGTCAGATAGCCTGCGGTGTTCCTTTTATCACCTCTGGCGAACTCCGTCGCAAACATTGGGCCAATGACTTTTGGTTTGGACTCCAGGGCATATCATGCGAGCATATTTCATCCGGACACATATACCAACAGGTGGAGGCCTCAACTGATCTTGTCCACATAACAGGGCGGATTGAATTCAATCCGGAGCATCCTTTCTTCAACGATTTCCAGTATCTTCATGATGTGGTCGCCAATCGCGCAAAATGTCGCCAGACATTGCCATCTCCGGCAAATCTTCTATTGGAGATTTACACGCTTTCGGGCGGACACCCAGAACTACTTTATATGTCTTCTATAGATAACTTAATCAGCGACATAGCGCAAGCATATCGTCTCACCGCCATAAAGCTTCATGAACTCGGATGCGACTCTCTGCAATACGATGACACTGCACTCGGACTTATGTGCGATGACAACTACACAAAGCGTCTGCTACAAGGAGGAGTTGACCTGCTAAAGCTCCATGGCGAACTGATAAAGATCATCAATGACTCATTGAAGGGACTGCCTGCAGATATGGAGAAGTCCATCTACATCTCCGGAGGTGACACTGTTGTGCCGGAATTGGAATTTATAGATTACCCCGACAATATCATGCCGAAAGCACTGTCGAAGCTGAATGTCGACAAATTCTTCATTCCGCTCGACATTAAAAACGATTACGCAATAGAAGTCCTCCGTCACATCCCCAAAGGGAAAAAGGTTGTGCTTGGACTTGTTGATGCACATAGCCCTTTCCCTGATGATGTCGATCTGTTGTCGGAGATAGTAAAGAAAGCCTCAAGACACATCGAATCTTCCTGTCTTGCTGTAAGTCCACGCACCGGCTTCAAGCTCTCGAGCTTTGCCACAAGAGCATTGACCTACGAAGATCAATGGCGCAAGATATCCGATTTAATTCAGCTTTCGCAATCAAAAGCTGAATTAAACAATTAAACGATTAAACGCTTAAACATTCTCATAGACTCCAATCCGCTATCGCTCCTTTCTTCTGCCCAGCTTGTTATGATTTTCTTTGCATGGAGCGATAGCGGCTCTTTTTTATTCTACAATTCCGTTTCGATTTCCTCTTTGCTGCACAAGTTGAATAACTTGGGGCTAACCTTTAATGATTCTGTTCAGAACTTGAGGAAAGTTTAGGTTTGGATATGGAACAGATTACTATTGGGGGAGATGGTAAGATTTTGATGATTTAAGGATGAGATATAAGCCAAGTGTGAGGAATGTGGTGAGGATTGTCAGCATTTCCGGAATATGGTTGAATAGTAGACATACCTTGACTTATTTTTCCTTTTCCATATGTGCCAAAGCCCAATTTATTAACGGATTCATTGCCACCAGCAAAGTTTCGCCGTATGCAGTAAGCTTGTATTGTGTGCGAGGGGGATTTTCAGGAATTACAGTGCGGCTCAATAATTCTTCATTTATAAGCATCTTCAATGCTTGCGATAGCATTTTTGGTGATACATCAGGAATTGAACGGCGCAATTCTCCGAAACTCTTTGGTTGTCCGTCACTCAAAGCGTTTACTACCAGCATAGACCATTTAGCGGCAATAACTGTAAGGACGCTGCGGATTGGACAATCCACAACGTCCTCGATTAACTGTTTCTTTACATTCATTCCACAACTGCGTCGGTCATAGTCCATTGCTTAAGACTACCGGCCTTGACTTGGATACATACTTCGATTAGGTCTGTGGTGGCATGGAGTTTGCGCTTTGCCTGAGGAGCAACGCGAAGCCAGTCTCCTGCTTCGAGATCTACCTTTTCTCCATCAATTTCCATATATCCTTTTCCGGAAAGGATAAAATAAATTTCTTCATTCTCCTTGTGGCTATGAATGAAGGGTACTTCTGTACCAGCCGCCATTTTATTGACAGATACCTCAGCACCTGTCAGTGCGAGGGTGTCGTGCAGTTCTACGCGAGGTGCACAATCAGTTACGTGGGTTTTGCTGTAATTGCTCATTGTATTAGTCGTTTTGAGTTTTGATGTTGCAAATTTACAACTATATTCTTTATTTATCAAGTAGTTACCTGCGAGTAACCAACTTACCTTTTTGAATCATATTTCATAATCATAGTATTGCAATCCGCATATTAACATTTATTAATACATTTTTATAGAAAAATATGCTCCCTACGAAAGAATT
>DAAK01000164.1:409-3975 GCA_001701075.1 Bacteroidales bacterium GP3 | reverse complement strand
TTCAGCTTGGAATCGATTATGATGGTGACGGGGCCATCATTGACAAGGGCTACCTTCATGTCTGCGCCGAACTGTCCTGTCTTCACGTCTTTTCCAAGCAATTCAGATAGTTTCTGGCAGTATAGATCATACATCGGGATTGCCAATTCATGCCCGGCAGCATGAATATAACTCGGACGGTTTCCCTTCTTCGTTGACGCCATCAATGTAAACTGGCTGACAGCCAATGCTTCGCCATCTACATCGATCACTGACCTATTCATGACACCATTCTCATCAGGAAAGATCCTCATGGCCGCAGTCTTGGCAGCGAGCCATTCCACATCAGCAGGAGTATCCCCTTCTGCAACGCCCACGAGCACCATCAGTCCATTCCCAATCTCACTGAAGAGCTTACCGTCTATAGTCACCGAAGCCTCAGTGACCCTTTGAATTACCAATCTCATATTCTACATTTAAATTATTCAACTTTCGCTTGCGAAAGTTGAAGGTTATAAGGTTATAAGGTTATAAGAAAAATCTGAAAGTTTAATTCTGTAAGAGCCTTTACTCTGTCTGATTTAACCCCATAACCCTATAACCCCATAACCTTTAAGTTGAGCTTGCGAAACTTAAATTAAATTACTATCATAACGCCACAGACTTCCTTTATATTGTCATATCCATTAACGATATTGGAATTGTTATATAAATATAACTATCAGAACAAAATTAACTTCATGACAACACTAAAATCAAAAGCGACATTAGTAATAACCCTCGCTTTCACTCTCTCCGCCGCATTATTCTCCTGCTCATCCAAGCCCTCCAGGACTATAGTACAGGCAAATGATCCGGAAATAAACTATATGGGACGTATATACTGGGATGAAGATGGCAGTGGTAATTTTTCGTACCCCGGCACATCCGCCATATTGCGTTTCAAAGGCACAGGGATCGGAATGGAGACTTCTCCCGGAAGCGGAAAATTCGTAGTGGAAATTGATAACGAAAAGCCTGCAACTGTTACATTTACACCTACAGACACTATTCAAATGCTCGCTGAAAACCTCAAGGACACTATCCACAATGTGAAGATCACATATGCGATTGAAGGTTTTGAGTTCAACCCATCTTTCCGTTCTTTCATTATTGATGGAAAGCTCTTGACTCCGGCCCCCAAGCCTGAACTTAAAATCGAATTCATAGGCAACTCCATAACTTGCGGCTATGGCATTGAAGATGATGACCCAACAAAAGACTTCTCATACGACACAGAGAATCACACTATGACTTACGCATACAAGACTGCACAGGCTCTCAATGCGGATTTCAATGTCGTGGCGCGTTCCGGAATAGGCATCTATCGCAACTATGGCGGCCCAAAGGAAGGGGACACCAAAACAATGCCGCTTGAATACGACTATACGATGCTTTACAATTATGACCATAAATGGGATCATTCGCAATTTGAGCCAAATATCATTTGTATTAATCTCGGCACCAATGACACGTCTGAAAATAATTATGATATCTCTCTCTATGAGCAACATTATCGTGATTTCCTAAGCCATCTTCGCCAGTTGCATCCTAAGGCCAAGATAGTGCTCCTTACTGGAGCTATGCTTCAGGATCAGGCACTCACTGACGTTAAGGAGGTCCTTGACAAACTCGCTGCTGAGGACGCGCAGACCTATCGCTTCGACATGTCTCCGCAGACAGGAGAACTTGGCTACGGAGCTTCCTACCATCCCTCAGCTGCCCAGGCTGAAAAAATGACGGAAGAACTTGTTCCGTTCCTTCGCTCTCTTGTTGACTAATTCCGATAAATTTACGCAAAAAATCACTACCCATTCCTGTTCAGGAGAATGAACGGGAATGGGTAGCGTGTTTAAGTTAGAGTTGAGGCAAGTGGAAGATTAGGCCACACATTTGATGCCGAGCCATACCATCAGAAGACCGAGGGCTACGGATGGAACGATGTAGCAGATGAATTTCCACCATTGTCCTTTTTGGATCATCGCGAAACTATCATGGCTGAATGAGGAGAATGTGGTGAAACCTCCGCAAAAACCGGAGATAAGGAGGGCATTTACAAGTGGGCTCATGTCATGGCGAGTCCAAAGACCAACAAAAATACCGATGATAAAACATCCTATCACGTTGACCGCAAATGTTCCGGCTGGATATTTGTCTCCGAAAAGTTTCTTTCCGGCAACGCCGGTGAGGTATCGTCCGCAGGTGCCGGCAAAACCGCCTAACCCTGCAATAAGCATATATTGAATAATCATATCTTTTCAGTAATTTAAAGGGTTAAGCATTTTGAGCTTGTTCTGCAGGTTTGCGTATGCATGCAGCTCCAAGAGCTACCATTGCTATACCGAAAACAAGACTCGTCACCATATAGAATACAAACATTCCGGCATCCCCTTTCTCAAGAAGGGAAATCATGTCGTCGGAGAAAGATGAGAATGTAGTCAAGCCACCACAGAAGCCTGTGATCCAAAGAAGATTTGCCGTCTTGCTAAGTTTCCCGGTCTTATTGAGATATCCATATAGCATTCCGATGATAATACAGCCAACCATATTGGCCATGAATGTTCCTAATGGGAAAGAGAGGTGGCAAATAGCAGCCCCCAGCTTATCCGAAAGGAATCGAAGACAGGTGCCTAAGAAACCACCGGCACCAGCAATCATTGTCGATTTAAACATAATTGTGTGTTTTTTATTTTTTATAAGTTTTTTTAAGTTTATATAAGCCAAACAATGTATATGGAATATTTCCTCCTGCCCCATCTTGGCTAACGCAGAGGGCATCTACACCCGTCAGTGTGATGATAAGACAAAAACAGAACAATGCACCGGTTGGATGGAATCCGGCGCCTGGAGAAACGGCTTTGAGAAAGCTTCTCCTCACGAGTCTGTCAACCCCATTGACTTCTACGAACAATACTCCAAAAACAAGGAGCAATGGGACGCTATGTTCAAATGGCTTGAAGAGACCGACCTCCTCGCCATACCAGGCGGTAAACATCCCATTGAAGGCACTACTCTGGTGGTCAGTGTAGAAGACAGCGAGAACGGTCCGCTCGAAAAGAGAGGAACTGAAAGCCACCGACAGAAAATCGACTTCCAATATGCTGTAAAAGGTACAGAACGTTTCGGGATAATCGACCACGAAACATCAACTCCAAACTGCGAATACCGTCCAGACGTGATCCATTATGACTACGACGTCGACAAAGCCCGTTTCTACGACTCCACCCCCGACAAATTCTTCCTCTTTTTCCCGGAAGACTGGCACATAGCCAAAATAGCAAACGATACCGACGACCAGAACATCCGCGTAATAGTGGTCAAAATCGACTATGTAGAATAAGACGGAATCAGCCGCTGGAGGATGAAAGCCCGCTCTCATGGCCCTCTCGAATTCCTATGGAAACGAGCCAACTGGCTAAGATAATAAGTTTAGTCATTATTTTTCTTTGAACCCTTCGGCTATCCTTGTGTTAATATTATATAAAATATGCGTATCGCGAAGCGCGTATCGCGTATCTGAGAACTCTGAGAACTCAGAGAACTCTGAA
>DAAK01000164.1:0-164 GCA_001701075.1 Bacteroidales bacterium GP3 | reverse complement strand
AGCGATCGCTATGGCTATCTATTCTTCTTTCGACTTTGCCCGCTCATCATTCTTGCCACTTCGCTCATATGTGTTTTTATACATGCTGTGCCTGTGCTCCTTGTATCCCTGTTCCTTATGGGCTTTGCCATTGGTGGAGAATACAGTCTTGACCCCGATTATAT
>DAAK01000210.1:6545-7349 GCA_001701075.1 Bacteroidales bacterium GP3 | reverse complement strand
GAAGGACAAAAGGCCAAGGCAAAAAGTATGCCCAGCAGGAATGCCCCAATACTGCCTTTTTTAGCAAGTCCTTCACCCTTACCGCTAAAACCGAAAGAGGGGAGTTTCAGCTTGCTTCCAAAAAGCATAAAAGCGCCCATAAGCAGAAGCAGAGGACCTAAAAGAAGCTCTCCCCATTTGCTTACATTTTTCTGAATTCCAAAGACGCTCGCACCCTCTTTCAATATTGAAATCAAGATGATGCCTAATATTGTATAAGCTATGATGCGACCAATAGTATAAAGCACTCCGTTATAGAATATCCTGCTTCTCTGTTCTATATCCTTGCTGATGAAGCCTATTGCTGCAATATTGGTTGCGAGGGGGCACGGTGAAATTGCAGTCAGCAATCCAAGCAGCAACAAATAAAGAATGGAAAAGTCANNGTGAAAGCCGGAGCCGTGCTGTTGTCAAGCAAAGTCTGTAGCCACTCCATCACTTCAGATAGTCGTTGATTTTCTGCTGTATGAGAGCCTGGATCTTTGCCTTGTTGTTGATGGCATAGCGAAAACCGTCATCGGTCATGTCAGTGACCTTCTCCTTTTTCCCATCTTTTCTTACTATAATGAGGGATGACCATGCCACCTCGTATTTATCGCCTATCTTTTCACCCTCCTTTGTCGAAAGGTCAATGTCACGGAAAATGACTTTTCCATTCTTTATTTGTTGGGTAAATTTGGTTTCAAGCACTTCCTTTGTTGCCTTTTCCAAAGCTACGCAAGTGCGGCATCTTTGGGGACCGTGAAGATACAGCACCTCCACCAC
>DAAK01000210.1:0-6370 GCA_001701075.1 Bacteroidales bacterium GP3 | reverse complement strand
CAACTATTCTTTTTTGAAGGACAGCAGTCGTCAAACATCTTTGTAAAAAGATGTTTAGCAAGCATCCAGTTTTCAGGGTTGATACAATACTTTACCTTGGGAGGCTCGATTGTACCTTGAATCAGACCAGCCTCTTTAAGTTCACTGAGATGCTGAGACACCGTAGCTTTTGCTATAGGAAGCACCTCATGAATATCCCCGAAAAAACATTCATTCCTTTGGGCAAGAAAGCGAAGTATAGCGATGCGCGTTGGATGCCCCATAGCCTTGGCATACCGTGCAAGTCGCTCTTGTTCAGGAGTTATTTCAATTTTTGCCATATTTATCTAGTTTATTGTTCGCAAAATTACAAACAATTTTTAAATCTACCAAATTATTTTGATAAAAAAATGTTCCATGATTTTTATGGTTTGCTTTTACCAACAGGAGGTTCTGTGAGTGTTATTCTGACGACACTGGTCTTGTAGAGGCTTCGAGAGATGGCTTGGTTGAAATGATCCATATATTTGGGAAGGAATCTTTCACATATAAGACGTAAGGCCTCTATCTTTTCTTTATCATCCTCCACAATCTCTGCCTTTCCAAGGGCTATTGCAGAATTAAAATATTCGGTAAAGTTGTCTTTCTCTTCCTCGTATTTCGGGGAGCATCGACTTACAGCCAAAAGGCTGACAATTGGATTATGCTTCAGGCAATCAATCTTCTCTCCTTCAAAAGCGCAGTGAAAATAGAATATTGAATCATCCTTTCTCACAATATTCAATGGCACGGCATAAGACGAACCGTCGGGTCGCGTCATACTCATAGTGATATACGGAGCTCTATCAAATACCTCCAGTGCCCATTGAGCATCTTTCAGATGTTCACTCCTTCTCATCTGTCTCATAATTCTATCTTATATGTTAGTTATAATTTTTACTTTTCGCAGAAATTCCTGAATGATGATGATTACATCAAAGATAAGTATGGAGACCTTAATCAGAAGACAAGGGAAGCAAATGTTCATTCTTTACTTCGCCGAGCACAAAGGAACTGTTTAAGGAGCCTATGCAATCAATCTCTCCAAGGATGCGGAGCAGAAACTGTTGATATGACTTCATATCGCGGGTATATATTTTCAAAAGGAAATCATAATCGCCAGATATATTATAGCATTCGGCAATTTCAGGCACATTCTTTACAGCCTCCATTATGCGGGTGGCATTTTCATAAGTATGCTGTTTCATTTTCAGATAACAGAATGCCACAAATCCACAATCGAGTTTGTTGGGATCAAGTACTGCTACATATTTACGTATATATCCATCCCGTTCCAATCTCTTCACTCTTTCAAATGTTGGTGTCGGAGAGAGATGAATAGCAGAGGCCAGTTCTTTGTTGGTCAATCGTCCATCTTTTTGTAGTTTTTCTAATATTGACAGATCAGTCTTGTCAAGTTTGTCGCTCATAACCTAAATTATATTGAGAAAAGCTGCTGGAAAAAATTTCTGCTGAGAACTCTTCTGGAATAACATATCAGAATAAATCTTCTATTTTAAGACGCAAAATTAGTAATATTTTCTAAACTTTGCAATATTGTTGGAGAAAGTTTTTGAGGTTATTAATTTTGCAACCGAAAAACAAAGAATATTAACAATAAAAAGATACAGATTATGGCAACAAACAAACTTCATTTCGAGACCCTACAACTTCATGTAGGCCAAGAACAGCCGGATTCTGCAACAGACGCCCGTGCAGTGCCTATCTATCAGACAACATCATATGTTTTTCATAACTCACAGCATGCAGCAGACCGCTTCGGGCTACGTGACGCTGGCAATATCTACGGACGACTCACTAACTCTACACAAGGAGTTCTCGAAGATCGGGTAGCAGCTCTTGAGGGGGGGCGTGGCAGGACTTGCTGTAGCCAGTGGGGCGGCGGCCATCACTTATGCACTCCAGAACATTGCCCAGAATGGCGACCATATAGTGGCCGCAGATAATCTCTACGGAGGTTCCACCAATCTCATCAGTCATACTCTATCAACCCAGGGAGTGGAAAGCACTTTTGTGGATGTCAGTGACTTCGAAGTCGTAGAAAAGGCAATACGCCCCAACACCAAGCTTCTTTTTGTGGAGACTTTCGGAAATCCGAATTGCGATGTGACAGATCTTCAAGCTTTAGCTGAGATTGCTCACCGCCACAATATCCCGCTGATTGTAGACAACACGTTTGGCACGCCATTCCTTGCCCGACCGATAGAACAAGGAGCTGATGTTGTGGTGCATTCAGCAACAAAATTCCTCGGAGGCCACGGCACTTCTCTCGGCGGTGTCATTGTAGACGGAGGCTCTTTCCCATGGAAAGACTTCCCAGACAAATTCCCGACACTGGCAAAACCGGATCCAAGCTATCATGGTGCTGTATTTGCAGATGTTGCTGGACCAGCCGCTTTCGTGACTCGCATACGTGCTGTCCTACTCCGAGATACGGGAGCCACCATCTCACCCTTCAATGCCTTCATACTTCTACAAGGGGTTGAGACGCTTTCACTTCGCGTGGAACGTCATGTGGAGAATGCTCTAAAGGTTGTGGAGTTTCTCGCTAACCATCCAAAGGTGTCGAAAGTGAATCATCCATCACTCCCTGAACATAAAGATCACGAGCTCTACAACAAGTTGTATCCCAATGGGGCTGGCTCTATATTCACTTTTGAGATAAAGGGAAATGAGAAAGATGCATGGAAGTTTATCGACTCGCTTCAGATTTTCTCACTTCTTGCAAATGTAGCAGATGTGAAATCTCTCGTAATCCACCCATACACGACAACACACTCCCAACTCGAACCTGATGAACTTGAGCGTCAGCACATCACGCCTTCCACCGTACGCCTCAGTATAGGTACAGAACACATCGACGACATCATTGCCGACCTGTCACAGGCTCTCGACAAAGTCTGATTTCACACTATTATTACACAAAATAGCAGGGGCATAAAATACTGCAAAAAGGCAACAATCGCGGGATTGCTGCCTTTTTGGCACTCAGTAGATGAGTGATTATATATTAAGCTTGCTTATAGTTATTGCTCTGGCTTTTGGTAGCTTTACGCTGACCCTTTTTGCCGTTCTTAGCGTGATTGCCTTTCTGGCCTTTAGAGTGCTTTCCTCCTTTTTTCATACTCTTATCCTTGTTGCTTGCCATCTTCTTGGTGTTATCAAGGTATTTGGTGTACTGCTCAGGAGTAAGAATATTCTTTACCTTGTCGTTGAACTCTTGCTGTGCCTGCTGGCGCTTTGCCATCTTCTCAGCTTTCAACTGTTGCTTCTGCTCTGCAGTGAGGTTCTCATTTTTATCTTTCTTGTCTCCTCTTTCCTTCATTGAAGCTTCTTTCTTTGCCTTGAAGTCGGAGCGAAGAGCCTCAAGCTGTGTCTTCTGAGCTTCAGTAAGGTCGATGCCCTCGAAAGCTCTCATTCCGAAACCGGCCTTATCGCCTTTTCCATGTTTTGCTTTCTTGCACTCGCCGCTATTCTTTGAGCATTCGGTGCGAGCCTTATTATCGGTGTTTGCCTTGTTATCGTTTGCTGCGAAAGATGAGAGTGCTGCTGCTGATACGATTGCGATGCTTAAAATTACTTTCTTAATCATGTTTCTTAAAATTTAGTGTGTGTTTGTTCTTAGTTTATTTTAGTTTTCTCTCGTGAACATCCCATTGTTTAAGACAGGACTGTTTTTTGCTGTTCACGATACTTTGACATCTTAAAAAATTGAAAGTTTAATCAGACTTTTCTTTTTATTATTCCTTAACTTATTTGTTAATAAATATTTATTAATCTGACTTGCATTAGTAGCATTTGGAATGAGAGAAGATGACAAGATCTATTGCCTTTGCTTTCTTGCTTTTATCATCCAGTCACCACCTTTCAGTGCCACATAGTTTTCCTGTCTGATTCCATTGATTGTGATTTCTGAAAAATCTTCAGGAATATGGATTTCAGCTTCTATGCTTGAAGGACATTTAAGATCGATGATTAATTCGTCATTCTTATTTATAACTCTATAATCAATATCTCCTTTGACAGTAGGCACTGTCAACTTGATATATTCAAGGCCACATGGATTTGGTGCTATCTTGAATCTATCGTAACCTGGTGACAGGGGAGATATGCCGGCCACATATTGCGACAATATTGTCAATCCTCCTCCACTCCAAGCATGATTTGACGTTCCTCCCCCAAATCCATCTGCGCCTATTCCCCAGCCCTCAAACAGAGTCGAGTAATCAGGATGCTCAACCATCTCTTTGAAGCGCTTTTTCATTCTTATCAACCCTTGCTCTCCATATCCCATTACAAAATAGGCTTCTGTGACATACTTTTCCATATATGGACTTGCATGTTCACATTTTTCAAGGACCTTGATAATAGAATTATATTTATCTCTGTCAGCTAAGCTTGCCACCACGGCTAACGCCTGAACCCTATCATCTGTGCAACCCGTGTAGCCTGGACTTCGATAAGACTCTCCATTCCAAAAATAATTATTGAAAGCATTTTTATGCATGGCCATCTCAGAAGCTATAGAATCGCAGTCGTGTTGCCGCCCCAAAGCTTCAGCCATTTCCATGACGCCTCTTTGGGCAAGTGAATATAATGCATTATATAAAGCTTCCTTGTCGATATTGTCGCCCCAGTCTCCCCAATGCCAACCTCCTTTACGATTTTCCATTATGCCGTCAGACGTCTTTTGCCAGAGGTTAAGATATCGTTTTGCTCCATCATAAAGGTCTGATATAGTATTAAGGTCGCCAGTGTTAAGATAATAATTCCAAAAGCCATAGTGACCTATTGCCGCCAACATCTGGCCAGGCAATTCCTGGTCCCAATTAGATGCAGGGATCGGTGAAAATAATGCTCCATCGTTTTTTTGCCATCCAATGAGTTCATACATTCCTTTCTTCATCAGTAAGTCGCTCGACCTTGAAAGAGCGTAGAAAGCCTCTCCAGATTCATTGACCACATCTCCCCACCATTGAGCCCTTTCTCTGTCGGGACAATCCATATAGGTATCCCGCATTGTCAGATAGAGTGTGCGGCCTGCTTTGGCATATAATTGATTTAAGAATGGATCGCTACACGAAAAATTGCTTTTGAAATCAGCATCATAACCGGTTTCTCTGTAAGACAAATGATTAATCCTTACATTCTTGGGAATAATATAGATAATATTCTCTCCATTCATCCATCCGATATTCTCATATTCCTGTTGCCCTGCTCGGGTTATGTATTCACACCGGACATTTGGCGCGCCTCCGCCTCTATAATTATCAGAAGCAATACTGATTGTCATACCTTCAGGAGCCTGGATATCCATATGCGGCATAACCTGTGAATTATACGGAAGTTTAGCGATTACAGTATCAGCTTCCGCCCCTTCTTTTACTTTGACAGATTTATATTCGGATATGCCAAAGTCTTTCCACATTGGTATAATGCGATGGTGAAGTGCACCCCATGGAGCATCTCCTTCTTTGCCAAGTACTTTTACTTCTGGCCAACCATTATTCCGGCTTTGCCAATTCATTATATCCAATCTCGCGTCAAATCCGATATTAGATTCAGGAAGCCGATAGTTTGGAGTTTCTCCATCCGGTATGTAATATGCCGGATGAATTGTTCCAGTCCATTCAATATCAGAATTTAATGATTTTATTGAAGGGCTGTCAAGAAAGAAAGCTGTCTGTCCGGATGGATTATAAGAAAAACCCTTTTTCCCGAAATACCATACCAGTACGGAAATTATATTCTCTCCATTCTTTAGCCATGGTGACATATCGATGGAGTCATAATAGGAATCCTGGGGATTTGGCCCTCTTTTTACTCCTCCCTCCCTAACAACAAGGACTCCATTAATCCATAACCAATATTTACTATCAACTGAAATTCTAACAGGGACACTTTCAGGAATAGTATCAAGATAGACGAATCTTTGCAGGCACATCATTGATCCTTCATTGTTGTTACAATCGCTTGATGTGATCCATCTTGGATATTCGCTGTTTGCATGGATAGAAAATGAAGATACCAGTAATATAAGAAATATTTTTAGCTTCAAATGGGTAGAAGGGAAATAAGGTTTAGTAGCTTGTAGCATAATATATGTAGAGATAATAGAATCTGCTCTGCAAAGTTAATGAATATTTCTTGAAAGTAGTAATATTATATGATCTTTAGCCATCAGTAATATGTCGTTTGCCATTTATTTTGGAGTCAATTAATCTAAATCCGGTTTCATTGTTTATAATTAAATAAAAAAGAATTTACTTATGAAAAGCAAGAGTTTGTATGTAGCGACCACAATCGCATTGGCTGTAATGACAGCATGTTC
>DAAK01000187.1:3749-9656 GCA_001701075.1 Bacteroidales bacterium GP3 | reverse complement strand
GATACAAACGGCATTCATCACGCAGTGGAACGTTAAAAAGAGGACGAGACATGCGCCTGTGAGGGCCATGATGAACTTACGTCCTACAGATGAGCAAGTTAACCACATAACGTTAGTTTAAATTTAATTTATAGTTTAGAAATTTTTAGAATATTTTCCAAAACGCAAATGCCAGTTGGCATTTAATATGCAAAATTAGGATAAATTAAGGATATTTCAAAGTATTTTTGAGAAAAAATAATTCAGTCTTCAGTTTTCAGTCTTCAGATTTCAGTCTTCAGTCTTCAGAGGTCAGTCTTCAGAGTTCAGAGGTCAGTCTTCAGAATTCAGAGGGGAAAAATAAAGGCGGCCTCACCGGGAAAGTGAAGCCGCCTTGATTACTGCAGGGATATTATTCCTTGTATTTCTTTATGATGAGCGCTGCATTATGTCCGCCAAATCCGAATGTATTGGAAAGAGCGGCATTGATCTCGCGTTCCTGAGCCTTATTGAAGGTCCAGTTCATATCATAGTCAATTTCAGGATCGTTGTCTCCCTCTTCATGATTGATAGTAGGAGGAACGATGTTGTCAGTGACAGCCTTAACTGTAAACAGAGCTTCCAGGGCACCGGCAGCACCGAGGAGATGGCCAGTCATAGACTTCGTTGAGCTCAAGTTGAGCTTATAAGCATGGTCACCGAAGACCTTCTTCACAGCCTTAGCCTCGCTGAGGTCGCCAACCGGAGTAGAAGTACCATGAAGGTTGATATAGTCAATATCTTCAGGTTTCATTCCAGCGTCGCGGAGAGCATTTTCCATCACGAGGGTAGCACCGAGACCTTCCGGGTGAGTAGCAGTGATATGGTATGCGTCAGCACTCAAGCCGCCGCCAGCCACTTCTGCATAAATCTTAGCACCGCGAGCCTTAGCATGTTCGAGCTCCTCAAGGACGAGGGCTGCGGCACCTTCGCCAATCACGAAACCATCGCGAGAGCCACTCATTGGGCGCGAAGCTGTTGCGGGCGAGTCATTGCGGGTAGATAGAGCCTTCATAGAGTTGAAACCACCTACACCAGCAGGATAAATAGCTGCTTCTGCACCACCAGCCACTATAGCGTCGGCCATGCCGAGACGTATATAGTTGAACGCATCAATAAGCGCATTATTAGAGGAAGCGCAGGCAGAGACAGTTGCGAAATTAGGACCGCGGAAACCATGGTCGATAGAGATCTGACCAGCCGCGATGTCGGCAATCATCTTAGGAATAAAGAAAGGATTGTATTTCGGACCATTCTCCTTATTCATGGCATAGTATCCAGCTTCCTCTTCAAAAGTATGGAGTCCACCGATACCAGCAGCGAAAATCACGCCAATGCGGTTCTTGTCAAGGTTTTCGTCTTCGAGCCCGGCATCCTGTATAGCTTCATTAGCAGCCGTGAGGGCATACATAGCATAGAGGTCGAGCTGACGCGCTTTCTTGCGGTCGAAATGGTCGGCCGGATTGAAATCCTTCACTTCGCATGCAAACTGGGTCTTGAACAGGGATGCGTCAAAATGTGTGATCGGGCCAGCACCGCTGACACCTTTCTTGGCGTTTTCCCAAGCGGTCGCAACGTCGTTGCCGATGGGAGTGAGGGCACCGAGGCCCGTAATTACAACTCTTTTTAATTCCATATTCTTCACAAAATATTAGTCTCAAGATTCGGTTTCACCTTGTAATAAAGGGAAACCGAAACATCTTGAGATTAATGTGCTGTTGTTGAGATTAAACGTGAGCCTCGATATATTCGATAGCGTCACCTACAGTAGAGATCTTCTCTGCGTCCTCGTCAGGGATAGTGATTCCGAACACCTTCTCGAATTCCATGATGAGTTCAACGGTGTCAAGTGAATCAGCACCGAGGTCAGTGCTGAAGCCAGCTTCTGGAGTTACTTCGTTCTCGTCTACTGTGAGTTTCTCGACGATGATAGCCTTTACTCTGTTTTCGATATCAGACATAATCTTGATAGTTTTGAGTTAGAAAATTTATATAGTTGTCGTTTTTAGACTGCAAAACTAATTAAAAAAATTCATATAAAGAAATTTTTTGACAAAATTTGCACATAATTTTGAGGATTGTGCACAATTTTTCGCAAATTTGGTCTGAAATGACCCACTATTCTCCGATTTTTAACCTCAAAAAAGGCCTCAAGGACCATTCTTAAAGATAGTCCTTGAGGTCCATATGGGATTATGTTCGATAATCTAAAATCGAAATTCTCAATTCTAAATTACTCCACTGTCCAAGTGTCCATAGTTTTCAGGACCATGTCGCGGAGCGAAGAGAAATTCTTCTTGGATTTGACTTCTGCCACCTGGGCAGCCACCTCAGCCTCATAAGTTGGGGCGGAATAATCGCGGATCACTCCAAGGGCAAGCGGAAGGTCGTGGCCATCCATCATAGCGAGCTGTTGCTGCAGGAAGTTGCTTTCGCAATGAGCATCATGCACGAGCACATCGTCGATAGTATAGCCATTCTCTCCTATTGTGACAGCCTTTACATTGAAGCCATCCTGTACAAGTCCCTTCTCATGGTTCTTGCCGAAGAGCATCTTCTCACCGTGGCGAAGATATATAGTATGATCGTCGCGCACCTCCTTGTCGACGATATTCGCATGGATACCGTTGTTGAAAATAACGCAGTTCTGGAGAATTTCTACAACCGATGTTCCTTTATGGCGTGCAGCAGCCTCCATAACGTCGACGCTGATATCAAGGCCGACATCAAAAGAGCGTGCAAAGAAGTTGCCACGGGCACCGAAGCATAGTTCAGCCGGGATAAACGGATCCTCAGTAGTGCCGTAAGGACTTGACTTGGAGACAGTGCCACGATCAGATGTAGGACTGTACTGACCCTTAGTCAGACCATATATCTTATTATTAAGGAGCATCATATTGATGTCGATATTTCTACGCACTGCGTGGATGAAGTGGTTGCCCCCGATAGCAAGGCCATCGCCATCACCGGAGATCTGCCATACAGTGAGCTCCGGACGAGAGGTTTTCACGCCAGTTGCTATAGCAGCAGCACGACCGTGGATGGTGTGCATACCATAAGTATTCATATAATAAGGAAGGCGTGAGGAGCAGCCGATGCCGCTGACCACAACGGTATCCTTAGGAGCGATGCCCACTCGGGCCATAGCCTTATGCAGAGTGTTTAGAATAGCGTGGTCTCCACATCCGGGACACCAGCGTACGCTTGCCCCATTCTTGAAGTCGCCGGGGGCGAAAATGCAGTTATTGTTTTCCATTGTCACCGGATTATTTATCATTCATATGCTTGATGGTACCCTCTACGATTTCAGACACCATAAATGGTTGTCCCTCGATCTTGTTGATGCGCTTGATCTCAACTCCAGGAAGCTTTTGCTGCAGATAGTCGGCAAACATACCGGTATTGAGCTCAGCCACGATCACATTCTTATATTTGCGTATTTCGCTGAGAGCGTTTGCAGGAAGCGGGTTGATATAGCGGAACTGAGCGAGTGCCACGGGATGCCCGTCGCGGTTAAGTTCTTCGCAAGCAGTCAGCATATGCCCGTAAGTGCCGCCCCATCCGATAAGGAGGGTATCGGCGTCTTTGTCGCCTTGAATCTGGAGCAATGGTATGTCGTTGGCGATATTCGCAACCTTCTGCCGACGAGTAAGCACCATCTTCTCATGGTTGGCGCCATCGGTAGAAATAACACTTGTCTTAGCGTCTTTCTCCAGACCACCTACACGGTGCATAGCACCTTCTGTGCCGGGAAGAGCCCAGTAGCGAGCAAGAGTTTCATTATTTCTCATATAAGGAGTCCATCCAGCCTCAACCATCTCCTTACTTACATAAGGCACCTTGATGGCAGGATAATCCTCTTCTTCGGGCACACGCCATGCACTTGACCCATTTGCGATGAAGGCATCAGTGAGGAGAATAACCGGAGTCATATGTTCAAGAGCAATGCGTGCAGCCTCGAATGCCATAGTGAAGCAATCTGTAGGACTTGCAGCAGCCACAACACAAACGGGAGATTCACCATTTCGGCCATAGAGAGCCTGCATGAGGTCGGTCTGTTCTGTCTTTGTAGGAAGACCTGTAGAAGGGCCACCACGTTGCACGTCAATGACTACGAGAGGAAGCTCAGCCATTACTGCGAGGCCAATACCTTCGCTTTTGAGAGCCAATCCAGGGCCGGATGTGGAAGTGACGGCAAGATTTCCAGCATAAGAAGCGCCGATAGCTGAGCAAACACCGGCAATCTCATCTTCCATCTGGCATGCCTTTACGCCAAGGTCCTTGCGCTTTGCAAGCTCATGAAGGATGTCGGTGGCCGGAGTGATAGGATAGCTACCGAGGAATAGAGGGAGACCGCTCTTCTCAGACGCCATGATAAGACCCCAAGCAGTGGCAGTGTTGCCATTGACATCAGTATAGACGCCAGGCTTGACAGCCTCAGTCTCGATGCGGTAGGTAGGCATTGAGGCATGAGTGTTGTGACCATAGTCCCAACCAGCCTGCACAACCTTTGCATTAGCTTCATATACAGCGGGCTTTTTAGCGAACTTAGCCTTGAGTTTACGGAGCACGCTGTCAACCGGACGGTCGAATAGCCAGCACACGATGCCGAGCGCAAGCATATTCTTGCATTTCAACATTGCCTTCTGATCCATGCCAGAGTCTGCGAGAGCAGCCTTGAGGATGGTAGTCATCGGCACGAGCATGATGTGTTCAGGATCAATTCCCAATTCGGTCACTGGATCTTCTGTGGCATATTCGGCTTTCTTAAGGTCGGCAGGACGGAAAGTATCGCTGTCGCAGATAATGACTCCACCTTTCTTCAAATAGCGGAGATTAGTCTTTAAGGCAGCCGGATTCATGGCAACAAGCACATCGGCGGCATCACCAGGAGTATGCACTCCTTTGCCGATATGCACTTGAAAACCACTGACACCGCTAAGAGAACCTTGGGGTGCACGGATTTCAGCCGGATAGTCAGGGAAAGTAGAGATAGTGTTTCCCTCGCCGGCACTTACATTGGAGAAAATATTACCGGCAAGTTGCATTCCATCGCCGGAGTCTCCTGAAAATCTTACCACCACGCTATCTTTCGTGATGACATCTGTGTTAGGCAACATATTTATTCAGTTTTTATGAAAATCTTACGTAAGAGAGCCTTAGTAGGCTTTTGGACTGCAAAGTTAATTGATATTTTCAACATTACCAAAATAAGAATGGACAAAAAATGAACATTTTTCAACAAAATCACCTTTCATACCCTATTTGGAAGGCTCTCATACTGTAAATATGCAATTAGTATGAATTTTTACCAACGATTAACGCGGCGGACCAGCAAGTCTTCAGTCTTGAGTCTTCAGTCATCAGATATCAGAGACCAGAGGCCAGAGGCCAGATATCAGATGTCAGATATCAGTATTCAGATTTCAGTTTTCAGATGGCTTCGCGACTCGGTGGGGAGGCTGGGAAGCCTCCCTTCCATAAGAGGCTGGGAAGCTCATACAACGATTAACGATAAATTGCAGATTCCAGAGGCCAGATTCCAGAGACCAGGACTAAGGGCTTAGCAACTTGGAGGGGAGCATGGAGAGTGAGGTTGATACGCAGAGGGACATGAAGTAGGGATAAAAAGAAAAAAGGTATGCGCCCGATGTCAAGGACATCAAGGAGCATACCTTTAATATGTAGATAAGTGGGATGCATATATCTAATGATCAATGATCAATTATAAACGATCAATTGTAAGATACCAGAACATGGGTTCAAGAGCCAATGAAACCTATGGCTTCAAGGAGTCAAGAACCAAGGGAATAGCCCCGTCACCTATGACGAGGAAAGTATAGGGCCGCGAATAATGTGCACGAAACTGTAGTTTATGTCGCGGCCGTC
>DAAK01000187.1:3383-3539 GCA_001701075.1 Bacteroidales bacterium GP3 | reverse complement strand
CGAAAAGCGGAATCTGCTGGCGATAGCACGGAGTGGTCCATCAGGGCTCAGGCCTCCGCGAGGAGCTCCTTTCAACGATTAACGATAAACGATTAACGATCAGTCATCAGTCTTCAGATATCAGTCTTCAGAGATCAGTTGTCGGCGTTGTCACGA
>DAAK01000187.1:3109-3329 GCA_001701075.1 Bacteroidales bacterium GP3 | reverse complement strand
TTTGGGGAATAAACATTGTTAAAAGATGTGAATGCGACTGCCTGATTTGGGCAGTCGTACACCATTTGGGCCAGTTTTATTCCTTTTAGAACAATAGAGCTCACGCCCTCAGCAAAGTGATATGCTGCGTACCTTCGCTGAAGCTCAGGGCTTGGATCAATGAAGCCTTTGGCTTCAAAGAGTGAAGAGTCAAGAGTCAAGAGTGAATGCGGCGGATTCG
>DAAK01000187.1:311-3089 GCA_001701075.1 Bacteroidales bacterium GP3 | reverse complement strand
GCGGCTGAGCGGGGGACAAACCGAGTGAATTTTGTAGGATAAGGGGAGAGAGGAGCAACACGCTTGACACGAGTGCTGTGGACCGTGCCAATGCCAAAATCCTGAAGCTCCTTTAAATATAAGAGATAATATGATCAAAATTGCCCAGAAAATTTGTAGAATCAAAAAATATCGACTATCTTTGTGAAAAATAACATAAATCATGTCCAAATACATTGACCCAACCTACGATACAGGTTTCAAGCTCACTTTTGGCCGTGAAAACCTATCGGAAGATTTGCTTATAGGCATTTTGAATGCCTTGCTGAGCAACAATGAGGATTATGAGGAGATCACGTCTGTCAAATACCTCAACAGTGAACGTATGCCAGAATGGAAGGACGGAAAGGGTATTCGCTATGACATAATGTGTGAGACCTCTTCCAACCACAGGTTTATAGTGGAGATGCAGAAGGCTTCCCAGCCAAATTTTATCGACAGGGCGAGTTTTTATGTAGCAAGAGGCATTGCGGAGCAAGGCTACAGGGGCAAGGATCATGAGGATGTAAAATGGGACTATAAATTAAAACCCGTCATAGGAGTCTTCATATGCAATTTTGCAATACCTACACTTGAACCAAAGGTCATAGTAAGGGCAAGAGTGCTTGATGAGGAGTCGTTTAAACCAATAGGAGACAAGACACGTTATTATTTTATACAGCTTCCGTTGTTTGACAAAAAGGAAGAAGAGTGCAATAGCATGATTGAGAAATGGATTTATAATATAAAGAATATGGGAGCAAGACAGGAGGTAGCATTCATGCGCAATAATGAAGTATTCAGACGGCTGGAGAAGGTCACGAGTGTGGCGTCCCTGTCGCCTGAGGAGAGGAGAAGCTATGAGGCGGACGTAAAGAATACCCGCGACACCTTGAATCAACTTCGAGGAGCTTATCAAGATGGAGAGAAGAAAGGACGTGCGGAAGGACGTGCGGAAGGACGTGCCCAAGGTAAGAAAGAAGAACAATTAGAAATGGCTCGCAGAATGTTGGCTATTCCCTTTCCATATGAGACAATAATGCAAATTACAGGTCTTTCATATGAGGAGCTGGCATCACTGTAAATTATCATCATAATATTCAAGTACCGCTTTCCAAAAAATGGTAAATTTTATGTGAAGGCGGACAAATCGCAATGGGGAGGCTGGGAAGCCTCCCTTTCATATTTGACACGCTATTTCCATTGCTTTTGAGGGGAGGCTGGGAAGCTTATTCAATTATTAACGATCAATTATCAATTTTTTCTACTCTAAGAAACGCACACGGAGTGTGCTTACTACTATCAGGTGCTATTGTGGGGAGGGTGGGAGGAAATTTGTAGGATAAGGGGAGAGAGGAGCGAAACGCTGTATATTTGCAAAAAAATTCGAATATATGGCTTCTATAAAAATTAAGTTCCGACCCTCCACCAAAGAAGGTTGCGACGGCATCATCTATTATCAGATCCTTCATAATCGTATCCCTCGTCAGATTGCTACCGACTACCATATCAGACCTGCCGAATGGGATGAAAAGCGATCCTGTGTCGTTGCCCAGGAAAAAGAACGCGAGACTTACCTCATGTATGTCCGCGACCATATTCGCTGGGATACTGAACGGCTCCAAAGAGTCATCCGCAAGTTGAACAGAACCTTGATGGATTATACTGCGGATGACATCGTCGATGAATTCCGAAGTTATTCGAGAGATTATTCCTTCGTCAGCTATATGGAAAGCATCATCACCCGGCTCAGGCAGAATGGGAAGATGGGGACAGCAGACAACTATCACTCAGCCCTTAACAGTTTCAAGAAATTCATGTCATCCATTTCGTCTGAAGACTCCAATTCCAGTGAGGAAGACGTCATGCTCGATAGCATAAATACTGATCTGATGGAGAGATATGAGGCCTGGCATAGGAAGCAAGGTCATATCTCCAACACGATCTCCTTTTATATAAGGATATTCCGTGCCGTCTACAAGAGGGCTGTCGACGACAATATAATAGAAGACACTCATCCCTTCAGGCGTGTATACACAGGTATCGACAAGACAGCAAAACGAGCATTGCCTCTTGAGACCATCAGGAAGTTAAAGATGCTCGACCTTGATCAAAAACCACGACTCGGTTTTGCCCGCGATATCTTCCTTCTGAGTTTCTATCTGCGTGGAATGAGCATCATCGACATGTGTTATCTTCGAAAATCAGACTTAATAGATGGAAAGGTTAGCTATCGGCGCCGGAAGACAGGGCAGCTGCTTACGATAGCCTGGACTAAGGAAATGCAACAGATTCTCGACAAATATCCTAAGAATGAAAGCAAATATCTCTTGCCGATAATCACAAAATCGGATATCAATCCGAAATGGGCCTACAAAAACATTTCATATCAAGTCAACAAGTCCCTGAAGGAATTGTCGAAGATGGCCGGGGCTCCTGAAGGAGAAAGGTGGAGCCTGTATAATGCGCGTCACACGTGGGCCTCTTTGGCTCGGGCAAGCGGCATACCGTTGAATGTCATCAGCGAGGCCATGGGCCATGAGAATGAACGCACGACACAAATCTACCTCGCTTCTCTTGATACGAATGCCGTAGACAAAGCCAACGACCTTGTCATCTCCTTAATATAACATCACCTTAATATAAATAAGAATGTCCCGGAGGGTTATGCCTTCGGGACATTCTTATAATTAAACATCGACTTTCGCAAGCGGAAGATGAGGTGATAATCTTATCAAAATGTTTAGCAAATTTAAGTGA
>DAAK01000187.1:0-129 GCA_001701075.1 Bacteroidales bacterium GP3 | reverse complement strand
GACATTCTAATTTAGAGTCACTTTAAAATAGAGGGGAACCCGGCCACCCAGAAGGAGGCGGCGGAAGTGGACTGCCATCGCTAATTATCCTATAATCAGTAACATGACAACAGAACTAACTAGAAACTA
>DAAK01000088.1 GCA_001701075.1 Bacteroidales bacterium GP3 | reverse complement strand
TGCCATACCCCTTTTGGAAGTTTCACAGTCCTTGGTTCGCTGCTTCCGTTAAAAATCACTTTTATTTCCTTCCATGAGTCACCATTGGCATTGTCCTTGAGTGTATAGGAAATCAAATTTGGGGTCTTTTCTGAGTCTATCTTGTCAAATACAAGATGTTTCGCAATCTGGTCGGCAGTGGTCATTCTAAATGCAGGGTGTTCTTTTCTCAATGCAATCAGTCCTTTGTAATAGTCCATCTGGTCTTTGTTGGCAGCTTTCATGCTCCAATCAATTGCATTGATTGAGTCAGGACTCTTGTATGAGTTGTGTACTCCTTTCTTATCGCGGAATATTTCCTCACCGGCAAACATAAATGGTGTACCTTGTGATGTGAATACTATGGTCTGGGCAAGCTTTGCTGCGGCCATTCGCTCTTCATCTGTTGCATCTGGCATAGATTTGCGCAGTTTGTCGGTCAGAGTAAGGTCATCATGGCAACTTACATAGTTGACTATCATCTCAGGCGATGTAGCATATGGGAATTTGGAATTATTCCCTTTTGAGTAGTCCACCTGTGGGTGTGCAGTGGCTGCAACGATTCCTATCTTTACGGTCTCTTCATTTCCAGGCTTCCCAGTTGCAAATCCGCGGTCTTCAGCATTGGAATAATGCCCTTTTACGGCATCCCGGATATCATCAGAGAAGACGGCTATACCTTCCATCTTAGATACATTTTCTTTCAGTGCTCTTTGTTCGGAAGGTAGGGGAGAGTCGCCAGCTGTCCAGCCTTCTCCATATACAAATATCGAGGGATTGATTTTTTTCAGTTCCGTAGCCACTTGATTCATGGTCTCGGTGTCATGGATTGCCATAAGGTCGAATCTGAAACCGTCGATATGGTATTCATCTGCCCAGTATTTCACAGAATTGATGATATAGTCGCGCATCTGCTGTAGATCCGAGGCAGTCTCGTTGCCGCATCCAGATGCATCTGAATATCTTCCATCGTCCCAATGACGGTGGTAATAGCCCGGAGCTGTGAGCTCGAAGTTAGAGCCGTCGTTTTCTGCTGTATGGTTGTAGACTACGTCCATTATCACTCCTATTCCTGCATCATGTAGAGCCTTTATCATTTCCTTCATTTCCCTTACTCTTGTGCTTGGGTCAGAAGGATTGGTGGAATAGCTGCCTTCAGGAGCATTGTAGTTTTGAGGGTCATATCCCCAATTATATGTGTTGTTCTGGAGGTTGGTTTCGTCTACGGAGTTATAGTCATAACTTGGAAGGATATGCACATGTGTCACTCCGAGTTCTTTCAAATGGTCGATACCGGTCTTTTCTCCTTCGGGAGACACTGTGCCGTTTTCTGTAAGAGCCAGAAACTTACCTTTGTTTGCAATTCCGGATGTCGGAGACATGGAGAAATCCCTGTGATGCATCTCATATACAATCACATCTGTGAAATTATCCACTTGTGGACCTTTATCCTCTGCCCATCCTTCAGGATTAGTCTTTGCGAAGTCGATTATCGCTGCTCTCTTTCCATTGGCTCCGACTGCCTTTGCCCATACTCCGGGAGTCTCGGCAAGCCATTTTCCGTCTTGTTTCACCTTGAATGTATAGAACTTTCCATAGAGCTTTTCTGGCACGCTTGCTGTCCAGGTTCCGTTTTCTTCATGGAAGATCATGGGAATGGAAGCGAAAGCCTCTCCATTTAGTCCGGAATTATAGAGGTTGAGCGTCACTTCCTCAGCCTTCGGACTCCATAGACGGAAATGTGTGCCTGTTGCATTTACTACGAGTTCAAGGTCATCACCATTATAAGTCGGGTAGTCTGCAAATTTTTGGTCATACATGCTTCTTGCTGATGCTGTCATGCACTGTTGGCTCATACCGGTCACTATTAGAGCGGCCGAAAGTAGTGTCATAGTCTTATTCATATATTTTTTCTTGATTTATATTTATTCTGTTTATGTTAGAACGCTTTCCTATATTTGTCGGTTTCTCCAGCTTCCACTTCCTCAAGAATATTCAGGTAGGAATTATATCTTGATTCTGCTATCCGATGATCGGCCACAGCTTCCTTCACTGCGCATCCTGGCTCTCCGGTATGCCGGCAGTCACCATATTTGCAATTCCTCGACGTTATAAAAATTTCCGGAAAAAAATGTCCAGTGTCTTCCTTCGTAAAGTCAATCGTCCCGAAACTTCTCACTCCAGGTATATCAATGATTTCTCCACCGTATGGCAGATCGAGCATCTCTGAGAATGTAGTGGTATGAGTCCCTGTATGATATAGCTCCGAAATCTCACCTGTCCTCAGATTCAATCCCGGAATAAGGGCGTTTATAAGAGATGATTTGCCTACCCCGCTGTTCCCTGCTAAAAGCGAGATATTTCCGGCTGTCTCTTCCTTAAGGGCATCGAGGCCGAATCCGGTGGCCGCTGATACTATCAGCGTTGGATATCCCAGTGAATCATAGAGGTATTTCATAGCCTCTCCAAGTTCTTTGTCATCGTCATCCCACATATCGCATTTGTTTAGGATGATGCCTGCCGGTATGCGGTAGGCTTCCGCAGTGGCTAAAAATCTGTCGATGAATGTCAGTGGCACAGCTGGCTCCTTGAGTGTCACCACAAGAAGAGCTTTGTCGATATTTGCAGCCAAAATATGCGATTCTTTTGAAAGATTGGAGGCTCTCCTTATTATATAATTATGTCGGGGCATAATCTCGGTGATATACCACACGTCATCCGTTGCGCGTACAGCCTTGACATGGTCGCCTACGGCCACGGGGTTGGTGGTCCGTATCCCCTTGATACGGAAATTTCCTTTGACCCGGCAGCTAACAGTAGCTCCCTCGTCAAGTCTCACATCATAAGCACTTCCGGTATTCTTCACTACGAGGCCTTGCTGGGCTTCAGACGTGAGTGCAACTTTCTGTCGTTTCTCTTTTTTTGCCATACACTCTTATAACAATCGTTTTGCGTTTTGCGTTTTGCATTTTATGCAGTTCGGAGGAAGAAAAATAAAATCGGGCGGAATGTTTATTCCGTCCGATTTTATTCTTGGAAGTCCCTTCAGGATTATTTTTCCTTCTTTACGAAGCGTTCCTTGATGCGGGCCTTCTTGCCGGTGAGGTTGCGCAGATAGTAAAGTTTTGCACGACGTACCTTACCGAGCTTGTTGACAGTGATTGATTCGATGAAGGGTGA
>DAAK01000062.1:14091-33037 GCA_001701075.1 Bacteroidales bacterium GP3 | reverse complement strand
GGTGGTTGCAATTGCGGTTGCAGAATATATAACGCAATTTAAGGCCATTTTGTTTTGTAAATGATAAAAAAAAGAGAAGAAATTTTTCGTTTCTTCTCTTTTTTATCTTAAATATCATCGGATTATCAGTTTTTCTTCTGTTCTTTAGCCCAAGTATCGCGAAGACCGATAGTCTTGTTGAATACAAGATGACCATCCTTGCTGTCTGGATCCACTGTGTAGTAGCCAAGACGCTGGAACTGGAAATGGTCGCCGACCTTGGCATTTTCTGCAAGCCATGGCTCCACCATCACATTTTCCCTTATCTTCAAGGAATCAGGATTCAAAAGGTCGCGGAAGTCACCTTCTTCTGCCGAAGGATTTTCTACAGAGAATAGACGGTCATAATCACGAACCTCAACTTTCACTGCTGTCGGAACATTTACCCAGTGAAGCGTACCCTTCACTTTTCTGTCGGCGCCTGGAAGTCCGTTTCTTGTCTCAAAGTCTACATCTGCGTGGATAGCGGTGATGTTGCCATCCTCATCCTTGTCAACGCCTGTGCACTTCACTATATAAGCACCCTTCAGGCGGACTTCATTTCCCGGACTCATACGGAAGAATTTCTTCGGAGGATTCTCCATGAAGTCCTCCCGTTCGATCCAAAGCTCACGGCTGAATGGCATCTCGTGCTGTCCTGCCGACGGATCCTCCGGATTTGAATCAAGAAGCATGATTTCTGTCTTATCCTCCGGATAATTGTCGAGGATAAGTTTTACCGGGTTCTGAACTGCACAAACACGGGTAGCTGTAGCATTCAGGTCCTCGCGCACGGAGTGCTCAAGAAGTTCGATATGATTAAGCGCCTCATATTTGGTATATCCAATGCGGTTTACGAAGTTCTTGATAGCTGAAGGAGTATAACCACGACGGCGAAGTCCGCAAAGAGTCGGCATACGAGGGTCGTCCCAGCCTCTTACAAGACCTTCTTTGACGAGCTGCAGCAGCTTACGCTTACTCATTACTGTATAAGTCAGGTTAAGACGGTTGAACTCAATCTGGCGTGGGCAATACGACTCGTCGGCAAGTTCCTTTACGAAATATTCATAAAGCGGACGATGAGGTACAAACTCAAGAGTACAGATTGAGTGTGTCACACCTTCAAAATAGTCGCTCTGTCCATGTGCGAAGTCATACATCGGATACACTTTCCAAGTGTCGCCTGTGCGCCAGTGCGGAGTCTTGATGATTCGGTACATGATTGGATCGCGGAAGTGCATGTTGTCGCTTGCCATGTCGATCTTTGCACGGAGCACCATCGATCCCTCTTCGTATTCACCTCTATTCATTGCCTCAAACAGACGAAGATTCTCTTCTATCGGTCGGTCACGGTAAGGTGAATTTTGGCCAGGCTGGGTCGGTGTTCCCTTCTGACGGGCAATTTCCTCGCTTGATTGCTCATCTACATATGCCTTTCCTTCCTTTATCATCCTCACTGCGAGATCCCACAACTGTGGGAAATAGTCGGATGCGTAGTAAAGGCGATCTCCCCAATCGAAGCCGAGCCAATGGATATCTCGTTTGATGGCTTCTACATATTCTGTATCCTCTTTCTGAGGATTTGTATCGTCGAAGCGTAGGTTGCAGGTGCCACCAAACTTTTCAGCGGCGCCGAAATCCATGATGATAGCCTTGGCATGTCCTATGTGGAGATAACCGTTAGGCTCAGGAGGGAAACGAGTATTAAGACGTCCTCCATTTTTCCCTGCCTCAAGATCTTCCTTTATGTATTGCTCCACAAAGTTAAGGCCTGATTCATTCTCTTTGATTTCTTCAGTTGTTTCTGCCATAATTGGTAATTTTTCTGATCAACCAAGTGCCCTTCAAAGGGGCACGTCGCTGATGCCTGCGTTAATACGTTGCAAAATTAATAAAATAAGGTGGAACGACAAAAAAAATGCGACATATGCCGCATTTTTTCTTTATTTTTATTTATAATTTCAGATGTTTTATGAGAGAGCTGCACGAAGACGCTTGCGTGCGAAGAAGATTCTGCTCTTTACTGTGCCTACTGGAAGATTCAGTTCCTCTGCAATTTCGCTATACTTATAGCCTGCTACGTGCATATTGAATGGAACACGGAATTCTTCGTCAAAAGTCGCAAGGATTTCGTTGATTTCCTTTACTGTTATACTTCCTTCCGGAGTCTCAAGTGCTGATTCTTGTGAAGTATTGAGATGATATAGATCTTCTGTGGTGTCAACTATTGTGGCTTGGCGTACGTTTTTGCGATAGTTATTGATAAAGATGTTGCGCATTATCGTCATCACCCAACCCTTGAAATTGGCATCCGAAGTAAATTTTTCTTCGTTGTCGAGGGCCTTTAGAGTAGTATCCTGAAGTAAATCAGCAGCTGCTTCGCGATCAGCAGTCAGCTGATATGCGAAGTTCATTAGATTCGACTGAAGATTGATCAGATTTTTTCGGAATGTATTGTTAGATGCCATTTGTTGTAGTTGTTAATAAAAATTGTTTATAAAAAGTAGATTTTTGTTCTTTGTTCAACTCTATAACGTAGGATGATTTTGGATTGTTTTGACTTTTTTTGAACTTAGCTCCAAAATTTGAAAACATTTTTATAAATCACTATAAATCAACATTATATAAGCGATTAAATTAATATATCATTTGTGAAACAACGTGAAATATGCGTGCAACAAATATGCAACAAACGCCTCTCAGCCCATAATGGCATTACTCTTAAGAGCTACTTGCTAAAATTAACATATATTGGGTGTATGGGAATTTTTTGTTAATTTTGCATTGTAAATAGAATATTATGAGATTCGATCAACTTCTTGAGAACGACGACCTACTTGATGCTCTTTGGGATATGCATTTCGATGAGTGCACTCCCATTCAGGAGCAAGCAATTCCTGCTGTTATAGACGGACGCGATCTATTGGCTTGTGCGCAGACCGGTACAGGAAAAACTGCAGCATATCTTCTTCCGGTAATTGATATTCTTTCTTCTTATGAGTATCCAAAAGACGCGGTAAACTGTGTCATTATGGCTCCGACCCGCGAACTTGCCCAGCAGATCGACCAGCAGATGCAGGGATTCTCATATTTTCTTCCTATCAGCAGCATGCCAGTCTACGGAGGTACTGATGGATATACCTATGATCAGCAGCGACGAAGCCTTAAAGCAGGGGCTGATGTGGTAATCGCTACACCGGGGCGCCTCCTCGCCCACCTCTCGATGGGATACGTCGACTTATCAAAGGTGTCATTCTTCATTCTCGATGAGGCGGACAGAATGCTCGATATGGGATTTTACGACGATATCATGCAGATAGTGGCCAGACTTCCAAAAGAACGGCAGACTCTCCTTTTCAGTGCCACGATGCCCCCGAAAATCCAGCAGCTGGCCAACAGTATTCTTAACAATCCTCACGAGATAAAACTTGCTGTCTCCCGACCCGCCGACAAAATTCGGCAACAGGCATACGTCTGTTATGAGCTACAGAAGCTGCCAATCCTTCTCTCCGTCTTCAAAACGATGCCTCCTGAGAAAGTCATAATTTTCTCTTCATCTAAACTTAAGGTTAAGGAACTGGCAAAAGCTCTGAAGAAAGAAAAATATAAAATTGGAGAAATGCATTCCGACCTGGAGCAGGACAAACGTGAAGATGTGATTCTCGACTTCAAAAGCGGTAAGATAAATGTTCTCGTGGCCACAGACATAATGTCGAGAGGAATAGATATAGATGACATAGAACTGGTGGTCAACTATGACGTGCCTCGCGAAGCTGAAGATTATGTTCACCGTATTGGTAGGACAGCCCGTGCTGACAAGGAGGGGAATGCGATCACTTTCATTTCTGAAAAGGAAATAGGAAAATTCAAGAGAATAGAAAAATTCCTCGGCAAGGAAGTAGAGAAAGCCACGGTTCCTCCCGAACTCGGTGAGACTCCTTCTTACGCCTCTAAGAAATTTGACAGTAGGAATATGCGTGGAAATAAGAAAAAATCCCAAAGGAAGCGCAGATATAAGGCTAAGGCACAAAAAAAGGAGGGATGATTTCCCTCCAGACGAGAAGTAAAGTTATGGATTTTATGTTGTATAGGAAGGCCATTTGTGGACCTGCACGTAGGATTGTGTTCTTTTCAATCCCGCGATTTTTCTTTACTTTTCGATATTAAAACGCGCAAATAGAAAAAAAGTGAATAAAATCTGTGTTAAATTTTCTTATATCATCTTAAAGTGTTAAATTTGCGCCTTGAATAATAATGCCGGATTTTTGGCATCCACTATGAACTTGTAGAATCATGAGCCATAAGCAGACTGAATACAATACATATAATTCTTATGAGTCAATGAGCACGGCAAATCCAGTCAACGGGATAATGTCGGAAGTTGCTCCTGACTTCGATTTCAACACTACTGTAATCAACGAGCGCCATATGCCTGTGGTGCCGGTGCGAAATATCGTGCTCTATCCCTTTATTACAGTCCCTCTTTCTGTCACCGACCCGACAGTTCTTGATGTGCTTGACATGGCTTTCAAAAATCATGAAGCTGTCATTGCACTCACTGTCAAGAACGATACCCCCTCTCTCACTGCGAAAGATCTTTACAGAATAGGCGTGGTATGTGTTGTGGCAAGAATCATGGAAATGCCCGACGGAAGTTACACTGCTTTCATGGTTGCTGCTAACAGAGCTAAAGTCAACAGGATTACTTCTAAGGAAAATGGTTATTTCGCAAGCGTCACATATCTGCCTGAAAACCTTCCTGATAAAGAAGATATGGAGCTTGCCGCGATCTTCTCTTCCGTCAATGATTCTTTTTCTGAAATATTATCACTCTTTGGAGAGGATGAGACTAAAGAACTTAAATATGCTCTATCGCAATTCACAAGTCCTCTAAAGCTGATAAATTTTATTATTTGCAATTCTCCCTTGACTCTTGAAGACAAGCAGAAACTTCTTGAAGAATCTGACATAAAGGTGCGCTGCTCCACCCTCCTTCATATGCTTGATACTGCTTATCAGATGCTTCAGCTCAAAGTCGATATTCAAGAACGCACTCGTGAGGATATCACAAAGCAACAGCGCGACCAGTTTCTTCAGCAACAATTGCGTGCCATCAAGGAAGAACTTGGCGATATGCCTGAAGAGAGCGACGAAGTCGAGCTTATGGCTAAGGCTGAAAAGATGCAGTGGAGCAAAGAGGCCGAAGAGCATTTTTCCAAGGAACTTAAAAAACTTGGACGTTTCATGTCTTCAACCCCGGAATACGGCATACAATACACTTACCTCAATACTCTTCTGTCTCTTCCTTGGGATAAGAAAAAGGAATCTCCTGTTGATCTTGCCCGCGTTGAAGAAATCCTTAACCGCGACCATTATGGTCTTGGCAAAATAAAAGACCGTATCCTTGAGCAGGTTGCGGTAATGAAACTTCGTGGCGACTTGAAAGCCCCGATCCTTTGTCTTTATGGGCCTCCGGGTGTCGGAAAGACCTCCCTTGGTAAGTCAGTGGCAGAAGCTCTCGGCAGGGAATATGCAAGAATTTCTCTTGGAGGCCTCCATGACGAGGCTGAGATTCGTGGGCATAGACGCACCTATATTGGGGCAATGCCCGGCAGGATTATTGCTGCACTTGAAAAAACAGAAAGCAACAATCCGGTGATAGTGCTCGACGAAATCGACAAAATCAACAAGGATATAAAGGGAGATCCCTCTGCAGCTCTTCTCGAAGTGCTTGACCCTGAACAAAACTGCCATTTCCATGACAATTATGTCGATATTGATTATAATCTTTCTGATATTCTCTTCATTGCGACAGCAAACACTCTCGATTCAGTTTCTGCTCCTTTGCTCGACCGTATGGAATTGATAGAGGTTTCCGGCTACATTGTAGAAGAGAAGATAGAGATTGCCAAAAGGCATCTACTGCCGAAGGCTCTTGTGGATCTTGGTTTCGAAAAAGATGACGTTAAGATATCCGATGATGGTATCATGTTTTTGGTGGAGCATTATACCCGGGAGTCTGGAGTAAGGCAGCTTGATAAGGTCATCAGGAGGCTTTTGCGTCGACTTGCAAGATTAAAAGCTACCGATAAGCCATTGCCCGAGCTGATAGAGGCTAAAGAAGCAAAGGAAATTCTTGGTAAGGAAGAGCATATTGGAGAACTTTATGAAGGAAATGACTTTATCGGGGTAGTCACAGGATTGGCTTGGACTGCAGCTGGAGGAGAGATATTATTCATAGAATCCTCTCTTTCCAAAGGGAAAGGAGAAAAATTGACCTTGACAGGCAATCTCGGCGACGTCATGAAAGAATCTGCCACAATCGCACTTGAGTACGTCAAGGCTCATGCTGAGGATTTTGGCATTGATGAGAAAAAGTTTACAGAGTTTAATGTTCACATTCATGTCCCTGAAGGAGCTATACCCAAAGATGGCCCTTCGGCCGGCATAACTATGGTAACCTCTCTTGTGTCTGCTTTTACAGGCAAGAAGGTGCGTGAAAAGATCGCAATGACCGGCGAAATGACATTGCGCGGAAAGGTTCTTCCCGTTGGCGGTATTAAAGAGAAGATTCTTGCTGCAAAGCGAGCTGGAATCACTGATATAATTATTTCTGCAGAGAACCGACGCGATATAGAGGAGATTGATTCCATCTATCTCAAAGGAATTAATTTCGTATATGTCAATAAAATATCAGAAGTCATCGACTACGCAATCCTGAAAGGTTAATTCGATATATCTGCTTAAATTTCAACACTATAATCTCTTACTCATAAGTGGGGGCTGGCTCAACTTAAATATTTTTAACTATATAATCGTGTGCCAGATTTGGAATCACGATTTTTTTTTTGTAACTTTGCACAATAAAATAAAGAAAATAACGTATACATTAATTTAAAAACTCGAAGCCTATAGACAGAAATATACTTAACGTATTAATCAACAAGACAATGGCAAACTATGGAAGCATGACCGACGAACAATTGGTCAGAGCTTACGCGGATGGCAACAATGAGGCTTTCGACTCTCTGCTAAAGCGTCATCAAGACAAGACCTTCAACTATATCCTACGAGTTGTAAAAAACGAGGATGTAGCTAACGACATTTTTCAGGAGACCTTCGTGAAGGCAATCCTGACCATTAAGCAAGGACGTTATACGGAGAACGGAAAGTTTCCCGCATGGATTTCAAGAATAGCACACAACCTAATCATTGACTATTATCGTCAGGAGAAATCCGAAAACATGCAGAGTACAGATATTGAAGACATTGACATCCTCAATAAGAAAGAACTGTGTGAAGGCACTATCGAAGATCGTATTATTTCCGATCAAATCAGAGACGATGTCAAAATGCTTGTCACTCAACTTCCTGACCTGCAGCGTGAAGTTCTGACTATGCGTTATTATAAGAATCTATCCTTTAAGGAGATTGCAGAAAAAACAGGGGTGAGTATCAATACTGCCCTCGGAAGAATGCGTTACGCCATCATCAATCTACGCCGCATAGCGGCTGAAAAAGATGTGGTGCTCACATTCTAAACCACATAAACTTATTATAAACTTATTAAAACTGGAAGGACACTCTGACAAGATTAATCAGAGTGTCTTTCTTTTTCTATATTTAAATGAGCAGTCAGGTATGGAATTATTTTAATGTTGTTTCAAAAACTCCGAAAGTCATTTCAAACAAAAGGTGAACATCACTTGTTATAGTTTAAATAACGAATAAATAGTATGAAAAACATAAATATTATGAAAACATTCGATAAAGCAATCAAGGAATCAAAACCCACCCTCGTGGTTTTCCTTCACCATGGTGGTCAGGATGTAGTAGAAGTAAAATACATCACTGACGCAGTCAAATCAAAATATGCCGACAAGGCTAATGTAGTCAGAGCAGATGACCCATATGGAAAACTTAAGGTTGAATATAAGCTTGAGGAATATCCTACTTATATTCTCTTCAAGGAAGGACAAGAACTTATGAGGGAAAGCGGCAGAAAGACCGAAACCGAACTTAGCGAGATGATAGAAAGAGCTCTCTAACGAGATATCTCGAAAATATGGTCTGAAGATTTATCTTCAGGCCTATTTTTTTATTTCTTTTCTTACAATATGAGAGGCTATGACTGCGTTATGTAAATGTAATTATTAAAAAATAATGCCTATGACAAACGGTTCTACTGCTATTTTGTCATCTGCGTCAAGTCAACAGTCTATGAAATCACCCCGCAAATCAACAATCGAGATGATCCGCCAATTTGCCCGGACTTGTATCTCACTTAAGGACATGAACTTTGATGTCATGATGGCTAACTAAAACAAAAGCACTCCTCCTCGGGAGTGCTTTTATGATTAGCCAAAATTAAACGATTTACCTTTAAACGATTAAACGTCTTTTCATCCTCACTACATTCTCTACATGATGAGTATGGGGAAACATATCCACGGGTTGAACGTCTGTCACCATATAATCCTTATCCATCAATGCAAGGTCGCGTGCCTGAGTCGCAGGATTACAGCTGACATACACTATTGTCTCAGGAGCTGCATTCAAGATCACCTTCACTACATCCTCATGCATGCCGGCTCGCGGAGGATCTATGATCATCACGTCGGGGACTCCATGGCTTGCTACAAACTCATCGGTCAGGATATCCTTCATGTCGCCTGCATAAAAGAGAGTATTGTCAAGTCCATTGACATTGGCATTTAGTTTGGCATCCTCTATTGCTGCTTCGACATATTCTATACCTATTACCTTCCGTGCTCCACGAGCTACAAAATTAGCTATCGTTCCAGTACCCGTATAGAGATCATATACCAAAGGCTTATCTCCTACTCCGGCAAAGCCATACTTTTCAGCTTCTGATTCTGTCAGTTCTTCACGTGGAGACATACCGGCAAACTTGCGGGCCACCTTATACAACTCGTAGGCTTGAAGGGAGTTGGTCTGATAGAAAGACTTGGCATTTACCCTAAATTTCAATCCCTCCATCTCCTCTTCAATATAATCCGGACCTGACCATGCCACTACTTCCTGATCTGATATGGTATCGTTAAGCTTCAGGTTGACAACATATAGTAATGATGTGACCTCCGGGAAATTATCTTTCAGATAGTCCATCACGAGCTTAATCTTCTCTGGATTATCCTCACCAAATTGAAGGCATACCATACACTGCCCTGTAGATGCTATGCGGATCATCAGATTGCGAAGAAGACCTTTGTTTTCCTTGAGATTATAGAACGAAAGTCCATTTTTCTCTGCAAAGTCATACAGACCGTTGCGTATGCGGTCGCCAAGTGATGACTGCAGATAGCACTCATCTATGTGAAGCACCTTATCGAAGGCTCCCGGAATATGAAAACCAAGTGCATTTGGTGAATCATCAAACACCTTTCCACTTTTCACATCTTCCCAAGTTCTCCATTTTTTGTCGGAGAATGTGTATTCCATCTTATTGCGGTAGCGCCATATTTCCTTGCTCCCAAGTATGGTGGATACTTCGGGAATATCAATTTTCCCGATGCGTGTCAGTGCATCCACTACTGTCTGCTGCTTACATTCCAACTGCTTTTCGTAAGGGATATGTTGCCATTTGCATCCACCGCATACTCCGAAATGCTGGCATCGGGGTTCTATGCGGTATTCAGATGGTTTTACAAGCCTTTCGATATGTCCCTCTGCAAAAGAATGCTTCTTGCGGTCGATCTTGATGTCTGCTACGTCTCCGGGTGCTCCATATGGAATGAAAACTACAATTGCAGATTCATCTTCCGGACGCATCTTTACACGAGCAAGCGCCTTTCCCTCGGCAGCCATTGCTGAGATCTCTACATTCTCAAGAAGGGGGAGAAATTTCGGTTTTCTTGCCATAATTTCTTATTCAATCACAATATCGTAGTTTTCAAGAAATCTCATGGTCTTGGCGATGTAATCTTCCATCACTACATCTTCTTCCACGAATGGCACCGCTTCTCTAAAGTCGTGCATGATCTTTTCTATAATTGGCGAGGACTTCAGCGGACGACGGAAATCAATGCCCTGAGCAGCATTCATAAGCTCAATGCCTGCTATATATTGAAGGTTGGATATAATCTTATGAAGCTTCGTAGCTGCATTCGCTCCCATCGAGACAAGGTCTTCCTGTCCATTGCTGCTGACGATGGAATCGCAACTTGCCGGCCATGCATACATCTTGTTCTGGCTCACCATTGATGCGGCAGCATATTGAGGAATCATAAAACCGCTGTTGAGACCTGGCTTCGCCACGAGGAATTCGGGCAGTCCGCGGTTGCCGAAGATAAGCTGAGCCACTCGACGTTCAGATATGTTGCCCAATTCATGAAGTGCCACTCCCATGTAGTCGAAAACGAGAGCAAGAGGTTCTCCGTGGAAGTTTCCGCCTGATACAACCAAGTCTTCATCAGGGAAGACAGTAGGATTGTCTGTGACGGAATTAATTTCAATATGAAGCACCTCAGTCACATGGCGCATTGCGTCCTTGACAGCTCCATGCACCTGCGGAATGCAACGGAATGAATATGGGTCCTGCACATGCTCCTTCTTCTGCGCGATTATCTCACTGCCGGCAAGTATCTTACGGAATATTGCCCCAGTCTCGATCTGTCCCTGATGAGGACGTACTCTCTGTATGCACTCCCAGAATGGCTCAATCCTGCCGTCGAATGCTTCAAGACTCATCGCTCCAAACATATCAAAGCAGTTTACGAGATGCCATCCATCAATGAGAGCCTTGATACCGTTGGCACTCATGAACTGAGTGCCATTGAGAAGTGCCAGACCCTCTTTCGATTTGAGTTTGATTGGTTTCCAACCGAAGCGGTCGAGGGCATCGCGCCCTTTAGTCACCTTGCCATCAACCATTACATGCCCCTCACCTATCAAAGGAAGGAAAAGATTGGCAAGAGGAGCAAGGTCGCCAGAAGCACCGAGTGAACCGCGGTCATATACTATTGGAAGCACATCATAGTTATAGAAGTCAAGTATACGTCTCACCGTCTCTACCTGTACTCCACTGAAGCCCATCGAAAGTGCATGAGCCTTCAATAGAAGCATCAGTTTCACGACTGTCTTGTCTACTGGAGTTCCTACTGAGCAAGAATGGCTCTTAATAAGGTTTTCCTGAAGAGTTACGAGGTCAGCGGGTGCTATATGGCGGTCGCATAGTGATCCAAAACCTGTAGTGACTCCATAAATAGGAACTGTGTTCTCATCGGTTTTTGTGTCGAGAAAATCGCGGCAATGCTGTATTTTTTCGACGGCTTCCTCAGAAAGTGTCAGTTTTGCGCCATCTTTTAGTATTCTTTCTATCAGGTCGTAGGTCAGCAATGAACTGCCTATCGCATATTCTTTCATTTTTTCCATAATGTTTATGAATCAAAAAGTATATTTCCTTTTGCAATTGTGGTTTTCACGCAATTCATGCCTACATAATAAGGGAGCATATTGATATTGTCGAAGTCGAGGATAACAACATCCCCATCTTTGCCAGGCTGCAATGATCCTTTCTTGTCGGCAAGTCCGCAAGCAGCGGCTCCATTCAGGGTCAGCGCGGTGATGGTCTCCTCAATTGTCATGTTCATATATATGCATGCAAGTGCAATTGTAAGAGGAATAGAACCGGAGAAGCAGCTGCCGGGATTAAGATCGGTTGCAAGTGCCACGGCACAACCTCCATCGATCATCTTGCGAGCCGGTGCATAGTTTTCCTTAAGAGCAAAAGCTGTCAGTGGAAGCAACGTTGCAACAGTACCCCTCTCTGCCAAAGCCTTTATACCATTGTCGCTGATATGCAGAAGATGGTCGGCGCTTACGGCTCCAAGTTCAGCTGCAAGCTCTGCTCCTCCAAGTGCAACGATTTCGTCTGCATGGAATTTAAGTTTATATCCCATGGCCTTCGCTGCTTTCATCAGTTTTCTTGAGTCCTCTATTTCAAAGACCTTCTTCTCGGTGAAAACATCACAAAACTTAGCAGCCTTCCTGAATTTTGGGAGCATCTCCTTAATGATCAGATCTACATATTCAGGAGTGCGACCTTGGTATTCCTCGGGTATTGCGTGTGCGCCTAAGAATGTAGGCACCACCTCTATTTTCTTTTTTGCTGCGAGCCGGCCTATAGCGGCAAGCATCTTGGCTTCAGTAGCATAATCAAGTCCGTAGCCACTCTTTGCTTCCACCGTTGTGACGCCCATGCTTATCATACGGTCCATCAGCCATCCGGCATTTTCTACGAGTTCAGCAATGGTAGCCTTTCGTGTGGCATTCACAGTGTTCTGAATGCCTCCTCCTTTCTCCATGATGCTCATATAGGATGCCCCTTCCAGGCGCATACGGAACTCATCCGGACGAAATCCTCCAAACACCATATGGGTGTGGGAATCAACAAATCCGGGAAGCACTACTTTCCCTTTTGCATCTATCTCTTTGAAAGTAGCACCCTTGCCGAAAAGTGAGTAAAGTTGACGGAGAGGATTAGAATTACCCACATATCTGATAATTCCATCCTTTATAAGAATAGCGCCATCTTCAATGACATTGAGACGCTTCATTTCTTCTCCCTTTGCGGCTTCCACGCCAAGGGGTGTCACTATAGTGGCATGCTTTATATATAGATTTGACATTTCAATAATTTAGAATTTAGAATTGATTTCAGACAACGATGACAACTTATAGTAATGAGCGCAAATAATCTTCATCAGCAATGAAAGGCTCCGTTATCATAAAGCCATTCTCTGCCTGAGTATCATTCCACTCTTTCACAGTAGCCATGGCGTTTTCGTTGCGTGCCCAGCTGCGTCTTGCCACGCCACCCATCACGTCCCAAAGCATTGCTTTAGTGAGGATTTCATCGACTCTGTCACTGCCATCGCAAATCATTCCGAATCCACCGTTGATAGCCTTGCCGATTCCGACACCGCCACCATTATGTAGCGCCACGAGGCTCATGCCACGTGCGCAGTTGCCGGCAAAGCATTGAACGGCCATATCTGCCATCACATTAGATCCGTCCTTGATGTTGGAAGTTTCACGGAAGGGAGAATCAGTACCGCTTACGTCATGATGGTCGCGACCAAGCATTATCGGGCCTACTTCTCCTTTTCGTACCATATCATTGAATTTCAATGCAATCTTGAGCCTGCCCATAGCATCTTGATAGAGGATACGAGCCTGTGTGCCCACTACAAGCGCGTTCTTTTCTGCATCGCGGATCCATACCCAGTTGTCCATATCCTGCCCCCGACGATCCTTAGGAATGCAATCCATAGCTGCTTTGTCGGTCTTCACGAGGTCTTCGTGTTTCCCGCTGAGGCATACCCAACGGAAAGGCCCGTAGCCATAGTCAAAGAGCATCGGTCCCATGATATCTTCAACATATGAAGGCCAGATGAATCCATCTTTCTCATCTACCCCATTCTTGGAAAGTTCCTTTACTCCGGCATCATACATAGCCTTCATAAATGAATTGCCATAGTCAAAGAAATATGTGCCTCGCCCTACAAGGGTCTTAATTGCAGCATAATGCCTATGAAGAGTCTTGTCTACAAGACGACGGAATTCTTCGGGATTGTCGTGAAGCAGTTTAGTTCTTTCTTCAAACGATAGACCCACCGGACAATAACCTCCTTCATATACTGCATGGCAAGAAGTCTGGTCGCTGAGAAGCTCAATCTTTTTGTTTTCTTTTACGGCATATTCAAGAAGATCCACAATATTTCCGTGGTATGCAATTGAGAGAGGCTTTTTCTCAGCCATAGCTTCCTCGGCAAGTCTGAAGGCTTCATCAAGATTATCGGTGACAACCTGCACCCAACCCTGATTCTTTCTTGTGGCTATTCTTGAAGCGTCCACTTCTGCCACAATCGACACTGCGCCGGCTATGTCGGCAGCCTTTGGCTGAGCTCCGCTCATGCCTCCAAGGCCGGAACTTACAAAAAGATGTCCACGAAGATCTCCATCCTGTGGCACTCCAAGTTTCATGCGTCCCGCATTAAGTATGGTGTTGAATGTGCCGTGTACTATACCTTGCGGTCCGATATACATCCAACCGCCAGCTGTCATCTGTCCGTAGTTGGCTACACCCATCTGCATAGCTTCATGCCAATCATGCAGATTGTCGAACATACCCACCATCATTGCGTTGGTAATGATCACGCGCGGTGCTTCCGGGCGTGATGGGAAAAGTCCGAGAGGATGACCGGATTCCACTACGAGAGTCTGGTCTTCTGTCAGGTTTTCAAGATATTTCTTTATGAGGCGATATTGCAGCCAGTTTTGACAAACCTGTCCAGTTTCGCCATAAGTGACGAGTTCATAGGGATAGAGAGCGATGTCAAAGCAAAGGTTATTGTCGATCATAACTTGGAATGCCTTTCCAGCAAGACACTTCCCTTTGTATTCATCCACTGGTTTTGCTTTCAGGTCACCTTGTGGACGCCAACGGTAGGCATAGATACGGCCACGTGTGCGGAGTTCCTCAAGGAATTCAGGAGCAGCTTTTTCGTGGAGTTCTTCAGGAAGATACCTTAAGGCATTCTTTAGTGCAGTTATTGTTTTTTCTGGAGTGAGGGTGTAATGACGGTCCGGAGCTCTGCGGATACCGTCGACAAATTTCGGATCTTCAGGCCATTCTGCCGAAAGAAGGATTCTGTTTTCAGTCATATATCAGGTCAGTTATTATTCATATGTCACTGTTTTTACTCGCCTACCGCGAGTACTCCACAAAATTAATAAAAATTTGCCAAATACAACCAAAAAATCCTAATAAAAATATGCATTTATCACATGAATGACACGGGCCATGATTTTTTTATGCATTATTTGTATCTCCAGTCAATCCAACCAAAACAATTAAAAAAAATTGAGTTCTTTCCTAAGCCCTCCTCCCATAAAATTTGGTAATATCGGAAATAAAGATTATCTTTGCAATCATAAATTTTAACCGACAGACATGAAGAACCGTAATTATCTACTTTCGAGCCTCGCCGCTCTCTCTGTATTATCTGCAGGTGCGGCTGTCAACGATTTTGTCATAAAGACAAACAAGCCAGGAGCTCCCATTCAGCCCACTATGTATGGTATCTTCTTTGAAGACATAAATTACGGTGCTGATGGCGGCCTATATGCAGAACTCGTCAAGAACCGTTCTTTCGAATTCCCTCAGACCTTTATGGGATGGAATACCTTTGGCAACGTTCAGGTGAAAGACGATGGTCCGTTTGAGAGAAATCCTCACTATGTGCGTCTCGGTGACCCCGGTCATGCACATAAACACACTGGTATAGAAAACGAAGGATTCTTCGGTATCGGAGTGGAAAAAGACAAGGAATATCGATTCTCAGTTTGGGCGCGCACCGTAGATGGCGAGAAATCCAAAATTCGCGTCGAACTCATCGAGCCTAATAGTATGGATGAAGGGCAGGCGTTTGCAAAGCAAAATCTTGAGATATCTGGAAAGGATTGGAAGAAATATACAGTGGTGCTAAAACCATCTAAAACAGATGCGAAGGCTCACCTCCGTATTTTCCTTACTACTCCTAAGTCTGGTGTAGACCTTGAACATGTCTCCCTTTTCCCTGTAGATACCTGGAAAGGTCACGAAAATGGTATGCGCAAGGATCTCGCCCAGAAACTTGCTGACCTGAAGCCTGGTGTGTTCCGCTTCCCTGGTGGTTGCATCGTAGAGGGTACTGATCTTGACACCCGCTATCAATGGAAAAATACAGTAGGCCCGGTTGAAAACCGTCCGCTTAATGAAAACCGTTGGCATTACACGTTCACAAACCGTTTCTTCCCTGACTATTTCCAAAGCTATGGTCTTGGATTCTACGACTTCTTCCTTCTAAGCGAGGAAATCGGCAGCGAACCGCTTCCTATATTAAGTGTGGGTCTTGCTTGCCAATTTCAGAATGACGACCCGAATGCACACGCACAGGGTGAGGAACTTAACCAATATATTGATGATGCTCTCGACCTCATCGAATTTGCCAATGGCAGCACTGATACAGAATGGGGTAAACTACGTGCCGAAATGGGACACCCTGAGCCATTCAATCTTAAGTATATAGGTATCGGAAACGAACAATGGGGTCCTGAATATCCTGAACGCCTTAAGCCTTTCCTTGACGCAATCCGCAAGCAGCATCCGGAAATCAAGATTGTCGGAAGTTCCGGTCCTAATTCAGAGGGTGATCAGTTTGATTACCTATGGCCTGAAATGAAGCGCCTGAAAGCTGATCTTGTGGATGAGCATTTCTATCGTCCCGAAAAATGGTTTCTTGAGCAAGGTCGCCGCTATGATAACTACGATCGTAAAGGTCCAAAGGTGTTTGCCGGTGAGTATGCTTGCCATGGAAAAGGAAAGAAATGGAATCATTTCAATGCAGCCCTTCTTGAAGCAGCCTTCATGACGGGACTCGAAAGAAACGCCGACATCGTGCATATGGCCACCTACGCTCCTCTTTTCGCTCATGTGGATGGTTGGCAGTGGCGTCCTGATATGATTTGGTTTGACAATCTTCAAAGCTTCCCCACTTGCAGCTATTATGTGCAGCAACTCTATGGCACAAACAAAGGCGACTACGTACTTCCGCTTACTATGAATGGCAAGGCAGTTGCCGGAGATGATGATCAGAATGGTCTTTTCGCAAGTGCTGTAGTAGACAAAGAAAATAACGCCTATATAGTAAAGGTTGCCAACGTCTCTGATGAGCCTCAGCAACTCAATCTCTCTTTCGATGGAATGAAGAAGGCATCTCTTGATGGCGGAACAGTGGTGACATTGCATTCAGATGTTGAGACCGCAGAAAACAGTCTTGAAAATCCTTCTCTTGTCGCTCCTCAGACGGCGTCAATTGATGCTTTTGGCAATAGCTATTCCACTACCCTGGGTGCTAAAACATTTGCAGTATACACATTCAATATAACTAAAAATAAAAAGTAAAAAATCATGTTGGAATTCAACGACCAAACAGCCCGCGAGGCTATTGAGAGTGGAAAACCTCTGGTCATCGACTTTTGGGCTACATGGTGCGGACCTTGCATCAAGCTCGGCCCTATCGTAGAGGAACTCGCTGAAAAATACGGCGATAAGGTGACAGTAGGAAAACTGAATATCGACGATAACGATGAAATCGCAAGCGAAAACCGCGTGCGCAACATCCCGACAGTCCTTTTCTTCAAAGATGGCGAAATGAAGGAGCGTTCCGTAGGTCTCGTAAAGCTCGCCGATCTTGAAGCTAAACTTCAGTCGATCCTATAATCAAATTATACTCAATAATAAAGGGATGAACTTATAGGCTCATCCCTTTATTATTTTTTGATAAATAATATTATCAGTGTCAAAATCCATAACCCCTGCCTTTAGCATGCGAAAGGTGAATTAGAGGTCGTTGGCTACTTCTTCTGGAATACCTGCAGCTTCCGGATCAACGTCTGCATACGGCGCATCCTTATCCAATTTCTCGATAGCTTCCTTTACTTCTTCATTAATATTCTTTTCCATAGTATCAGTATTTATGTTTTGCTACTATAACATAAAATCCGCATATTTAGTTTAATCCAGCATCCCTCAACCATCACCTCTCAACTCTCATCTCTCAACTCACTCACTCGACACCTTATATTTTACTGACATTGTGTCCAAATTGTTAAGCACTGTCCTGTCGAGGGGAATGCGTTTACGGCTATGTATCTTGATGCTCTGCTGACGCTCCCTGTCATAGAGATTTATATATAATTCTCCACTTCTTCCTTCCGGTTGCAATTCAAGAGATCCCAGATAGTCGAACACTTCATTGTCTACAACATTCCTGTCTAAGAATATTGTCAAAGCATTTGCGATACTTCCCTTTATTGCCTCAAGTGATGATACTTCAGTGACCTTTAGTTCAAACTCTGCAGGGTTAAACATCTTGCTCTGAGCCTGAGCCTTGATGAAGACAGGCTGACCGACTTTGAAACGAGGGAATGTCGATTCATAATCGCGACCGAAGAAGACGAACTCATGCTTTCCGTTGAAATCCTCTATGGTTGCCCGGCCATATGGTTGCCCCCTTTTGGTAGTTTTGGTTGAAGCATCTGTCACCAACCCTCCAAGCGTAAGCACAGCTCCTTGATCAGTCTTTTCCTCTACATTTGCACAATTGGCATTGCACCCATATGTGAGTTCCATATAGAAGTCGTCGAGTGGATGGGCACTGATATATGTCAGCACCAGTTTCTTCTCCTCTTCAAGAAGCCTGATACGGTTCCAAGGCTCGAAATCTGGATATGGAGGCCTGTTGGTCTCTATGGTCTCGAAATCTCCGAAAAGTGAAAGCTGAAGTGAATTTTTGTCGTTCTGGAAATTTTGTCCATATTTCACGAGCATATCTGCATACGTGGTATCAAACATAGGATGAAGAAGCATCTCTCTCTTGATGCCGAAACTATCGAAAGCTCCTGCAAGTGCAAGTGATTCGATAGCAGAGCGGTTACAGCCCGATAGATTGACTCTTTCCACAAAGTCATAGATATCCTTATATGGACCATCCTTTTCTCTTTCTGCGATGATAGTGCTGACTGCATTTTGCCCTACACCCTTGATAGCTCCTAATCCAAATCGAATCACTCCATCTTTCGACACACCGAATTTTTCCACTGACTCGTTGACATCGGGACCCATTACCTTTAGACCCATATGCATGCATTCATCAATTATCACCTTTAGTTTGTCGGCGGCTCCGAGATTGCGGCTAAGCACACCGGCCATATATTCAGCTGGATAATTCGCTTTCAGATAGCCAGTCTGATATGCTACCCAACTATAGCAGGTAGCGTGGCTCTTATTAAATGCATAGGAGGCAAACTTCTCCCAGTCAGCCCATATTTTCTCAAGCACCTCAGCCTTATGTCCATTTTT
>DAAK01000062.1:213-14067 GCA_001701075.1 Bacteroidales bacterium GP3 | reverse complement strand
TTCAGCTTCTGCATCTTGTCGATCTGCTTCTTACCCATCGCCTTTCGGAGCATATCGCTCTCGCCTCGGGTGAAATTGGCAAGAAGTCGCGACAGTAGCATGACCTGTTCCTGATAGACTGTGACTCCATATGTTTCCTTCAGATATTTCTCCATGATTGGAATGTCATATTCTATCGGCTCTTGACCATGCTTTCTTGCAATAAACGAAGGGATGTAGTCCATAGGACCCGGACGATAAAGGGCATTCATCGCTATCAGGTCTTCAAATTTCGATGGCTGAAGCTGACGGAGATATGTTCTCATGCCGGCAGATTCAAACTGGAATGTGGAAGTGGTTCTTCCATCGCAGTAGAGCTTGAATGTGGCCGGATCATCGAGCGGGATACTCTCAATGTCCAAGTCTATACCCTTTGAAGCCTTTATGTTGGCAAGAGTCTCCTTGATGATAGAAAGTGTCTTCAGGCCAAGAAAGTCCATCTTAATCAGGCCGGTATCCTCAATGATGCTTCCTTCATATTGAGTTGTCATCTGTTTCGTTCCGTCTGCATCGGTGGCAATGGAAACCGGCACCCAATCAGATATCTCGTCGCGGCATATGATCACGCCGCAGGCATGTATACCCGTGCCACGGATGTTACCTTCCAGTTGGGTTGCATATTTGATGGTATCCCTGATTTTGGGGTCGGGGTTATGTGTCTCGTTCTCAAAATCCTTGTTATATTTCAATACATTCTTGAGGTTGATCTTCGGAGCCTTTCCATTTACCTCCGGAAGTCGGTCTGGGACTAACTTCTTAAGTCTGTTGGATTCAGCTACCGACACTTCAAGCACGCGAGCCACATCCGCGAGTGCACTTTTAGTTGCCATTGTCTGGAACGTAATGATATGTGCCACTTTTTCTGCGCCATATTTCTCAGTGACATACTTAAGCACCTCATAGCGTCCGTCATCATCAAAGTCGACATCGATATCAGGGAGTGAGATACGATCAGGGTTTAGAAACCTCTCAAACAGCAGGTCGTACTTAATTGGGTCAATCCTTGTGATTCCAAGGCAGTATGCTGCGGCTGAACCGGCTGCTGATCCACGTCCAGGCCCAATGCTGACTCCAAGTTTGTTGCGTCCGGTATTTATGAAGTCCTGCACTATAAGGAAGTATCCCGGGAATCCCATGGTCTTCATTATGTAAAGCTCGAAGTTCAGACGCTCAGCAACTTCATCTGGCAAAGGATCTCCGTAGATTTTCTTCGCTCCTTCCATTGTCAGCTTGTTGAGATAGTCTGCCTCGAACTTTATTCGATACAGTTTATCGTAACCTCCAAGCCTTGCTATCTTCTTTTCCCCTTCTTCTCTCGACAAGACAACATTTCCGTTTTCGTCTTGAGTGAATTCATCATAGAGTTCCTCTTCCGTGATTCGCGACCGATACTCTTCTTCAGTACCGAACTCTGCCGGAATCTCGAAGAATGGCATGATCGGAGAATGATCGATGGAATATGGCTCCACTTTGTCGAGCACTTCCATAGTGTTGTCAAGTGCCTCGGGAATATCTCCGAAGATTTTTTGCATCTCATCAGGACTCTTAAGCCACTCCTGCTTAGTGTAATGCAGGCGTGGCTCATTGAATGTCTTCTGCATTGATACGCATATCAGGCGGTCGTGGGCCTCGGCATCATCTTCATATGTGAAATGCACATCGTTGGTGGCCACCATCTTTATGTTGTGTTTCCTTGCAAACTTCACAAGCACTTCATTCACTTTGCATTGCTCAGCATATACTTCGCGGTTGGAATTTTCCTTGAAGGTCTCGTGTCTTTGAAGTTCAATATAATAGTCATCTCCAAAGGTATTCTTATACCAGAGGATTCTCTCTTCGGCTGCTTTAAGATCATCGTTGAGAATAAACTGTGGTACTTCACCTCCAAGACAAGCACTGCATATGATGAGTCCTTCCTTATGAGCCTCAAGCTCTACCCTATCCGTACGAGGCTTGAAATACATTCCTTCTGTCCATGACTTGCTGACAAGCTTTATCAAGTTTTTATATCCCTTTAGGTTTTTGGCCAGAACGATAAGGTGATATCCCCTGTCGCTTTTGTCTCGACGGTCGGTGAGCCTATCCTTAGCTACATACATCTCGCACCCAATGATGAGCTTGAATTGCTGATCTTCTGGAAGTCCAGAGTTTTTCTTTTTTACATAGTTCCACATTTCCTTTACACCGAACATATTGCCGTGGTCGGTCAGGGCGATGCCCTTCATGCCAAGTTCAATAGAACGGTCTACAAGTTCTTGTATGGAAGCCTTCCCGTCGAGAAGACTATATTGTGAATGCACGTGAAGGTGCGTAAATTGTGACATATGTTTTGCGTTGATCGTTAATCGTTAATCGTTGATCATTAATCGTTAATCGTTAATCGTTAATCGTTAATCATTGTTAGTTATCATTCTGGTACCCGTCCGAAGCAAATGAAAGTCCTGACATAGTATGGCTGGGTGATGTCAGAAATCACAACTCCTTTTGTAGAGGCATGAATGAAATTCTTATCATCTACCATTATTCCGACGTGAGAGACCTTGCTTGGATCCTTTCCTGTTGCGAAAAAACATAGGTCAGCCGGTTTCACGTCCTTCTCTTTAAGCTGTTTGCAGAACTCCGATTGTTTTGCACTGTTTCTCGGAAGCTTGGCTCCGGTCACTTTATCATAGATCACCATCACCATTCCAGAACAGTCAGTGGCAATCCCCTTTTCCTGTCGGCCATAAGCATAAGGCGTCCCAACCCAATCATATGCTTCCTTCACAATCTTTTTTCTTGTGCCGGATATATTGTCATTTTTGTCCTTATCCTTTTTCTCGTGCTTAATCTTCTCAATCTGAGAATCATAAAATTCGCTTTTGCTCTTTTTAGAGCTGTGGCAGGATGACAGTGCTGTCAGCGACAACACAATCACCAATATTCGTAGTGTATTATGGAAAATTCGTTTCATAACGCAAATTTACTCATTTGTAAGAATTTTTCAAAGTATTTTAATACTTTTTTCATTTCATTCTCACTTATCTTAAATATAATTAAAAAGATAAACCATCCGACACTATTGGAGTCATATTTGTTGTTTAATGATTGTGTAGGGCACATGGCCAGTAATATTTGATAGTTCCCTGCGCACTTATTACCATAGATTCAATAAAAAAGACAAAACCAACCAATACGACAAATGAAAGTAAAGTATCTTGTAGCAGCGACTGCTGCAGCGGTTATGATTCCGGCTGCAGGCATGGTATACAGCAACACCGTCGCTAACTCTAATCACTCACAGGCCAACGAGCCTGAGTTTATCACCATCTCAAGAGCCCCTTCATTCGAGACAGACTTCACTAAAGCAGCTGAGAGCACTGTCAATTCTGTCGTTTGCATCAAAAGCTTCGTCGACCGCAGCCAGCAATACGGCGGAAACCAGGGTGGATATATGGATCCATTCGGAATGTTCGATTTCTTCTTTGGTCCTCAACAGCGCCAGCAACAACCACAGCAACGCCAGAAGAAAAGCGAACCCGTTCAGAGCGGTCTCGGATCAGGTGTAATCCTGAGCGAAGATGGATATATTGTGACAAACAACCATGTCGTTGACGGAGCAGACAGCCTTGAGGTGCTTCTTAATGACAATTCTACATATGAGGCACGCGTCATCGGAACTGATGAATCTACCGACCTTGCCCTAATCAAGATCGACGCAAAAGGTCTTAAGGCTATCAAGGTAGGAGATTCAGAAAACCTCCGACTCGGCGAATGGGTGCTTGCAGTAGGCAATCCATTTGGATTCAATTCTACAGTTACAGCAGGTATCGTAAGTGCCAAGGCCCGCAGTCTTGGAGCTGATTCCCACAGAAAAAACAGAATGGGAATCGAAGCTTTCATCCAGACTGATGCTGCGTTGAACCCCGGCAACTCCGGTGGTGCTCTCGTAAATCTTAACGGTGAGCTCGTGGGCATTAACGCCGCTATTTACTCCAACACTGGCTCCTACACCGGGTTCTCTTTCGCCATTCCTACTACCATCATGGCAAAAGTTGTGGCTGACCTTCGTGAATATGGCACAGTGCAGAGAGCAGTCCTTGGTATTTCAGTTGCAGATCTGACAGCAGAAATTGCTAAAGAGAAAGGTATCACTGCCACCAAGTCGGGTGTACTCGTAGCAGGTGTTGCAGACAGAAGCACAGCGAAGGAACTCGACCTTCAGGAAGATGACGTGATCGTGGCTATCAACGGCACTGAAATCAAGAATCTCCCTGAGCTCCACGAGCAGCTCGCCAAGTATCGCCCGGGTCAGGAAATCACTGTGTCCTATTATCGCGACAACAAGAAGATCACCAAGAAGGCAACCCTGCGCAACACTCAGGGCGACACAGCCATCACCAAGAAGGGTGACTTCTCAGAAATCGGTTGCGCTTTCATGAAGCTCAACAGCGACACTCTTAAGGAGCTTGGCATCAGCAATGGCGTGAAGGTGACCGGCTTGAAGGGTGGCCCGTTCAAGAATGCCGGAGTGAAGGAAGGTTTCATAATCATCGAGATCAACGACCGCCCGGTGAAGTCGAGCGAGGACGTAGAGAATATCTACAACCGCATCATGAAGGATGACTCCGAAGACAAGGTGATGATCCTGAAAGGTATCTATTCCAATGGCAAGAAAGGATACTACGCTGTCAACCTTGCCGAGTAAAAATAGGCGTCAGATTCTCTACAACGTTAAATAATTGAAAGAAACGCGCCCGTCTGAAACCGGACGCGTTTCTTTTTCGTTTAATTATTGCAAGCTTATTTAAGTTTCACCCTAAAAACTTGCATAATCCAAAATTTATTATTAACTTTGCAATAATTTGTGTAAGCTTACATATGAGACAATTAAAGATAACTAAGTCAATCACCAATCGTGAAAGCGCATCGCTCGATAAGTACCTCCAGGAGATAGGTCGCGAAGAACTAATCTCAGTAGCAGAGGAAGTCGAGCTCGCTCAGCGCATCAAGAAAGGTGACCACGCAGCACTTGAAAAACTCACTAAGGCGAATCTTCGTTTCGTGGTGTCGGTGGCTAAGCAGTACCAGAATCAAGGACTCAGCCTCCCGGACCTCATCAACGAAGGAAACCTTGGTCTGATTCGTGCAGCCCAAAAATTTGATGAGACAAGAGGTTTTAAATTCATTTCCTACGCCGTTTGGTGGATTCGCCAGTCGATCCTGCAGGCTCTTGCAGAGCAAAGCCGTATCGTGCGTCTCCCCCTCAACCAGGTAGGTTCACTCAACAAGATAAGCAAGGAGCTTTCTAAGTTTGAGCAAGAAAATGAACGCCGTCCTTCTCCTGAAGAACTCGCTGAACGCCTCGACATTCCAGTCGACAAGATTTCCGACACTCTCAAGGTGAGTGGCCGTCACATTTCTGTCGACGCTCCTTTCGTAGAAGGCGAAGACAATTCCCTTTTGGATGTCCTTCCTAACGATGACAGCCCAAGTGCCGATGCATCCCTCACCCAGGAATCCCTCTCAAAGGAGGTAGACCGTGCACTGCGTCAGCTTTACGACCGTGAGCGTGAAATTATCAAGATGTTCTTCGGTATCGGTTGCCAGGAAATGACTCTTGAAGAGATCGGCGCTAAGTTCGACCTCACACGCGAACGTGTGCGTCAGATCAAGGAAAAGGCTATCCGACGCCTCAAAGGCCAAAAGAGCAAACTTCTGAAAAGCTATCTCGGCGAATAAAAGAGCATAATAATTTTTTCCCAATATCAAAAATCGGAACTCAAGCCAAAAGCCAGAGTCCCGATTTTTTATTGACGAAAATAAATTTGCGTATTTGAAAAAAATTGATTAATTTTGCATTAACATACTTACCCCGCTTCCCTTAAGAACAGCGCGCTCAGGGTAAGTTTTTATTTTTTTATGGACTTACCTCAATATAACAAACCTCAGTTATCTGTATCCCAACAGATTGATCTCTTGAAGGAGGACGGACTTTCATTTAAAGATGAGAGCAAAGCTAAACATATTCTTGACAACATCAGTCTTTTTAGATTGAAAAGTTATTTGATGCCTTTTAGGGTAGCGGGTCAACGGAAGTTTAAGGAACAATCTTATTTCGAAGATGCATATTCTCTTTATAAATTTGATTCAGAATTGAGGAAATTAATTTGTTCTGAACTTGAGAAAATTGAAGTGTCTATTCGCACCCAATTATCCCTCATAATAGGAGAATATTCCGGAATATATTGGTTTGAGGACTCAAAAAACTTCAGAAATAGCAGCCGGCATGCTGGTCTTCTATCAAATCTAAAATCTGAACTTCATCGAAGTGATGATGAGGCAATCGTAGGTTTCCAGAAAAAATATGGCAACACATTTCCTCCCAGTTGGATGACATTTGAGATAAGTTCATTCGGAACATTATCTATGATGTATAGATATTTGAGGGCAGGAAAAGCAAGACGGCAAGTCGCACGTTTTTATGGGCTTTCAGATACTGTAATGGAATCCTGGCTCCATGCAATAGTCTATGTGCGTAATATTTGTGCACATCATAGTAGACTTTGGAATCGAAAATTGAGTATCAATCCTAAAGTGCCTCGTCATGCGTTGTTGCCTTTTATAGCAATTCCAAATGACACGAAAAGAGTATATTATATTTTGTCTATAATATTGTACTTTTTGCAGACTGTAAATCCTCAAAATACATTTGCATCTCGTTTCCGACAATTATTGGAGAAATATCCAAATGTTGATACAAAGCCAATGGGATTTCCTAACAACTGGAATGATGAATTGCTTTGGAAATCTCAAAATACGAAATCCCGGCATTGAAGTGGAGGAAGTTTACTTAAGCGGAAGAGCCAATAGGTATTTCCATGGATAAGTTTTTCGCACTAACTGAGAATCGATTTCTTGTTTTGTTCTGGGTGACCGTTGTTGTGGCAGCTGATATAATGCCATACACAGATGACAATGGAATCTACTTTACCGGACTTTTTGATTTTATCTTAAAAGATGATTGGCAATAAAGAACTTACAACCCTTATTCCATTTATACTGCAAGTTAGTAGCAAAAATGGAATACAAAATATAAAGTACACTCGTTATGCTCTCCACTTTCCTCGGCAAACCAATTATCACAGTTGGATTATGAACTGGAACATCACATTATTATTCTGTCTATTGCTGTTTGTAGGATGCAATAATCTCTCAACGCAAAGAGAGGAAATAGCAAAGGCTGAGATACTCCTTGACAATTCCCCAGACAGTACATTGCTGATTCTTGACAACATCCGCAGTCGAAATGGTTTGACTGATGATATTAAAGCATCTTCTACCTTGTTGACAGCTAAGGCAAAGCTTCGTAAAGGAGAGTCTTTCCTGACTGTTGAGGATTTTGATGAGGCTTTGAATTATTTTGAGGAAAAAGGGGATTCCGTTGCACTACTCGACATATATCAGCTTGCAGCCATTAAGATGCGTTGGATTGGCTATCAGGATTCAGCTTCGATATATCTTGATAAAGCAATCAATATTGCATCGGAAACGACAAATCCCACAAAGTCTGAACTCTATATTGAGCTATCTAACCTGTATGCAATGCCATCTTTGAAAAAGGATTACGCTAAAGCACTATCTTACGCTCAGGAGGCTAAGAAAACTTCACAAACGAATGAGGAACGGGCGAGAGCATTGCATGACATCGGTCTATTTTATTCTTACATAGGTCACAATGACTCTGCGGCTATTTATATGGAAAGAGCTTTGGCAGAAACAACCGTTGACAATCCTCTCTTTACGACATATTCCCTCAATTACGCCGGTCTTCCCTCAGCCGATTTTAGATTAAGTGTGACTAACCTTAACCGTATAAAGACTCATAGCCTCGGAAAACTAATAACATTGGGCTTCTTATATCTGAATAATTCACAAGTTGATTCTGCTAAATCCTATTTGGAGGCATCAAAAAGTATGTATGACGAGAATCCAGGCCGATACTCAATTAATACATACAATAATCTCAGGTTGTTAGAACAGAGTATAGGTTTGCGTCACAACGGAACCGTTTTTCCTTATGAAGGCACTGTCACCAATGATTCAATAAGTGAGTTAAATACTGTGCAAAGGAAAATTTCAGAAGAACGACGAGCTTATAACAATCAACTTCAAATACAGCTGCTCCAGGCAAAAACGCGCAGACAGTCTTTAATAAGTATCGGATTAGGGATAATCCTATGTTTAACCATTGGATTCGCAGTTTATGTATGGATTTCTAAACGAAAATTCCTGAAACTAAAGCGTCAGCTCGACAATGTAAAGGTTGAGCAAATCGTTGTTGAAGCCAACGAAGAAGAAAAAGACACATCACATGATCTGGTGCGCCGTAGAATGAATTTATGTATAGAGCAGTTCAGGGAATCAAAGCTGCAAGCAAATTTTGACAAGATTACAATGGATTTTCGAAAAACAGGGAATTATCCATCTGTTAAGGAACGTGAGACACTGCAGAAAAGGCTGATCGGGTGTTTTGCCGATTTCATTGTCGATTTGAAGATGACAGGGGTAAAATTGAATATGGACGATATCGTGACATGCATTTTGTCTTGCCTCAGGGAATCGAATGCAACCATCGCCGCTTGTCTTGGAGTGACCGAAACCGCCATAAGGACCCGGAAATCTCGCCTGAGGGCAAAGCTCCCTGCTGAAATGCTCGATTTACTTGAACTTTGACTTAATTTAATGAGCTATTGATTATTGCATCTCTAAATGAAACATTCTTGAAACGAGATTGAGAATGTGAAACGATAGTGAAACGCTATTTTCTTGGTCTCCAGATCAATCCTTCATACCTTTGCAGCAAAAATAATAAAAGGTATGAAACATCACATTTTCACAATCATGCTTGGTACTGCATTCTGTATTCAGGCGCAAGCGCAGGATCAGGCTAAAAACATCATAACAGAGAATGATTCGACCTTCTCAGTTGAACTCGGAGACGTCGTGGTGACTGCCACACGAAACATGCAACGTCTAAGTAAGGGCGGCTTGATAACAGAAATCAAGGGCACATCTCTCAGCGAACTTGGAACATGCACCGATGTAATTTCCCAACTTTCCGGTATTGTCTCAAACGAAGGAAATCTTGAAGTGCTGGGACGTGGCACACCTCAGATTTATATCAACGGACGCAAACTCGTTGACAAATCTGAACTTGACCGACTTTCTTCCAAAGAGATTCAAAACGTTGAGGTTGTCTTTAATCCGGGCGCGAAGTATGGCGCGGAGACAAAAGCCGTCATTCTTATCAAGACAATAAAGAAACAAGGTGAAGGATTGAGCGGGTCTTTATCAGCGACGGGACGACAGGGATATTACTTTTCCCAATCAGACAATCTGTTTCTAAATTACAGAGCAGGTGGACTGGATATATTCGGCACTTTCAATTATGATTTTGCCCGACGTTATCAAAAACAGCGCAATAGGACGACAATCAATACACCTTTTGACCATTACCTCATAGATTCCAAAATTCGTATTTATCCCAAGTCTAACACATATCTTGCTAACATAGGTGCGAACTGGCAGATAAACAATAGGCATTATATTGGTGTCAAATACGAATACACTGCAATGCCTGATTTCAAATCAAAGTGGCTTACGAATGAAACAGTGGCAAAAAATAATGTAGAGGAAGATAAGATTCTATATGAAACGAATTGGAGAAGAAGTTCCAGGCCGGTTCATCTGGTAAACCTATATTATCAAGGTAAAATCGACGCATTCAGTATTTCAATCAATAATGATTACTATTTCCAAGACAACAATAACCAACAGTCAATTGTAGAAAACAGTTTGCTCGGAGGTGAAAAATATATCGGGAGCGACAACCGCATTAAAAGTTCCATGTTCGCGTCTAAGGGCGTGGCGGAATATTCGTTCAAGGGCAACACGCTTGAGTTCGGATATGAAGTGACGGCGACAGACCGTAAAGATATTTTCATCAATGAAGGTGATGATCTCCCTGATGCCAATGACATGATAAAAGAAATAACAGGAGCAGGTTTCGTTGGAGTGAATATACCAATTAAAAATGTCGAACTTTATGCCGGATTGAGATATGAGCATACTTCTTCAAACTATTATCAGAATGGAACACTGATCAAGGAACAAAGTCGCAAATACAGCCGACTTTTCCCAAACGTGGATTTTACATTTCCAATAGGAAAAGCAAAATTTACCTTTTCATACGAGTCTAAGACCAAACGACCATTATATAGCCAGTTGAGCAGCAGCGTTCAATATGACGACCGCTTTACATACGAAACCGGCAATCCACTGCTCACATCGGAACAGATACACAATGTTTCACTTGCAGGAATCTTCAAGTGGGTATTCTTCAGCGCAACATACACCTTCGATAAAGATGCCATCATTAGTGTGATACATCCGTTTAATCGGGGTGAACCACAAAATATTATGACATATCAAAACTTTAACCACCTGTCTAAATACGATATTGTACTTTCCTTATCTCCAAGAATTTCACTTTGGTCTCCTCGAGTTAGATTGAATCTATCTGGACAAAACTTCTCAATGGAAACCACAGATGGAATGAAGAGACTGAATACACCGATATTGTTCTTCAACTTCTTCAACAACGTTTCATTAGGAAAAGGACTCAACATAACAGGTGAGATTTCCGGGCGAACACGCGGAGACATGGATGTTGTTACACTCAAGCCATCGTGGCAAGTGAATATCGGAGCATCAAAAAGTATGAAAAATTGGTTCTTTCAACTCCATGCCACCGACATATTCAAGACTGCAAGAAGTTCTATGATAACCTACGGAACTCAAATGACTCTTGACAAATGGAATTACAGCGATACACAGGCTCTACGTCTCATTGTCAGGTATTCATTCAATACCGCAATGAGCAAATACAAAGGCAAAGGAGCCGGCGTGAATGAGCGGAATCGATTATTGTAATATTTATAGAAGTTTACAGAAATCTTATCTTATTTCACCACAAAAATCTATTCCCAAGAATAGATTTTCACTTTAAAATCAAGATTTTTCCAATTCCCAACACCGAATCCCGGAATTTTTTCTTAAATTTACATTCCAAACACGTTTCCACTATGAACACTAACAAAGTCAAAGGTTTTTTCTCATGGTAATGCTGTTAGTGGCGAACCCGACTATGGACTTGCAGAGGTATTTGTGCGTTCTGCCGAAGCCTTTGCCAATGCCACTTACCAGAGTGTCTATATCATAGATTATTTCCGAAAGAATTTCCTATATGTCTCGCCAAATCCGCTGTTTCTTTGTGGAATGGCGGCAGAAGATGTCAAAAAAGAGGGATATCAGTTTTATATTGATCATGTTCCCGATGATGAAGTGGATATGCTACTGGAAATAAACCGTGCCGGTTTTTCATTTATCAACAAGATACCACTCACAGAAAAGGAGAAATATACCATATCATATGATTTCCACTTAGTCAACGGACTCGAAAGAATACTCGTCAATCACAAGCTTACAGCCCTTGCCTGTCAGCCTGACGGCTCTGTTTGGCTCGGCTTGGCTGTAGTGTCTCTTTCCACTCATTCAGAAGCTGGACATATCACGATGCAATGCCGGGATAAATCTGAATATTGGGAATATGATATGGTAAGTCATAACTGGAAAAAGCACATCGCACCAATATTGAATGACACGGAAAAAGAGATTCTGACGCTTTCCATCCAAGGCTTGACAATCAATACCATCGCAGAACGCATCCACCGCGCTGTTGATTCAGTCAAGTCATCACGTCGACGTCTGTTTGAGAAATTGGAGGTCAGCAACATCTCCGAGGCAATCTCCTACGCAACTAACTACAAACTGCTTTAATTGATATCATTTGCTATGGTGGAAAGATAGAATTTAGGATATGTCTTGACCTTATTGTCTGCCACAATCGCTATGAGGAGATGTGCCGTCATAGCAGTCATAGTAAACTCCCCTACAGAAGACCTTACTTCAGGAGTAACCACAAACTTCATCGCATCCTCTACCCAACTATTGCGCGGGATGTGCCAGAATGCACTGTATCCCTTTGTGTAGTCAAGCATAGATTTTATCGGGTCTTTGTCTGCCTTCTCATCTACGAAATGAGGAAGACCACAGCCGGGCTCAATGACTGTGATGCAGGCTCCAATTCCAAAATTAAAGGCACATATTACGGGTACTCCTACATTTCCATAATGAGTAATAACCTTCCTGCACTCCTCCTTGTCTGAGCATACACATATTGCATAATCACAATGAGGGATATCAAGACACTCAGACGTTGTCTCAACGTCTGTAAATCCCAACCGTCCTATTGCCTGAGCAATCAGTTCAGTATCTTCATCTCCAATAATGACGACCTTTGAATCTGCAATTTTCTGTTTCAATTCTGTCGTTAATCCTCCTGAATTTTCCATATCTTCTATATTATAGTGCAAAGTTACCTATTTAGCCCCACATTTCTTGCACACTTTTGTGTGCAAATGCACCCCGAAATATCAGATGCACACTTTTGTGTGCATCATATTAGAATACGATGGCTTAACTTTGCAATCATAATGAAGAAATAACCTATCAATACACAATTAATTAATAGAAAATGAAAAAATTAATGTTAGTTTTAGCATCAGTGGTTTTGTGCTTTATAGCTTCAGATGCTTTGGCACAGAGCAAAGCTGACATCTTTGTCAGCTACGACGAAAACAGTATTAACTGGGAGAGGGATACATTGCAGACAACTCGGATGTCACTACTCGCGAATACCAGCGAAGCAAAATATTTTAACGATGTAAGCCTATGGACCGACTCGCTGAAATCCACACCTGATGGGAAGGATCATTTGAATCAAATAATCCGGGCTGCCACCATGAGGGAAAACCCTGACGGAAGTATATATGTCGATTTGTCCAAAGGACCTGTCAAGAAAGTCTTCACTTATGTATTTTCAGATGTAGAAAAAGGGAAGTTGCGCTATTATTCCAAGTTTGGCGAAGAACAGGGATATTATGATGAACCTTTGGCGGAGATGGAGTGGGAAATTGGTGACTCTGTAAAAATGATACTTGGCTATGAATGTATTAATGCCGAGACAGATTATCATGGACGCCGTTGGACCGCATGGTTCGCTACTGATATCCCATTGTCTTTCGGTCCGTGGAAACTGCACGGTCTACCCGGCTTAATCCTTAAAGCCGAGGCGGACAATGGCAATTCTTTTGAGGCTACGGGTATCGAGAAAACAAATCGCATTATCTCTCCGATGTATTTCTCCAATGAATACGACAATAAAGATCGAAAGAAAGCGCTCGCGGATACCGAATATTTTCTGAACAACTGGGAATCTGTATTGAAAGCGAAATATGGTAGCAGTATAAAATTCGAATCCGATCTCCCCGAACGTCCCAAATACAATGCGGCTCGTTATGCCAATGAGCCGGACTATAAATAAGATAATAATCTTTTATCCACTAATATTCTTTGGTGACGAGATTGAAGATTTTCTTAATATTTATCATGAATGAGGAGCTTTCTAATAATATTGGCTTTTCTTTTGGCAACCTTAGCAAGTGAAGCTCAGATTAACGTGTCCGGCACAGTCGTGGAAGAAGGCACGAATGAACCATTGACGGGGGCTTCTGTAATTCTGCGCAATACCAAAGGGAAGATTAAGAAGTATGCCACTTCTGATACAAATGGCAAATTTTCTATATCATCGCCGGAATTCAATGGCTATACGCTTGATGTATCGATGATGGGTTTTGCAAAGCAGACAGTCAA
>DAAK01000062.1:0-159 GCA_001701075.1 Bacteroidales bacterium GP3 | reverse complement strand
CAAGGAAGTGGCCGTAAAAGCCGACAAAATCCGCGAACAGGGCGACACTATAACATATAATGTCGGGAGTTTTGCACAGGCACAAGACCGAAGTATAGGCGATGTGCTGAAACGCATGCCGGGTATTGATGTGGCAAGCAACGGCAAGATACAGTATCA
>DAAK01000063.1 GCA_001701075.1 Bacteroidales bacterium GP3 | reverse complement strand
TCAGTTTTCAGGTGTCAGGGATCAGGTGTCAGTTTTCAGTTTTCAGTTTTCAGTTTTCAGGTGTCAGGGATCAGGTGTCAGGTGACAGAGGGCAGAGATCAGAGATGGGCAAGCATGGCATATAGCTTGTCGATGTTGATGAGGATGTCGATGAGGAGCCATACGATGGTCAGCAGCAGTTGGATTGCTGTGTAGCGGAGCACCTTGTTAAGTCGATAGTCGGTAAACTTGAATAGTGCCAGAATGATGGGCACAAACCATATTCCGATGGCTACAAATCCTGCCCAGCCCCAAGAGTTAAGGGCATTGCGCATTCCATACCATATCAGTCCCATTCCGCAATAAGCAAAGATTATGTAGACAATCTTCATTGTTTTCGTGCCAAAGATGACGGCTTTTGTCCGTTTCCCGACTTTTGCATCATCCTTGCAATCGCGTATGTTGTTGACGATAAGCACGTCAGCTCCAAGCAGGCCGACGCCAATCGAAACGATGAGAGCCATCTTCCACATTTCCCCGAGCACTCCGGCCATAGAGCCTCCGATCCAGTCACCACATTGCAGATAGGCCGTAAACATTACCGGCACAATGCCATAGAAAATAATTACGGCTTCATCGCCAAGACCATGATGAGAAAGGGGCCACGGCCCTGCGCTATATGCGAAAGCTGCCACTACAATGAGTATGCCGACAGGAATCATCCACAGCCCTCCCCAATGGATAAGCGTGCATCCAAGGATGCAATCGATGGCAGTGAGCACAATGATGGCCCATTTCATGCTTTCCGGCTGGATGTCACCTTCAGTCACTCCACGCCGGAATCCTTGACGTCCTTTTTTGTCAAGTCCATTCTTAAAATCAAAATATTCGTTGGCAAAATTGCTTACTATTTGGGCAAGAAGGGCAAATACGAGGCAAATTATGGTTGGTAGCCAATAGAAATTGTTATAACTGAGCGCCACTGCACATCCGGCAAGCACTCCTGCGGCGCTTACTGGCAAAGTTCTGAGGCGTAACGCCTCTATCCACGGTTTGACGTTCATAGTATCTGTTTTTAGAGAGATATTATTTATAGGTGGTCGGAATTGACATTGAAATCGATTTCTTCAACGCAAAATTACTGAAAAATTTTTATTTTAAGAAATTTTTTTGAAAGAAATATGAAATATTTTTGCAATAAGTTTCAATTTTTAGTAGAGTATTCAGTTTAATGATTCAAAATTTGGATAAAGAATACCATAAAGCGCCTCTCCGAGGCTATAGGGCATTTGCTATATGTACCCCAGACTGAAGTCTGGGGTTTCTGCATGATTATCAGGTCTCCGACCTGACCATGTGCTTTTGTGGGGAGGCTGGGAAGCCTCCCTTCCATATTTGACTGTGCGGGACGCGCACGGAGTGCGCTTACTACTATCCTTGCTTTGGTGGGAATAAAAAAAGAGGCTTAGGAGCCTCTTTTCTTTTGGAAGAATGATTTCATCAGTTCTCCGCATTCCTCAGAAAGAATGCCTGTGATGACTTGTGTCTTAGGATGAAAGGGGGATTTCCCACCATAGTGGGAATGGAAGCCCCGTTTAGCATCGTCGGCTCCCCACACTACTTTTCCAAAGCGTGCCCAGCCAATCGCGCCGGCACACATATAGCAAGGTTCGACCGTGACGTATAATGTGCATTCAGGAAGCACCCTGCCGCCCAAATTTTCCTGTGCTGCAGTTATGGCAAGCATCTCAGCGTGAGCCGTGACATCAGTGAGCTGTTCGGTCTGATTGTGTCCTCTCCCGATGATGCGGTCGTTGCAGACCACGACGGCTCCTACGGGCACCTCATCTTCTGCAAATGCCAATTCCGCCTCCCTTAAGGCTTCTCGCATCCAATATTCATCAGTTTTTTGCGTCATTCCCATCGGATGCATTACAAGCCTCTGCCACTTTCTGCATGAGCCAGCGAGGGGTGGAGGTGGCCCCGCAGATACCGATGCTTTCCGCATTCTCTATCCATGCAGAGTCAAGTTCGGTCTCGTCAGTAATCAGGTAGGTCTTGGGATTGATTTCCTTGCATTGCGCATAAAGCACTTTGCCGTTGCTGCTCTTGGCGCCGCTCACGAAGAGTATGACATCATGGTTGGCGGCAAATTCGCGCATCTTTGGCATACGGTTGGCCACTTGGCGGCAGATCGTGTCAAACCATTGGAAAGAACCGGCAGTTTTTCTTGACTTTATCTCCGCTACGATTTCTTGAAAACCCTCAATCGATTTTGTAGTCTGGGAATAAAGCCATATGTCTTTGTTGAGATCAATATTGTCGAGGTCGGCCTTATCTTGAATCACGACGGCTCGGCCTCCGGTCTGGCCAACAAGGCCATTCACTTCGGCATGTCCCGGTTTGCCATAAATGATGATGAGGGGATCATTTTCAGCATCCTTTGTGGGTGCGGATGATTTGGCATATGCATCTTTGATGCGTTTCTGGAGCTGAAGCACTACCGGGCATGTGGCATCGATGATCTCGATGTTGTTGCGGCGCGCTGTCTCATAGGTGGAAGGGGGCTCGCCGTGTGCGCGGAGAAGTACCTTCACATTGTGAAGCTTTGCAAACTCTTCGTGGTCGACAGTTATAAGTCCTTTCTTGCGGAGACGTTCCACCTCGCCGGCATTGTGCACAATGTCGCCGAGGCAGTAGAGAACTCCCGTGCGCTCCAGTTCTTCCTCAGCCTTGCTGATGGCTGTGGTCACACCAAAGCAAAAACCGCTTCCGCTGTCTATTTCTATTTTAGCCACGTGTTTTCTCCTCGAAAAGTTTTACAAGCACCTCCATCTGCTCCTCGCGCGTTAGATTGTCGTTGTCGAGCACAAAGGCATCGTCGGCTTTTCTGAGAGGAGACTCCTTTCGGGTAGAGTCGATATGGTCGCGCTCCTTGATGTTTGCGAGCACCGACTCAAAGTCAGAAGGCGTTCCCTTTTCAATAAGCTCGTCATATCTGCGTTTGGCTCTCACTTCCGGACTTGCCTGTACAAAGACTTTCATCTCGGCATCAGGGAAGACTGTGGTGCCAATGTCGCGTCCATCCATGACTATTCCCTTGTCTTTCCCATATTTCTGCTGAAGGTCTACGAGATAGTGGCGCACTTCTGGAATCACTGCAACGGGGCTTACCCATCCGCTGACTTCCATGCCTCGGATTTCTTTTTCTACATCTTCGCCGTTGAGGATGGTATGTTGGGTCTCGTCGGGAGTGAGGGAGAAAGAGATGTCTATGAGAGGGAGAGCCTTAATCAGGGCCTCGGTGTCGACACCTTTTTCCTTGTCTGTCATCCCATGACGGATGGCATATAGAGTAGTGGCGCGATACATTGCGCCACTATCTACATATACATATCCTATTTTCTTTGCAAGCTGCTTGGCCATGGTGCTTTTGCCGCTTGAACTGAATCCGTCGATAGCAATCGTTATTTTCTTCATTTCTTCTTTGCTGTGGTCTTTTTAGCTGCTGGTTTCTTAGCTTCTGTCTTTTTTGCTGCCGGTTTCTTGGCAGCAGTCTTCTTGGTAGGGGCTTCAGCTTTTGCTTCCTCCGTCTTTGCTGCAGCCGGCTTACGTCCCGGTTTTGGCTTTACCATTCTGAGAATCTGTGCAGTGCGTGCCGGGATATACATCTTGAGCCATCCCTTTCCTGCAGGAGAGTAGAGTGGGTCGGGAGAAGTGAAATGATGCACAGTGTCGTCTACAAGTCCGTGGCCTCCGAATTCCAAAGAGTCGGAATCGAGCACTACCTCATATTCACCTGCGGGAGCAAGGAATCCGTAGTCGGGGAATGACTTGTTAGGACTCCAGTTGAAGACAAAGATAAGGTCGCCACGCTTGAAAGCAAGCACCTGGTCGTCGTCTTTCTCCCAAAGTTTCTCCACCGGTTTTGCCTGGAAGTTATATTGCTTGTCGACGATGCCTACCATCGCATTGTCGAAGCGGTTGAGATACTTATATTTCAGGTCTTCTCGGTCTACGAGATCCCACTGGCGGCGTGCATACTTGTAGCTCCAGCCGTTTCCTTCGCGTGGGAAGTCGATCCATTCCGGATGTCCGAATTCATTACCCATGAAGTTGAGGTAGCCGCCGTTGATGCTGGCGAGCGTCACGAGGCGTATCATCTTGTGGAGTGCCATGCCTCTTTCCACTGTGAAGTCGTTGTCGCCATCCATCATGTGCCAATACATCTCCTTGTCGATGAGTCGGAAGATGATAGTCTTGTCGCCTACGAGAGCCTGGTCGTGGCTTTCGCAGTATGAGATTGTCTTCTCGTCGGCACGACGGTTGGTGAGTTCCCAGAATATAGAGGTCGGATGCCAGTCTTCGTCTTTTTTCTCCTTGATCATCTTGATCCAATAGTCGGGAATACCCATTGCCATACGGTAGTCAAAGCCGATGCCGCCATCCTTGAATTTGACAGCGAGTCCAGGCATGCCGCTCATTTCCTCGGCAATTGTGATAGCGTTTGGATTCACCTCATGGATAAGAAGGTTGGCGAGCGTCAGATAGACGATTGCATTCGTGTCCTGGTTGCCGTCATAGTAGTCGGGATATCCGCTGAAGGCTTTTCCGAGACCGTGATCGTAATAGAGCATTGAGGTGACGCCATCAAATCGGAAACCGTCGAAACGGTATTCTTCCTGCCAGAATTTGCAGTTACTGAGAAGGAAATGGAGCACTTCGTTCTTTCCGTAGTCAAAAAGGAGTGAGTCCCATGCCGGATGCTCACGGCGGTCGCCTTGGTTGAAGTAGAGGTCGTAGCTTCCGTCAAGGCGTCCGAGACCCTCGACTTCATTCTTGACAGCGTGGCTATGCACTATATCCATGATGACGGCGATTCCAAGTTCATGGGCGTCGTCGATCAGACGTTTGAGGTCATCGGGTGTGCCAAAGCGGCTGGAGGCTGCGTAGAAACTGCTGACATGGTAGCCGAAAGAGCCGTAATAAGGATGCTCCTGAATTGCCATTATCTGGATTGCATTGTAGCCGTCGGCAGCAATTCGGGGAAGAATCTTTGTGCGGAATTCATCGTAGGTGCCTACCTTTTCCTCCTGCTGGGCCATACCGATATGGCATTCGTAGATGAGGAGGGGTTTTGTATCTGGAGTGAAGTCATCCACCTTAAACTTATACGGATGCTTCGGTGCATAAACCTGGGCACTGAAGATCTTGGTGACATCATCCTGAACCACTCTTGTAGCGTAAGCCGGAATACGTTCACCTTGTCCACCTTCCCATGTGACGAACATCTTATAGAGGTCGCCGTCGTGCAGCTTGTCGGCAGGAAGATGTATTTCCCATGTTCCGTTTTCAAGACGCTCGAGCTTATAGTCGTCGTTGAGCTTCCAATCATCGAAAGTTCCGATAAGATGGATGGAAGTCGCGTTGGGAGCATACTCGCGGAATGTCCAGCTTCCGTCTTTCTCTTGGTGCAGACCAAAGTATTTATAGGCATTCGCGAAGTCAGAGAGTGAGCCGTTTGTGCCTGAAGTGATATCGTTAAGTTTTCTGATTACGTCTTCATGTCGACCTACGATGGCAGCTTCAAAAGGTTCGAGCCAAGGGTCGTTGCGAAGGATCTCAAGTTGTTTTTTCTTGCGGGCCATATATGTGGATTTTAGTTATTTCGATTTTAAAATAATAGGGTGTATGGGACTATAGGGCAATAATTCTAATTGGAATAATTGGAGCAATTAGGGATATTAGAGACCCGGTCCCATAGATAAAACGCCTATGGTATGGTCTTTGTTTAGGTGAAGAGTTTGCGAATTTCGGCGCGCAGTTTGTCGGCCTTGTCATCGTGATGTTTCATGGCAGAGATGACTCCTGCTACATAGTCGTCGATATTGGAGAATCCGAGACTCTTTGCCACGCAGCTGCTGGTAAACATTGGCTTGTGGTTGAATACCCTGAGCACTCCCTCATAGTCACCGCCGCGGGCCATCTTGCGGAATTCTGCAAGGATCTGGTCGTAAGTCTCGCGTGGCCTGAGTTTCTTGATAAGGCTCTTGATATGCAGCTCGAGGGCAGTGATACATGTGAAGCGAGCATCAATCTTCCGCTCAACGTCGCGCTTCATCCTGTGGCGGGTATGCTGAAGAGCCTGGCTTTCAAGCATCTGCTCAAATTTTTGCATCACTTCCTGTCGCACGGCCTTCAGCACTTTCTTGGGGTTGCGCTCTCTGATTTCAGCCATAGTGAGCACAACTCCCGGCGAAAGGAAGATATTCTCTATCTCTGCCACTTCCGGCACAAGAATATTTTTCGCGCGCAGATACTCCACTTCCTGGTCGCTGCGACGGTCGCGGTCGACGAGTCCGTAGCTTTCTATGCGGTGCATGCTCCGGAGCGACTGCATGGTGCGCGTAGATTCTATCACCTTGTCGCAACTTCCGAGAGGCTTGACTGTAAATTCGGGGAAGACTACGCTGTAGAGGCGCATGTCGATACTGTGGGACGTGTCTCCTTCGGTAAAGAGAATAGGGCGTCGGCTGCCCATCATCTGCAGGAAGATCTCGTCGGGGAGTTCTCCATCTGCTATTATCTGGTAGCGCCAGGAATGGTCGGCTGCGTTGTAGTCTTTTATCCAGATTGCAGTTCTGCGGG
>DAAK01000064.1:3560-6268 GCA_001701075.1 Bacteroidales bacterium GP3 | reverse complement strand
ATTCGGTGACTTCCGTACTCCGCTCGGTATCAAGAGCAACATGCTCTTCAACTGGTATGGTAAGAACGAATGGGGTAAGGCTGTTAAGTTCCCGAATGACAAGAAGGAATTCAACACAACTGGCGAACCTGGTCTTGATCTTAAGGCTCTCAACCCTGATGGCACTATGGAGATTGCTCCTGAAAGCTACTATGCTGACAACTTCGGTAACGTTACACTCGGTAAGGTATACGTTACACTTAACCCAGTTGGCGCTAAGTTCGACCATCTTGATGTAACTGTTGAAAATTCAGCAGGCGCTGCCCTTCCTATGACTATCACCTTGAATCCAAGTGATGAAATCCTTTATCATGGTTATACTCGTACTGAAGAAAATGGTTTCTATGAGGGCGAGGCTATCATGCCAATTCAGGATGCTTTAAAAAGCGGAATTGAATATAAGATTGAAGAAGATCTAAAGGCTTCTATGGAGAACGTTCTTAAGAATCCTTCAAAGAGTTCTGCAAAGGATGTTGTTAAGGCTATATTTGAGCAGCTTGCTGTTAAGGTTCCTGCATATGCTCTCCGTTATGATTGGACTGTAGGTGCAATTCCTTCAATTAATGACATGGATTCAGAATACTCTCTGAAGTCTTATGCTGTCCTCAGCCAGTACGACCTCGCTGTAGCTACTGCTATGCCTCTCAGCTACAACTTCCTTGCTGACTATCAGGGATCTGCTAAGCTTCCAGAAAATGTTGGTCACATCCAGAACTTTATTAATAAACTTAAGGAAGTAGGAAATATCACCATCGATTTTGGTGATCCATTCAAAGTAAAAGGTGTTACAGTTGATCTTGGTGAAATCAGTTTCGAAGGCGTTGATACAGACCTTTCATTTACATTAAAAAATGTAAAGATCTCTTATACAGATGGAACTTCACAAACAATTGCTTCTTCAGACCCAATCGTGATAAAAGGCGAAGATTCCGGTATGGATGATATGCTGAATGAAATAAAGAATGCTATTAATAAGACTTTGAAGCAAGCTGGTGCAGATGTAACTGGTCAACTTGACGCTATGACCAAAGATATTGAAGATCAGGTTAATAATATGATGTCTAAGATCAATGACCAGATCAGCGGTAAGGTTAATGACATGATCAATGGTGTTACTGATAAGCTCGAACCTTACTATGGTAAGATCAACACAGCAATTGACCTCTACAACAAGGTGGCTAAGAAGGTTAATAACTTCCTTAAAAATCCTAATTCTTACCTCCAGGTAGCTGCATTCTACAAGATGGGTAACGATTACGGTATCCTTTCTGGTAAGGCAAGCGATCCTACTCCGTTCGTTCAGGATGGTGGCGACGCTCTCACAGTTTACCTCTCAAGCTACACTGGTGAACTCATCGTTCCTGCTTGCAGAAAGTACATCGCTATCACTAATGTTTACAAGAATGGTAAGCCAGAAATCTTCAATGGCTCTATCAATGAGAAACTTGGTGCTGAATTCAACAATGGTATGGTTACTGGCAATAGGATTGTATTTAAGATTCCTGCTGGCGTCCTGACATCGGGCAAGGTTTACGAGTTCACTTATCAGGCTCTTGACTACCACGGATACACCTCAACTAAGAAATTCTACATCGAGGTTAAATAAGTTTTGATTGATTCGTGTCCGGAGCCGGCCTCCGGTTCCGGGCCGATACCTGAAACTATTCTAAAACCCAAATAATAAAGAATTCAATTATGAAATTAAATAAGATTCTGCTCGCTGGTGCAATGCTTTTTGCTGGAGCTTCCGCTATGGCACAGGAAACCATCACCGAGTATTCATACGTCCCTAACTGGTATATCCAGGGACAGTTCGGTGGTCAAGAAACCCTTGGCGAATCATCTTTCGGCCACCTCTTCAGCCCCAACGCTCAGATTGCTGGTGGCTACAACTTCAACCCATACATTGGCGCTCGTCTCGCTCTTAATGCTTGGCAGTCTCGCGCTGCTCAGAACTTCCAGAGCGAAACTGTTGGTAATCAACGTTGGAAATGGAACTATGTAGCTCCTACTGTTGACGCTGTTGTTAACCTTACAAACCTCATCGGTGGTTATGATCCATATCGTCTTGTTGACGTTGACTTCATCGCTGGTATCGGTGCTAACATCGCTTTCAGCAACGACGAAGCTCAGAAAGCTAACGCTGCTCTCACTGGTGCAGGTGCTGATGGCCTCGGCCTCCTCTGGGACGGTACTACTGCTCGTTTCCTTGGACAGTTTGGTCTTGACCTCAACTTCAACGTTTCTGAAAGCGTTGCTGTAGGTCTTGAATTCATGGCTAATGTTCTTCCTGACGGCTACAACTCAAAGCAGGCTGGCAACGCTGACTGGTATTTCAATGGCCTCGTTGGTGTTAAGTATAGCTTCGGTCCTAAGTATATCAAGACTACCCGCACAGTTGAACTTCCTGTTCAGCAGCCACAGATCATCGAGCGTATCGTTGAAAAGGTTGTTGAGGCTCCTGTTACTAACGTAGTTGAGGAAGTTAAACCTGAAATGCTCCGTCGCGATATCTTCTTCCGCATCAACACTGCAGTCATCACAAAGGCTGAAATGTATAAGGTGAGCGAAGTTGCTGATTTCCTTAAGGATCACCCCAATGCAAAGGTTGAAGTTACTGGTTATGCTGACAAGGGTACTGGTACACTCGCTATCAACCTCCGTCTTAG
>DAAK01000064.1:0-3521 GCA_001701075.1 Bacteroidales bacterium GP3 | reverse complement strand
CTACGGTATCGCTGCTGATCGCATCATCGTGAAGAGCATGGGCGAAGCTGAAGAACAGCCTTACGCTGATCCAGTTGACAACCGTGTTGCAATCTGCGTTTGCGAATAATTAACTGGAATTTCAGCTACGGATACAATATATGGCGAATCCATAGCGTTATCAAAAAGCACATCCGTCGTGTCAGAGTGCACGACGGATGCTTTTTATAATTAATCCAAATACTACCTTTTCTCAACCAACAACCAATAGCAACCCCTCCATATATGAAGAAACTTTTACTCTTTGCAATGATAGCCTTTATGGCTCTCCCTATGCTTGCTGATATTAATGGCGATGGATTCTATCGTGTTTGCAATGCGAAGACTAAACGCTATGCATATCTGCTCGACGATAAAGGCTCTTATAGCGTGGCCACTACTTCTGCTGATGTCGCTGCACTAAAGTTGTATGCTGATAAGGATCGTGTGGTGTCAGATCCTTCTGCTGTTTTCTATTTGAATGCTCAAGGAAACGATTATTATGATATTTGCGGACAAGGCACAAGTATCTACACCTTTATGGGCGAGTATCTCACCATCCTTAAGGATCGAAATCCCTACGAGGGAGAGAATGCATATTATATCTATGCTGCTAAGAGCGGACTTGTGAAGTATCTCGGCGACATTTGGGATTATCCTGATGAGGATGAAGGTCTTCCTTCTGTAGATGCAACTGGTGATTCCCGTAAGTGGTATATACGTCCTGTTGATGCTGCTTCCGATGAGTTCTTTGGTGTTGAGCCAACTGTCACAGTTGGTGATAAATATTATGCACCTTTTTTTGCGGCATTCCCTTTCAGTGCCAATTCAGATGGCTTGAGATTTTTCACCATAAATGAGATTGATCCACGCGGAGCAGCCATTATAAATGAAGTGAGTGGCACAGTGGCTCCTTCTACTCCTATTATAGTGGAATGTAGCAGCCGTCGCCCATCAGACAATCGTCTTAATATAGGAGGCTCTGCTGACGGCGTTGCCGGTAATAAACTTGTGGGTACCTATTTCGACAATCCATCAAATTTCCACTACAATCGCGTCCCGTTCGACCATGAATCAATGCGAGTGCTCGGTTTAAGCAAGGATGGTCGCCTCGCTTTTGTAAAGTCTACCTTGGATTTCTTGCCTCGCAATAAGGCAGTGCTTAAACTCAGCGACCCTGAACAATATTCAGTCGACGAATTCCTTGTCTTGACTGATGAGGAGCGCAACAACGAATTTTCTGCCGTTTCTGTAATCCCGACAGAATCTCTTGTAGATGTATATAGTCTCGATGGTCGACTTATAAAGGCTGGAATTGCTAAGTCAGATGTCAATTTCCTCGGTAAGGGTCTATATATCTTGAAAGGCGCGGGAATATCCGAGAAGATGATTGTGCGCTGATCCACTTCTCAAACATTTATTTCCTTTTATATGTTATATAAAGTGGGGACGCACGAGACATCTCTCGATGCGTCCACACTTTTTTAATTTATAAAGATTGACTTATTATGGATCAGCAACAAGATATGAAGACATTTGAAGACTTAGGTATTGACCCCCGTCTTCTCAAGGCTATCGGTGAACTCGGTTTTGAGCATCCGATGCCTATACAGGAAATGGTAATTCCCCATCTTATCTCCAAGGAAGGGGATGTAGTAGGTCTCGCACAGACCGGTACTGGTAAGACTGCCGCTTTTGGACTTCCGCTTCTGCAGCGCATCGACCCACACAGTGATGCCACACAAGCTCTTGTCATAGCTCCCACACGTGAACTTTGTCTGCAGATAGCCGGAGACCTCGCAGACTTTGCCAAATACCTCGATGGAGTAAAGATAATCCCGGTCTACGGCGGAAGCAGTATCGACTCGCAAATTAAGGCTATCCGCAAGGGGGCTCAGGTGATAGTGGCTACTCCTGGTCGACTGATCGACTTGATAAAGAGGGGAGAGGTGAAACTCGAAAATGTCAATACCGTCATACTCGATGAGGCTGACGAGATGCTTAATATGGGCTTCATTGATGACATAAACGAGATTCTTTCCCATGTGCCTGAAGAAAGGAAGATGCTGATGTTTTCAGCTACGATGCCAAAGGAAATCGCAGCTATTGCACGCAATTTCATGAAAGATCCTGTGGAGTTTGTCGCAGGAAACAAGAATGAAGGGGCTAAAAATGTCAAGCATATCTACTACATGGTCAAGGCACACGACAAATACCTTGCCCTTAAACGAGTTGCTGATAACAATCCGGATATCTATGGCATCATTTTCTGCCGTACTAAGCGCGAGACACAGGAAATAGCCGACAAACTGATTGCTGACGGATATAATGCCGATTGCCTTCATGGTGACCTTTCGCAAGCCCAGCGAGATTTGGCTATGAAGAAATTCCGTGACCATGTCACCCAACTTCTTGTCGCTACCGATGTGGCAGCTCGTGGCCTTGACGTGGACGACCTTACCCATGTGATAAACTACGGTCTTCCTGACGATGTCGCTGTCTACACCCACCGTTCCGGACGTACAGGACGTGCCAACAAGACCGGTGTCTCAGTCGCCATTATCCACTCACGCGAACGCAGTAAGCTCCGCGAGATTGAAAAGCGTATAGGAAAGACTTTTGAATACAAGAAGGTCCCGACTCCCGACCATATTATAGAAAAACAAATCTATCATCTTGCCGACCGTATTGAGCGCGTGGAAGTGGACGATGCGCAGATCGAACGTTTCTTGCCCGGTGTGCGCAAGAAACTGGAATGGCTTTCTGAGGAAGATCTCTTGAAACGCGTGCTTTCTCTTGAATTTAACCGTCTTCTAGATTACTACCGCGATATGCCTGATATAGACCTAAATGCCGATGCGAAGAAGGATAGGACTGAGAGTGGCGAGCGCAGAGATCGCAGGGAGCGTGGCGATCGTAAAGAGCGTGGCGAACGCCGACCGAAAGGAGATAAGGATCGCCGTACTGCTGAGGATGGCTATGATCGTCTGATGGTAAACATCGGAAAGGCTCAGGGTTTCTTCCCAGGCAACCTGATGGAGCTTATCAACCGCTCGGTGGTAGGTTCAAAACCTGAGGTCGGTCGCATCGACCTTATGCCTGAATATACTCTCTTCGATGTCAGGAAGAAAGATGCCCGAAAGGTGGTGGATGCTCTTCGCAATGTCGATTTCTTTGGCCGCAAGGTAAGAGCGGAATTTGCCACTGACCGCGATTATTCTCGCGAGGCAAAAGATCGCATGAAGAAGGCAGAGGCTAAAAAACGCAAGGCGGAGAAGACTGCCCGCACCGACTATGAGATGTCGCTCGTTGGTCCTGCAGCCTCAAAGAAGAAGGAAAAGAAAGAAAGAAAAGGTAAGAAAGCAGATACCACTAAGTCGAAATATAACGGAAACTACGATATCTTTAAGAAAAAATGACATTGTCCGCTATTAGGAATCAAGCAAAAAAATGGTTTTTGCTGACTCTTTACCTCGTGGATGACATGCCCATTTTTGAAGGGG
>DAAK01000121.1 GCA_001701075.1 Bacteroidales bacterium GP3 | reverse complement strand
AGAATACTTTCATAACTGCAAGAAGTTAAGATATTCATCTTTCACACGATGTCCAACAAAAAATAAGAACTATCGGTTGAGGAAAGCGGAAAAAGCTGAGAGAATGTTTACGACTGTTGATTTGTCAGGTACAGGAATGTTGAGAGAGGTCTGACCTGTCTCCGGATCTTCTTTTACAATTGCATCTACAAGTGCTGCTGTAGACTCTGGCGAGCGTAGCATATCTGCAATTTTACCTAATGCTTCCAGCCCTCCTGCGACAGTTTTCCTGATTCCTTCGGGACTTTGAGAAGTTGTTTGGGATGTCGTTGGAGATGAAGCCGAAGATGGAGTCTGAGTAGATGTTGAAGAAGATGGAGTCGAAGATGAAGCCTGAGTAGGTGTTGGAGAAGGAGTATGGGAAGTTGTCTGTGTGTCCCCAGTTTCCTTCTGCTCAGAATTAGATTCGCCAGATCTTTCTGCCGTAGGCTTTTGTTCAGAAACTTGATCAGAAGATGCATGCTCGGTAGAAGATGGGGTAGAGTCCTGCTTTTCCAGTTCAGAGGCTTCCGGTTCAGGATCATCCGTTTGGGGTTGTTGTATGACTCCATCCACCACCTCCACGATTTTATCAAACTTATTGTTGTCGAAGAATACAGCATCTTGGCCTCCGTCAAGAATACCGGCCGCGAGATTTGACTTGAATTTAAGAGTGGATAGCATACGCTCTTCTATCGTATTGCGGGCCACCATATTGATAATCTGCACAGGATTTGCCTGTCCAAGACGGTATATGCGTGCGATGCGTTGCTCAAGTACAGCCGGATTCCAGGGAAGATCGAGATTGATCAAAAGAGATGCAGTCTGAAGATTCAGACCGGTTGCACCGGCATCCGTGGAGAGGAATATGCGGCAGTCGGGATCATCACGGAATCTGTCGATAAGATTTTTACGTTTGGCCGAAGGTACACCGCCATGCAGGAAACAGAAATCAATATCATTTCTGTCCAACTCACTTGCCAGGATACGGAGCATGCGCTCCCATTGGCTGAATATGACCACTTTCCCATCTTCATTGTCAAGAAGATTGGAAATGATTTCCATTGCTTCGTCTATTTTCGTATCGAAACGTGTCTTTTGATCAAGTATGAAAGTGCTGTCGCATACCATCCTCATCATGGAAAGGAAAAGCATGAGCCTCTTACGGTCGGCCTCGCTAAGGAATTTAAATTTACGCCATTTGTTTACCAACATTGTAATATGAAACTGGTACTCGTTGTGTATGGCCATCTGCTCCTTGGTCATGGGCACGAACAGATTCATGTCGGTGCGGGCCGGCATCTGGAGTTTCACATCAGCTTTCTTGCGGCGTATCAGCGTATCCTTGAGTTTCTCAGCAACTGTATGCAAGTTGCGGTAGCCTACGATTTTCCCTAATTCATCTGTAAGGGTGGTCTCGGCATTAAACTTATAGTATGGTCCTAAGACGTATTGGTCTACAAGCTGGGTGACCGAATAGAGTTCATCAAGCTTATTCTCCAGGGGCGTTCCCGAAAGAGCCATGACGTATTGCGACTGAAGTTTGCGGAGTTGCTTGCCCATCTGGGTCTCCTTGTTCTTAAGGCGCTGGAATTCATCGTAGATAATCATATCGGCATGAGGGATAAAATCAGCCTTTATGGTATTGCTCATCGCATGGAAAGAGCATATCTTGTAGAAATAGTTGTAGTCGTTGAATTGCTCCTTGCGTTTCATTACGTTCCCCTCAATCACAAGGGCTGTGGAATTGGTGAATCGCTTGATTTCTGAAAGCCATTGGTATTTGAGTGAAGTAGGACATATTATAATGACGGAGTCCACAAGTCCTTCTCGCTTCAGCAGTTCTGCGGTGGCGATTGCCTGCACTGTCTTGCCAAGGCCCATTTCATCGGCATTGATGGTGCGTCCCCCTGCAAACGCAAATCTTGCTCCTTCTGCCTGATAAGGATGAAGGGAAGTCTTGAGCAATCCGTCGAAAAGTGAATGGGCATACTTTTCTTCTATGATTTTCTTGCGGCGCACCTTGTCTCGCTCGTCAATCAGGATACTGAGAGCATCCGCTTCCCATTCAAAAGTCTCATCAATCTGTTTTGCTTTTCTTATGAAATCTGACGGGTCGCATTGCAGATTCTTTATCTCTCCTTTGGAATCAAAAAAAGTCCCGATAAGGTCTTTCATTTCTGAAGATACACCTTGGCCCTGACGTATCTTTATCTTTCGTCCATCTGGATAATCCACATATACGAATGTATGGAATGGACTGTGATGAAGCTTGCGAGCATATTTCCCATCATTCGCGAGCGAGATTGCCTCGATATGCTTGCAGGTGCCCAATTGGCTTGTCTTGAAGTCCATGCATTCGCATCGGTTGGATTGTGAATCCGGACCGAAATAATGAACTCTGTATGACCGACCGCTTTTTGCGCTTGACACTACATACGGGTCATCCTGACCGAATGGTGCCTTGATTCCGAAGTGTTCCTTTGTGGCAGCCTGTCGGCGCAATGCCTTCTGCCATTGCTCAAGAGTCATATTCTCCGGACGATGTATAGCGTTTAACGCATTGGATTTCTTTATTCCATTCTTAGCTTTGTTGTTCTTCGTTTTGGTAGAGGCCATTGGTCTGTCAGGTGTTGGATATTGATTATCTGACAAAATTACAAAAAATAGTGCATATTAGCAAGTATAGTTCTTATAATGACATTATGTGACAAAAATCGCTTCCTGATAAAATGAGATTGATTAATTGCTGAATCAAGAAAAAAGTGTTAACTTTGCGGGAAGATAACTATAAAACTCAAAGACCATGAAAAGTGTGGCATATAATGAGGCAATAGATTATGCCCTCGATGTATTGAAAGCGATAAAGGACAGTGGATATGAGATGGATTACCCACTGGAACAGTTCGTTAATGTATCCATTCGCATTGGTGCAAATCTTGCAAGAGCGGAGGTATCTATAGAGCCCGAAGATAAGGCCGAGGAATATAAGGAAGCTGAGAGAAATGCATACCGGTCCATTTACTGGGGGGATATATTAGCTCATCTTGAAGAATATGAGAGAATTCCGTTCGAATCGCTCCGTAAGAAATGCGAACACCTCCATGTGATGTGTCGCAATGAAGATAATTCTGAAGTGTGATGGTTCAACCTGTCGGAAAGTCTGACAAGTTCGTCTGGAAGGCACCCGTCAAGTAACTCGTGAGATACCTTACTATAATCTTGATATGATTATATCTTTAGGCTATCGCATCCTGTTCTATTGGATTGACAGCTAACTGGGAATATGTCTATTGAATGTTAGAAAAGAACCATTTCGTTGATTGATACGTTATGTTTAGTGACTGGATAAATTAAAACGATCTTAATAAAAAGACATTGCTATGAAAAGAAAAGAACTCACTGATATTATAGCCCAAAAGGTGGCAGAAGTCATCAGCAATCCCGGAGTTTGGGGAGAAGACCCTCAGATTAGCATAATTCCAACAACTCTGTTGGTCGGTATAGAGCGGCATAAGGATGCTGACAGCGCTATTGCATTTAGCGACTATGCTATTGAAGAGGATGCAGTGGAGGATGGAGACTATTCCGAAGATGCTGCTGATTTCCAATCAGCTTCCGACCCAGACCTGTATCCAATCGGGACATTGATTGACTATGCCGATAAGAAACCCGATATGAAGAAAATCTCAAGACTGGTGGATAAATACATTCCTCAGCAGGAGGAAAACCTTTATGCAGAGTGAGCAACGAGTGTAGAGGGAAACTGAGATTATAAAAAAGCTTATCAGTCGGATGAACAATCAATCGTTGTTTGTCCGATTGATTTTTTTGTTTGGAGTTCGGTCGTTTGAGAAAAAAGTGTTAACTTTGCAATGAGTAAAATTTATCAGCTTAAATATGAAAAATTTCGTAGCTTCTGTTCTGTCAATTCTCTTTTGTCTGTCAGCTTCGGCACAGACGGCTAAATATTCTGCATCGATGGTTCAATCTCATGGCAAGGAATGGTCGGCAGACAAGTCGTGGGACTATGTGAGCGGGTTGGTGGCCAAAACCATCCTGATGTACTGCGGCCAGTACCCTGATGACGATCTTTCTGACAAAGCTTATGGATGGTGTAAGATCTATGCGGATAATGCAATTGATGCTGATGGTAACTTTTACAACTTCAAGAAAGGAAGCCTTGACAATATAGCTTCAGGCAAGGTGCTCTTCGATCTCTATGCCCGTGAGTCGTCGGTCAACCCTGCCAATGGGGATCGATATCGCTTGGCAGCCGACTATCTTTATACATATTTGCGCTATGAATACAAGCGCATTACCCTTGAAGAGGGGAAGAATGGTTTCATTCATAAGGATTCTTACCCCGATCAGATGTGGCTCGATGGTCTCTATATGGGAGCTGCCTTCTATGCTGAATATCTTGCCATGTTCGCTTCAGACGATTACGATGCGTGGGCAGACATTGCGTTGCAGTTTACCACCATACACAAACATACATATGATGCCGAAAAATCACTCAACTATCATGGATGGAGTGCTAATCCGTCGGATGCCAATTCGTTCTGGGCCAATGCCAGCGATCCTTACAAAGGATGTAGCAAAGAATTCTGGGGACGCGGCATGGGATGGTATGCGGCAGCTTTGGTGGATGTGTTGGCCTTGATGCCGAGTGAGCATCCTGATTACGAGGCAATAGCAGAGATTTTCGACCAAGTTGTAGGGGGTATTTGTCGGTGGCAGGATCCTGACAGCGGTGTATGGTATCAGCTTCTCCAGTATGATGACTCATTTGTGAGCGCAGGTGGACATCACAACTATCTTGAGGCATCTGCATCCTGTATGTTCACATATGCACTGTTTAAAGGTATGAGGCTCGGACTGCTCGACTCCTCTGAGTTTGGTCCTATTGCCTTGAAAGCTTACGATGGATTGCTCGCCACATTCATAACAGAGGATGCCAATGGTGTTGACATCCATAATATATGTCGTTCAGCCGGACTCGGTCCTTCCAAAAAACGCGAGCGTGACGGTTCTGCCGATTATTATCTCGACGGCAGCGATGTCAACAT
>DAAK01000214.1 GCA_001701075.1 Bacteroidales bacterium GP3 | reverse complement strand
GCTGTGGAGGCAGCAAACGGACATGACATCGGACAGGTGACTATGGTAGGTCCGCTTGTGAGGATGCAGATGATAAAGGCGAAAGTGGATCCTGACAACCTTGAGGAACTCAAGAAAATCTTCAGAAAAGCACGTCCTTCCGATATAGAGCGCTTTAACGAGGCGAGAAGCAAGGAGCACAGCACGATGATAAAGTCGCGCGCCATTGCTGAGGAGTTAGGGCTCAACATGAAGATCGGCGATGTGGAATATCAAGGAGACGGAGGCAAAGCCATCTTCTACTACATAGCCGATGAGCGAGTTGACTTCAGGAAACTGATACGTATCCTTGCCGAGGAATTTAAGGTCAGGATAGAGATGAAGCAGATCGGCGCGCGCCAGGAGACAGGGCGTATCGGTGGTATCGGACCTTGCGGACGTCCACTATGCTGCTCAAGCTGGATGACACACTTCGTCAGCGTGGGCACCGGAGCTGCGAGAATGCAGGATCTATCTATGAATCCTCAGAAACTTGCAGGACAGTGTGCAAAACTGAAATGCTGCCTCAACTTCGAGATTGACGCATATGCTGAGGCAGTGAAGCAACTGCCATCGAAAGAAACTGTGCTTCAGACCAAGGACTCTGATTATTTCCTCTTCAAGACTGATATCCTGACGCGGACGCTCACATATAGCACTGATAAGCGAATGGGTGCAAACCTCACGGTGATTCCAGCCGCAAGGGCATTCGAAATCATTGCACTCAACAAGCAGGGCATTAAGCCTGAAAAACTTACTTTGGATGGTAACATGACAGAGGAAAAGCGGGAATACATAGATTTGACCGACCAGGATGCTCTGACGCGCTTCGACAAGGCCAAGAAAAAGAAATCGAAGGGCAAGCAGAATAATCAGAATAATCAGGCTAATCAAGCAAATCAAGCAAATCCGGAAAATCAGGCAGCTCAGGAGCAACCCCAGGAAGGGACACCTCGAAAGCAAGGCAACCAGCGGCGTCACAAACGCAAGCAGAATAATAAGGACCAAAAGACAAGCAATATTCAGACAAATGACTCCCAAGATTCTTAAGGAGAAATTGACGAATCCCATATTTAAGGTCATCGGCGAGACTTCCGATGACTTGGGGCTTGAGGTATATGTCGTAGGAGGTTTCGTAAGAGACATTTTTCTTGGACGGCATTCTGCCGATCTCGACTTCGTGACTGTAGGAAGCGGGATCTCTTTGGCCCGTGCCGTTGCCGCGCGTCTTGGCAAGAAAGGGAAGTTGACCGTGTATGCCAATTATGGCACTGCTCAGATACGCCATAAGGATCTGGAACTGGAGTTTGTCGGAGCAAGACGTGAAAGCTATACCCGCGACTCCCGCAATCCGATAGTGGAAGACGGCACTCTCGACGATGACCAGAAGAGGAGAGACTTCACAATCAATGCAATGGCAATTTGCCTGAACAAAGGACGATTCGGTGAACTCGTGGATCCTTTTGGAGGCCTCTCTGATCTTGCCAAGAAAATAATCCGCACGCCATTGGATCCAGACGTCACTTTCAGCGACGATCCGCTGAGGATGATGAGGGCTATCCGCTTTGCGACACAGCTTGAGTTTGACATACTTCCGGAAACTTTCGATGGTATCAAGCGTAATGCAGAAAGAATAGACATCATTTCGAAAGAGAGGATCAACGACGAGCTCGGAAAGATCATGCGTTCACGAAAACCCTCGATTGGATTCATGCTGCTCGATGAAAGTGGTCTTCTGGAACGAATAATGCCTGAAGTATATGCCTTAAAGGGTGTTGACACCGTAGGGGGACGAGCCCATAAGGATAATTTCCTGCATACGTTGAAGGTGGTAGACAATGTGGCCGAACGCTCTGACAATGAATGGCTCAGATGGGCAGCGCTTTTGCACGACATCGCAAAACCTGTCACAAAGAAATGGGACAATGCGCTTGGATGGACTTTCCACAACCATAATTTCATAGGGGAGAGGATGGTGCCACGTATCTTCCAATCAATGAAGATGCCTCTCAACGATAAGATGAAATATGTGCAAAAGCTTGTTGGGCTTCACATGCGTCCGCAGCAGGTCAGCGAGGAAGGAGTCAGCGATTCAGGCGTAAGACGCCTTCTGACAGATGCTGGGGATGACGTGGAAGACCTTATGATACTGGCGGAGTCGGATCTCACATCCCGAAATCCCATCAAGGTGAAATCGGCACTCGATGGATTCACAGCCCTCAGGGAAAGGATGAAGGAAATAGAGGCTGCCGACGACTACAGGAAATGGAAGAATCCTATCAACGGCAATGAAATAATGGAAAGGCTTGGCATTCCACCATCGCAAGAGATATCGAGGCTGAAGCAGATGGTGAAAGATGCTATTCTTGATGGTCTGATACCCAATGATCATGATGCCGCCTGGGAGTATCTTGTAGCCCACAGAAATGATCCGATTGAATGAGAGGATCCAAATATAAGAAATATTGACCAATAGATATAATAAACAGTATGGGATCAGCGTTTAAGTTTAAGAGAGATTCCATCGCAATATCGAGAGTGTTCTCCAATTTGATAATAGAAACATATAAAACTTACGAATATGTGTGGAATAGTAGGATATGTCGGTGATAGAAATGCTTACGATATTCTGATAAAAGGTTTACACCGTCTTGAATACAGAGGTTATGACAGCGCGGGAGTAGCGCTTGTCAGCCCTTCTGGAAAATTGAATGTATATAAGACACTTGGAAAGGTCTCCAATCTTGAGGATTACTGTAAGGATAAGGATACTGCCGGAGATACCGGCATAGCGCATACCCGATGGGCTACCCACGGCGAGCCATCTGACAAGAATGCACATCCTCATTTCAGTGAAGATGAAGAGATTGCACTGGTACACAATGGTACGATTGAGAACTATAAGGTGCTGAAAGATGCCCTTATCCAGAATGGCTGCAGTTTCCAGTCGGAAACTGACACGGAAGTGCTCGTACAGCTTATAGAATATATAAGGACAAGCAATAATTGCTCACTTCTTCATGCCGTCAAGGAAGCCCTGAGGCAGGTGGTAGGTGCATATGCCATAGCCGTGATAGAGAAAAATCATCCTGACACTATAATAGCAGCTCGCAAGAGCTCTCCGCTTGTAATCGGAATCGGAGAGGGCGAGATGTTCCTGGCTTCCGATGCCACTCCTATTGTAGAATACACGAAAGAAGTGGTCTACGTAAAGGATAACGAGATTGCAGTGGTCTCAAAGTCGGAACCATTGAAATTGATCAATCTCAACAATGAGGAGACCAGCGTAGATGTCAAGACACTCGAGTTTTCAATCTCCCAGCTTGAGAAGGGCGGGTATCCGCATTTCATGCTTAAGGAAATCTTTGAGCAGCCGAATACTCTTCGCGACTGCATACGCGGCAGGGTTGTCGATGGCGGCAAGAACATCATAGTAAGTGGAGTCCAGGACAGCAAGGATAAATTCCTTAATGCAAAAAGAATCATCATAGTGGCTTGCGGCACATCCTGGCATGCCTCCCTGATAGGCAAATATCTTATCCAGGATATGTGCAGAATTCCTGTGGAGGTGGAATATGCAAGTGAATTCCGCTACAGCAACCCGGTGCTCGACGAGCGCGACGTGGTGATAGCCGTGTCGCAGAGCGGTGAGACCGCCGACACCCTTGCGGCTATTGAAATGGCTCATGATGCAGGAGCCTATGTATATGGCATAAGCAATGTAGTAGGAAGCTCAATACCCCGCAACACTGATTCCGGCACCTATATTCATGTAGGACCGGAGATTGGCGTTGCATCCACAAAGGCTTTCACTGGCCAGGTGATGGTGCTTACACTCATTGCTATGGCGATAGCTGAGCTGAAGGGTACGATGGAAAAAGAGGAGCTGAACAAGATAGGGGAGGCCATTCTGAAGATTCCGGAGTATGTAAAGCAGACCCTTGAACTGAACGATAAGATAGAGCGTCTTTCGCTTATCTTCACATATGCCCACAATTTCCTTTATCTCGGCCGCGGATACAGTTATCCGGTGGCTCTTGAGGGGGCATTGAAGCTTAAGGAAATCTCCTACATACATGCCGAGGGATATCCTGCAGCAGAGATGAAGCATGGTCCTATCGCATTGATTGATGCGGAGATGCCTACAGTCATCATAGCACCGAATGACCATCTCTATGAGAAGATCGTCAACAATGTGCAGCAGGTGAAGGCGCGCCACGGCAGTGTCATCGCCATAGTGACGGAAGGAGACAAGGAAATCAAGAATATTGCCGACCATGTCATTGAGGTGCCAGACGTCCCGGAATGCCTCACTCCGATCATAACGAGTGTGCCGCTACAGCTCTTGTCGTATTATATTGCGATCAACAAGGGTAAGAATGTGGATATGCCACGCAACCTTGCAAA
>DAAK01000003.1 GCA_001701075.1 Bacteroidales bacterium GP3 | reverse complement strand
AAGACATCATATATTGGTTGCCAGTAAAAGAATTCTGATTGCCCAAGTCTTTCTCCTTCATATTGATCTTCGCTTTTGTCTATTTTGCCTCGTTCTTTTCCATCTATGCCAGTCTTTCCGTTGCCTTTGGCTTGTGGAGATGGCATATTATTTCGTGGTGTATTTTCCACTCCGCAAACAGCATAAAACGCGTTTCTATACCATTCGAACGACCAAGTCAGGCCAGTCAATGCCATTGCAAGCACAAGAATTAAAGCATACATTCCCCCTGCGACATGAAGGCCTCTCCAAAATCCTTTCCATCCATTTGCAAATGATATAGTAAGGCTTCTCTTTAGATTTTTACGGGCACGTGGCCACCAGATAATCACTCCTGTTATGAGCACGATAACGAAAATAAGTGTTGAAATACCTACCAACAACTTTCCAACTTTTATGCCATCGCCATGAGGATTTGCACTGTCAAGAAGCCAGCGGTGAAGCTTAAACATAGTTGAAAAGAACCCGAGACGCTCATAATTTCCTGTAATTTGTCCGGAATATTGGTCGATGAAGAGGGAAGCTCTCATAGGTTTTGACAATCCCACCTGATATGTGCGGTTATTGTCCTTAAAGACGGTCACACCTGTAATAGACACAGAGTCGGGCAATGTTGCCTTCACTGTTTCCATAAGCTTATCCATAGGAATGGGCTTATCCTTAACCGATGAAACATAATAAACATCATTTTGAATATGGCGAGTGATTTCAGACTCAAACACCAACATTGCGCCTGAAAAGCAAATGAGAGTGATTATCAAACCAAACGGAACTGATAGCCACAGATGAAATTTTCTAAATGTCTTGATCATAGTATATATTCATTAATATTCAAATATAATAACGTTTTATTAATGTAGGTGATGATTCACTGTGCAAATATAAACCCTAAAACCATATTTTTTTATTAATTTACCCCTTAAATAATTGGCTAACGACGTATTTCTAATGGCAAATGAATGATTATAATTCTTCAAAACAAGAAAAAATCACTAACTTTGCATAATAAAATACAACGGCGGATGAAACATCTGACTCAATATATCGACATCGCATTTTGCCTCATTGTTCTGCCAATAATGATCTTCCTGTTCCCCGTAGAACGATGGTTTCATTATGTGCCATGGTATGTCGTATTGGTAGGATTATGGCTTTATGCAGTGTATTTCTTAAATCGTCTTGTCACTGTATCGCTATTCTTTAGAAATGACAAATTCCGCCTGATAGGCATCGGACTTATTTTGGTATCTATAATCATAACTTATGCCCTTGCATCAGTGCAATGGTATGTGCCGAAGCCAATGGACTATGACCGCGGAATTGTCAGGCTGTTCCCTTCTGCCACTCAGCATAGGCAAGCCGTATGGTCGCTATTTGTCATAGTTGAGACTTTCAGTTTTGCTGTAGGATTGCTTTCGGAAGCGAATATCCAGCGAACCCGAAGCCTCCAACTTGAAGCAGAGCGCGAACGGGCAGAAATTGAAATGTATAAGGTTCAGGTGAAGCCCCATTTTATGTTCAACACGCTCAATTCATTGTATGGCCTTTTTCTGACAGGGAGCGACAAGGCACTCGAATCGCTTGAGAAATACATCTCAATGATGCGATACATTCATATCTCATCCACCAACAACGCCGTGCCATTGTCGAATGAAGCGGACTACATACGTCAATTTGTAGAATTGCAATCGCTAAGACTTAACGATAAGACAAAAGTAGAATTAAACATAGATATAGAATCTCCTGAGCTAATGATCCCACCTATGCTATTAGTGACATTTGTGGAGAATTGCTTCAAACATGGAGTCTCATCTGTTGAGCACAGTGATATCTTCATACTAATTCGAGAACGAAATGGGATATTGACATTCAAAACATCCAATATGGTTTTCTCGGGAAAAAGGATTGGAGAGCATATGGGAATTGAAAATTGCAAGAAGAGGCTGTGCCTATTATATCCTAATAGACATCAGCTTAATATTAATCAAGTAAATTCCACATTTAATGTAGAATTGACTATAGAACTGACTCAACGATGAAATGCATAGCCATAGATGATGAACCAATCGCATTAAGCATAATTCAGGAATATTGCTCTCGTTATGGCAATATTGAACTATATACTACAACTTCCCCCATCGAAGGAATGGAGAAGATAAGAGAGACGAATCCAGATGTAGTGTTTCTTGATATAGAAATGAACTCACATAATGGGCTGGATTTGGCAAGACAACTCTCTAAAAATATCTGCGTTATTTTCACCACAGCTTATTCTCAATATGCTCTTGATGGCTATAATGCGGATGCAATTGACTTTCTGCATAAGCCAATATTCTATCCTCGCTTTGAGCAGGCAATGCATAAGGTAGAAAGATACATTCAACATCCTGAGCCGTTATCCGAACAAGACGATGTCTTGACTTTAAAGGTGGAGCATAAGAATGTAGTGGTCAATATGTCGGAGATATGTTATCTTGAGGCTATGGACAATTATATTAAGATTTATAGAAAAGCGCTTCCTACCATAATCACACAGATGACAATGAAAGAGATGGAAAGCAGGCTTCCGAAAGATAAATTCATCAGAGTGCATCGATCATATATAGTGTCGATTCCGGAAGTTGACAAATTCTCAAACCGCCAGATCTACTTGCGGTCCATATCAAAAGCAATCCCTGTGGGACGTAAATATATGGAAGCATATAAATCCCTTTCAGAGTTACTGACAAATTAGTATTTATTTAGACTGTTGGAAAATCCATTCGCAAACTGGAGATAAGCGATATGCATAGTTGAAAGAAGCCATATGGACCATTCCTTTTCCGTCTGGCGGCAAAACAGTGTTTCCCTCAAATGTGATGAAGTTGCGAGGCTCACCTTTGGCTAAAAGTGCTGATGCAAGAGAGTCTTGTTCTGCCTGTGGGAGTCGCGCACTCCAAGTGGCTTCAGCAAAATCGGAATTTTCCTTCTTTAAAAGTGCCTTCAATTCATCTGCTCCTCCGGTAGCTTCCTTGTCTCCTCCAGCAGTGATATATACGAATTTCTTATCCTTGAAACCATCCATTTTCTTTACATCCCACTGGCAGCTGACATACATTGAGGCTGCAAACAAGTCGGGATATTTGATATTGAAATATAGCGACATCATGCCTCCCATTGACTGTCCCGTAGTATAGAGTCTGTTGTCATCCACTGGATTTTCCTTAACCAGATGCTTTAGCAATTCTATGGTCTCGTCTACCTCCGGCATTGTCTGCCATTGATTGTCGACAGTTATGTATGAATATTGAGGTACTAAGACATAAGCTGGATGTTTTGCTTGGAATTCAGGAGTGGCCCATACAAGTCCTCCATAGCCTTGTGTCAGTGGAATCAGAGGATCAGGTCCCGGTGTGCTTGCATCTGCCATAAAGAGGACGAGAGGATACTTTTCCCCTTCTTTTATATCCTTAGGGGTATAGAGATTATATTGTAAAGAGTCTCCTTTCTCATTTACAAACACATATTGCTTGAAAGAAGGGACTGTTTCATCGATTAGTTCTTTCAATGCTGCAGAAGGCTCGGGACGTTGATTTCCGCCCATTGCCGGACTTCCAATCTGGGGACCACCTTGATTCATTCCTGAAGATTTGCCTTCAGATTTTGGAGAACATGCTGTCATTACAGCCAATGCGA
>DAAK01000200.1:523-3372 GCA_001701075.1 Bacteroidales bacterium GP3 | reverse complement strand
CCAGCTACGCTTGTTATGATGCACTCGGCTGAAACTCCGGAGCCATCTGCTGCTGTCGCTGTTATCACACATGTCCCTTCCTTAAGCACTGAGACATTTCCAACTGCATCCACTGTCGCAATTGCCTCGTCACTTGACTTCCATGTAAGGCTCTTGTCCGATGCATCTTCCGGCATCACGACTGTCTCAATCTTGAATGATTCACCTTCCACACCATCCCATTTGTCTGGCGTGAGCTGGATTGACTCTACCATGGTGGCCACTACTGTAACAGCGCATATGGCTGAATAATCACCGCAGGCTGCCGTTATATTAGCCGTGCCGAGTGATATTGCCATGACATTCCCATTCTCATCTACCGAAGCTACTGAGGCATTGTCAGAACTCCATGTCACCGTCTTATCTGTTGCATTTTCTGGCAGAACAGTTGCCGTCAGTGCAATGCTATCACCGACTTTCAGTTCCGCAGATTCCTTGTCAAGTGAAATGCCTTCTACTGGAATGACACTTGCACCTACTTCCACATGACATGTTGCACTGATTCCTGATCCGTCTGCAGCGGTGGCCATGATATCTGCTTCGCCTATTGCAAGTGCCATGACATTTCCCTCAGCATCAACAGATGCTATATCCTCATCACTCGAAGTCCAAGTAAGGCTCTTGTCTGCAGCATTCTCTGGCATCACGACTGCCTCAATCTTGAAGGATTCTCCTACCGTGCCGTCCCAGTTCTCAGGACTAATCTGTATCTTGTTTACAAAAACGGGCATCCTGCCTTCTACTATTTCTTTAAAATCCCTCCAGACAGGAGCTTGTCTATATTTTTCTGCAGAACCAACCGGCACATATAATATTCCGTTTTCAGGACAATACGTATCTAAAAAGATACAATCATTTACGAATATTGGTTCCGGATTGAGGAGTTCAACGTATTTTAAATTATCACAACCATAAAATTCATTATTTCCAATACGATTGACATTCTCTGGTATTGTAACAGAGTTAATCTCTAAATTAACCAAGGCATCTCCATTTATTGCCACTAAATTTGGTGGCAGTATAAGAGATGAAATATATGAACTGTGAAGATTAGTCAATGCCCAATCAGGAATGGTATTTGCATCGTATTTTATTTGGTTTTGAATAAAATTTCCATCCGATGCATTCACTTCCTCTATCGAAACTTCACTAAGATCAAGGGACTCCAAACTAGGCATATTATCTCTTATATACCAGAAATCTGTAGCATCCATCTTACCGGAAATTTTTAGGTTTCTAATACATGGTCCATCTTTTTCAGATATTTTTGAGCTCAAAGTGCCACCTGAAGTTAAACTAACATCTTCATCCTTTAATTCTGCAATGTACGCTTCTATTGTGCAATCACTTGCTATATCAATAAAATAATTAATTTCTTCTTTAGATGATACATGAATAGTGCCATATAATAGATCCCCTTCAACTTTGATTACGATAGGATTATCAGAGTCTGAATCTTCCGATCTCACCCTATAGTGTAATTGTAATCCATCCATTACTTTAATAGTAGTTTCTCCATACGGAAGGATTCCACTATTTTCAGCCATATCATTATGATCAAAGGATACTCCTTTTCCTATGTTGAATGTTACAAGTCTTTTTCTTGGTGTATTACCTCTGACAGGCGCAGAGGAAGGGTTCTCTAAAGTGCCTAAAATTATTCTATACTCTTCATTTTGAGATGCTTTAGCAACTAATTGTAACCTATCATCTTCATTCACAGTTCCGGTAACAATATTCCCAAAGAAGATTCCATTAAATAATCCTATTCCTTCATTACCGTATGAAACAGCTTCTCGTGATTGTAATATTTCTTTTATATTATTTTCATTATCAACTAATGCAATTGCTATTTCCCCATTAAATCCTTCCGGCATAGTGATATATTTCCATATTACTGCAAATTCTTCTCCACTATGAACATCTTCAACACTAATGTTCATCTTTTCTCCAATATCTCCTCCATTCCAAAAATATCCATAGTCTGCAAAACATTCAGAATATTTATTACCACTTTTATCTGGAACAATGTTAATTACCATTCCAGTGTCAAATGAAAAATCTTGATATTCATTTGGAGTCAATGCATCTATCACAAAATATCCATTATAATTTCCATCCCAACCCCAATTGATATGAAATCCATTAGAATTATATCCATCAATAATAAAGGCATGGTTCATGCTTCCGATTTCATCAAGGCCATTATAAATCACAGGATTGCCTTTGTCAATATTATCATAAAGCATTTCTAACCATTTTTCTTGAGAGAAATTTTTCGAAGTAATATACTGACACTCTGGAGAATATTTGAATTCTTGCTGCATTTTATGGCCAACCCAATTCATATTGGCACCACTCTCCCAAGGGGCATAATACATATGCACAGCTTCTCCGGCATCTGCCATCAGTCCAGACAACGCCGCATTATAAACCTCATAATCAAGAGGGTCGTTTTCCGTATTCATCGGCATTGCGTCCCAATCATACGTCTCCGGCCATTTTTGATATTTCATGACAATCGCCATGGCAGTTGCCACGCATCCTGTTGGGCAATTAGCACCCTCAATTATTGGTGTTTGACCATTATATGGAAAATCTTGTCCCCAATTGGCTGTCTCCAATAGCACTCCTTCTTCTGCTCGCGTTGTGGTAGTTGTGCTCCATGAAGCATGTTTCCCAATCTCAGGCATATCTGACAGCTGCTTCGCCCACTGCTCCATCATTTCCTTAAGCTGAGGAGGCAGATTTTCTGCATCAAAGCTACCCTTATCCGAATACCCAAGGATCTTTGGTGCGCGGTCATCACC
>DAAK01000200.1:294-487 GCA_001701075.1 Bacteroidales bacterium GP3 | reverse complement strand
TGTTGAAGATATAATAAGGACTGTTAGCTACTTCTACAGCTACTCCAGGAGCCTTCAGTGGTCGAAGTGCTGATGAAGAAGCACTCCGCAACCCTACAGTATTCATGAATTCCGATGCAACAGCATTTGCCTCATCTGGCGTAATAACCCGTGCCGTCATAGTGAGTACCGACAGCACAATCATAAGTAAGCC
>DAAK01000200.1:0-155 GCA_001701075.1 Bacteroidales bacterium GP3 | reverse complement strand
AAAATTAATATGATATTTTATCAAAAAAAACAGATTCCATGTCCTTGACATGATTAACACATTCAGGCAATTCAGTCATGTAGTGAGATACATAAATCAAAGTCGCTCCATTCTTTTCAGCCAATTCAGATATTATCTTCTTAATGCGTCTCTTA
>DAAK01000045.1 GCA_001701075.1 Bacteroidales bacterium GP3 | reverse complement strand
TTTTTTGAAAATATTTGAATTAAAATTTGGAAAGAATCGATTTAAATATTACCTTTGCTATCGAAAACAGCGCCATACCCATATTCCCCTGTATGAATTGTGGCATTTTTTCACGAAAACCATGTAAAACTCAAGATTCAACAACCTAATATCTATCCTTATGAATTCCAATCTTAGTCTCAACCCCAATAAGGTGGTGGAATTTCTACAGAAAGCCCCATCTGAATTTAGAAAGGCTGACCTTATCCGTTTTGTGAAGGAAAATGGAATCCGCATGGTCAAATTCATGTATCCTGCAGACGACAATCGCCTAAAAACTCTGAATTTCGTAATCAATTCTGAAAGTTATCTTGATTCCATCCTCACTTTCGGAGAAAGAGTTGACGGCTCAAGTCTATTTCCATTCATTGAAGCCGGCAATAGCGATCTATATGTTATTCCTCGCTTCTCTACCGCTTTCCTCGACCCATTTGCGGAGATCCCAACCCTCACAATGCTTGCAACTTTCTTTGACAAGGAAGGAAAGCCATTGCAGTCTTCTCCGGAATACACTCTTAGGAAAGCATGCGAGGAGTTTACAAAAACCACCGGCATGGATTTCTACGCTATGGGTGAACTTGAATATTATGTAATAGCAGAGGATACAGGCTTCTTCCATGCATCCGATCAAAAAGGATATCATGAATCGGCACCATTTGCCAAATTTAATGATTTCCGCGTGGAGTGTATGAGCCTTATAGCCCAGACTGGCGGCCAGATTAAATATGGGCATAACGAAGTGGGTAACTTCACTCTCGACGGCAAGATTTACGAGCAGAATGAAGTTGAATTCCTTCCTATTCCCGCAGTAGAAGCAGCCGACAATCTGATGCTTGCAAAGTGGGTGATCAGAACTCTTGCTGCAAAAAAAGGATATGATGTCACTTTCGCTCCCAAAATCACTGCCGGCAAAGCTGGCAGTGGGCTGCATATTCATTTCAAGATCATGAAAGGCGACCAAAACATGATGACCGAGAATGGGAAACTGAGCGATGTGGCTAAGAAGGCTATTGTAGGAATACTTGAACATGCGGATGCCATTACAGCCATGGGAAACAAGGTGCCTACAAGCTATTTCCGTCTCGTGCCTCATCAGGAAGCACCCACCTCTGTATGCTGGGGCGACCGCAACCGCTCGGTACTCGTCCGCGTTCCTCTGGGTTGGACAGGAGAAAACGATATGTGCTCACAGGCTAATCCCCTCGAGGCCGATGCTATCACCATTCCTCCACAGAAACAGACTGTTGAGTTAAGAAGTGCCGACTGCTCTGCAGATATCTATCAGCTTATCGCTGCTATGGTGGTCGCAGCACGTACTGGTTTTGAAATGGAGAATGCTCTTGACAGGGCTGAAGAATTATATGTCAGCGTCAACATTCACAACGATGAAAACAAGGAGAAACTCGCACAGCTGAAATCACTTCCCGATTCATGTGTCGCATCCGCAAAGGCTCTTAAAGAGCAGAGAGAGGTCTTCGAAGCCAAAGACGTATTCTCACCAAGACTTATCGACGGCATCATCAATAAGCTTTCTGCCTATAATGATGCCGATCTCCGAGCAAAGGTATCAGACAGCCACAACCAAATGATGAAAGTAGTGCTCAAATATTGGCATTGCGGTTAACATCACACTCCCCCCAAAAATGCGAATTCTGAATCCTATCCAGAATTCGCATTTTTTATGACCTGATAGTTCGGAAGCAGATACTAATCGATAGATTTCCGAAGGAGCCTCCATATCTGTGCTTGCGAGAGTCTGAAGATCTTTTGAGGTGTCTGGGTGAAATAATTTCTATAATCTGAAAGCAATATGGATAGTATTATAAGTATAGAAGCTATGACTGCGTAACCAAACACTTCCTTCAGGCTTACCATCATCACCGGCCGCTGCAATTCTCCGTATATGGTGGAGAATGATTCCGAGAGCGGATTCATATCATCAATCTCAGTACTTAGGTTGGCAAGGTTTTCCAATCGCACATACTTGAATACCCGAGTCACAACGGCAGAGCACAGAGGTCCCCCAAATGCCGTTCGGATAAAGCCGATGACACACATAGCCTGGAAGTAATAGATAAACGTGACACAACCGGCAAGTGCATACGTCAGCGTGGTATAGACGATCCCGACTCCCATTCCTTTGAAAAATAAGGGAAGATATAGCATCCCTTTATCTGTAGAGGCGTCTATCAGGAAATAAAGCATCACCTGAAACATGAAGAAGCTTACAAAACCCGAGAGTACAATATTCTTTAACCGCCATTTCCATTTTGAGAAAGCTATATAGAAAAATCCTGCTCCCGAAGCAACTCCTACAAGTGTACCCCAACTATTGTCGATTGCATGGCGGGCATCGTAACCCAATATGCCTTCAGTAAAGATATTCAAGACCGAACCGGCCGTTGCCGACATAAGAGTCATAAAGCCGAACAAAAGGAATATCCATAACATATTTTTCTGACTGAATGTCTCAATTGATATATATGGATGCCTGATAGTGGAGGCACGATGAAGATTAATCGCCAAAAGCATTAAGGCAAAGAATATCGCGACCCTGATCGGTTCCCCTTCAAGCCAATCGTAATGGTCGCCATATACAAAAATGAAAACCATAGTAATCAGGAAAAGCGTCCACATTATCCCTCCAAGATAGTCAATGCCATAAAACGGCATATATGGGCCCTGACGGTAATGCCTCCGCATCCCGAAATAGATTATTGCAAATACAATAATGAATGCCCCTATCGTCAGCCGATGCATAGCTTGCCAATCAAATGCATATATGCTGTAGCCGGTCGCTATATTCACGAGCTGTACCGTTCCCAACACAAATGCAAACAAAAACGGGAAAAATACGGCAAAGTCCCTTCGTGGAGTGATACAGAGCTGAATGTTGTTCCAGCAGGCAAATGTACTTACAATCTTAAAGAATCCACTGATGAACGATACAGCAACTACAAGCGGGACAAAAGTGCTGACCATGCTTATGTAATCACAGACTATGAAGACCACGGCTGAGCACATCAAGATGTCGCGAGTCCGAAATCGAAAAACTATGCGGAACAATACCGGAAAAGCGACAGTCAATCCAACCATTGAGGCATATCCCGCCATAAGGACATCCTCTGTAATCCATGAAGTGGTGCCGACCATCTGGTTGACAGCAGACATATATACGCCCCCAGAAAAGAGGAAGACTACAATGATTACGATAATTAGAGGAAACCGCAGCCATTGCGGAACAAAATCATTCCATACATTTATCCGCCGTGCTGCAGCTAATTCTTCGGGGGATGGTAAAGGTGCTCCCATGCCTAAAATTTTACTTCACATTCCACATTCATTCCTGAGCGCAACCTGTCAAGATTTTCTTTACTGTTATCATCTGTGAAGACAATCTTGATTGGAATCCTCTGCTCCACTTTGACAAAATTACCGGCTGAGTTATCTTGCGGTATCATGGAATATTGAGCGCCCGTGGCATTGGACATTGAAGCAACTTCTCCATGATATTCTATACCCGGCACAGCATCTACCATGATGCTGACTGGCATCCCTTCACGTATATTCGCAGTCTGGGTCTCCTTATAATTTGCTATCACCCACACATTGTCGTATTCCACAAGTGACAGTAAGGTCTGTCCCGGTTGGATAAGCTGCCCCTCCTGAATGGCCTTCCGTGAAGTCACTCCATCGCAAGGAGCTGTGATGACAGTATATGACAGATTCAATTCCGCCAAGTTCTGAGCTGCCTGTGCCACATCGATGTTAGTCTGATTTTGCTCAAGTCGCTGTGTCTGTTCTTCCTTTACAAGCGATGTGCTTCTCTTCTGACGCACAAGCATATCGTATTTTGCCTTCGTCGCGTCGTAATCAGCCTTTACATTGTCGTATTGCTGCTGAGTGACAGCCTTTTGAGCAAGCAGTTGCTCATATCGATGAAAATCAGTCTCGGCCTGACGAAGCCTTATCCTTAATTCTTCTATGGTAGCATCTGATACACTAAGATTGTTTTCGGTTGTAGAAATCACGGTTCCCATAGCCGTATTTTCCATAAGGGCCTTTTGATATCCAGCTCTTGCCTGAGCCACCTTCAGTTCATATTCAGAACTCTCTATCACAGCCAATGTGTCACCCTTGTGTACAAACTCGTAATCATCGAAACACACCTTCTGGATATATCCCTGTACTCTTGAGTTGACAGGTATGATATTGCGGCGTACCTGTGCGTTGTCGGTATACTCGACATTACCGAAATGAATGAATTTGGAGCATACCCACGCCAATCCGGCAATTATTAAGACTATGACTACGATATTGCGTACTATCTTTTTTGTTTTCTTGTTCATTTTTTTTAATCCTAATATCTTATTTCTAAGCGGTTAATTCCAAATTATTTCAGTGTTCCTGTGCTATACAGGAGTTTATAATAGTTGTAAATCACATTTATGCGCGCGTTGACATATTGCACTTCAGCCGAAAGACGAAGATTGTCGGCGTCCACAAGGTCGGTCACTATGACAAGGTCATTATCGTATCGGTTGGCCACAACCTCATAGTTCTCACGAGCTAATTGCAGGCTCTTGCGTTGCGTCTCAAGAAGCTCAAAAGAATCAAGATATCTTATATGGGCAGCCTTGACATCAAGCGAAACGCGTTCTTCAGCTTCTTCAAGTTCGTTTTTCTTTTGTAGGATTGTCGTCTGAATTTTAGATAAATCCTTGGGTGTTTTGTATAGGTTGCCGATGTTATATCTCAGCCCAACCCCAACATACCACGTATTTATGTTATTGTTCAGGGTTGGGATCTCGTATGTAATAGGACCTTTAAGATTATCCCCAGCTATAACACTTATTTGGGGCATATATCCGGCTTTTGCCACTTGAATACGTTTGTCAAGCATATCGAGAGTCAACCGGTTCATATTGAGCATAGGCGAGTTATCGGATGCCGTTTGCAATAATTCGCACTCTGCTATTTCAGGCCATTGCTTTGCAATCAAGGTCGTATCAGGAAATATTTCAGTTTGCTCCGGCAAATCGAGCATTGTCACCAGCCTGTCATTGCTTATCTTGATTGAATTAGAAGTTCAGTCCTGCCATAATTAAGGTTTTGCAACTGCACTTCGTAGCGTGTGATATCATTTGGCAATACAATACCGGCAGCCTCTCGCGCCTTCATGTCTCTTATCACTTGCTTTGTCTGCTCGATATTACGGTCATAGACTGTGAGAAGATTATGGAATTTGTATAAATCAAGATAACATCCGGTCAAAAGGAAATATGTCTCTTGACGGTGAGCCGAGAGATTCCATTGACTTATACGCTTCTGAATTTCCAATGCCTCGATGTTGAAATGGATGGCTCCTCCGGCAAATACCACTTGAGAAGCTTCTAATGCAAAACTATTTCCGAAGTGTGGCGAGGAAAATGTCTGTCCATTTGAAAAATCCCGGTCAGCAACCCAGGCGTTACCGTTATATGTGGCGGATGCTGAAAAACCAATGTCTGGAAGATAAGCGTTTTTGGCGGCACTGATATTTTTGTCCGCAACATCGACGGCGGTCTCATAGATTTTGATGGTCTTGCTTTGCGTATCAGCTAAAGAAAATAGCTCCGGCAAAGTGAAAACCCTCTTGGCCGTTTGCGCAGCCAGAGTCATAGAGCACATCAGGATATATCCGGCAGTAAAAATTATGGCTTTCTTGTTCACGATTTTGATTGATTATATCAATAATTTCTATTAGCAACTATATAGACACAACTTTTGTAGCAAAGTAGACGTGGGATGCTGTCTATAGCATCGTCTCCTTGGCGTTAGCTGAAATCATATCAATTACTTCGAAAAATGCCTCCAACTTATCAGATGGAATCCCAGCTACCAAATCCTTAGTAAGCCGGCGTTCTATGTCTTGATATTGAGACACCACCAGCTCCCCCTCACGCGTAATTTTCAGGAAATTCTCCCGTCGGTCGGCAGGATTGACTTCACGTTTGCAAAGTCCTTTTTTTTCTAATGAGTCAATCATACGCATTACGACCGACTTGTTCTTACCCGTGATGATGGCAATATCCTGAAGGATCTGGTCGGATTTGACCTTAATCATATTAAGGATCATAAATTCCTCAACAGTCAGTTTTATGTCAGCCTCTGCCGCATATCTCTGTTTCATAAGCCGATGAAGTTTATTTCTGAGTTTACCGACAGTAGTACCTAACAAAGTTTTTTCCATATCGCTGTGATTTTGGGTGCAAAGATACAAAAAATTTCTGAATTGATTGCTATTGTCAACCATTTTTATATCACAGGCCAACGGAGCCATAGCTACAAAAGCGCCCGGCTTCTGATGAAGCTGGGCGCTTTTGTGTGTTTCACAGTATATATTTTATTTAGCAAGCATATGCTGAAAGCTGCTCGCGGAGTCTCTTTCTTGCGA
>DAAK01000179.1 GCA_001701075.1 Bacteroidales bacterium GP3 | reverse complement strand
CCGCAAGTCAGCGAAACTGCAAATCAGATAATGAAATCAGATAATAAAAAATGGCGCCGTTTTCCGGTGCCATTTTTTATTGTAGTCTTTTCGAATTATTCGCGGTGTTCCTGGATGATTATGTCCTTAATCTGGATTTCGGTTCCGGCTTGATTGCCTCCGAAATCGAGGAATACGCTCATCTTGTCCATATCAATACCGGGGAGTCCGATCCAACTGTAGGTGACATCCTCATATTCCGGTATTTTCAGGCGATCGGCCATGTAGAAGACATTGTCGTTGTCGCCACCACCAGAAAGAACGCACTTGAAGGTCACTCCGGGATGCTCTTTGTTGGAATAGAAGGTGACGCGGAAGTCATATAGCTTATCGGCTGATGTGGTGATGTCGGTATGGAATGCCACCTGTGCCTGCCACTGGTCGGTTGTAGCTTCCGGGAGAACGACTGTGATGGTGCTTCCGTCTACTTTCACCTCCGGATCCGCAATTTGTGCCCATCCTGGTGCATAATAGAACGAATTGGTCCATGTGCAACCGTGGAACAGGTTGTCGGGGCTGTCTACAGGTACCCAAGATACTGGCTGTTCCGGTTCGTCAGGCAATGTCGGGAGAACAGTGCCGTCATCGTCTGAATGCTTCTTGAATACGATGTTTGTGATAGTGAAATCAGTGTCGGGATATCCGGCAAAGTCAAATGCTATCTTCAGAAGTCCGTCGAAACCTGGGAGATCTGAGAAGTAATAGTATGAGCCGCCTGCTTCAAACGAAATCTGGTCCTGACCTGCAAATGATACGCCATCATCTCCATCCATCTGAACCTTTACTGTAACCTTGGAATCGTTTGCTGATTCTATCTTGCATGAGAAGTCGTAGGTCTCAGATGCAGATACCTGGATATTGGTGCCGATATGCACCTGGCCTTGCCACTGGTCGTTGCCCATGGCTGCAGGAGTGTGGACAAAGATCTTCTCATTTGATACCTCAACGACGTCTGGAACGAGGCCGCCTGACCAATCGCCGGGTGAGAACCATGTGCTCTGCAGCGTCACCTCAGCTGATTTCCACATATTATACTCGCTGTCATACTTGAAGCCCTTGAATGAGGTGTCTTCAGCTTTTGGAGCAATGATATATTGCCAAGAAATGCCGGGAAGATCCTGCACGAGGGTTATCTCACTCTTGCTGAATTTTGCAATGCGATATTTCGGATTGTTGAAACCTTCTTCTGAGGGGATATAAGGGAATGGAGTATGTGGAGGAAGCACGAGATAAAGGTTTGCTCCCTCTGGGGTGAGTGTGAACTCTGTGGCCACTTGCTCGGCAGCTACGCGGAAATCTGCACCATCGTTGGGATTGTTTACCTCATATCCGGCCAACGCCTGTACGCCTGCATTGACATACATTGTCCCTGATTCACCCGGATTATACACATACGATCCGCTGGTCTCAGCACCTGTGGCTCCAAAAGTGAGGACATTGGCATATACTCCTTCTGCCTCCTTGTCGCCGGGACGGCCATTCCACCATTCGGTAGGATTGCTTTCAGGACCGCATCCCATATGACCTTCTTTTGTGCCATCGACAGCCCATTCTTTTGTGGCGTTGTCGGTCAGAGCCTTCATATAGGGAGTGAAGTCGAAGATAGTCTTGTCGATGTGGATAGTGCCTGTCACGGAACCTTCAGATACGCCGTTGCCGTTGCCGACCTTCATTTCCACCGGGTAATCGCCTGCGATTGTGATAAGGTCGCGATAGGTGAGCGATGTTGAGGGGCGAGAGCTTTCGTTGACATACCAGATTGGGTAGACACCTTTGGCAGCGGCTCCGTTTTTATCGAGGATGTTAAGCTCCACATTGTTCAGTTCGTCGACGCTGATTCCGATCTGATAGTCGGAAGCCTGTGGGAGGCCAGCCATCGAGGGCTGGAAGTTAGGCTCTGTGGAGCAGGAGCCCATTGCGAGCATCACTCCCGCCATTGTGGCGAAGCCTAAGATTTTATTTGTAGTCTTCATTTTGTCTTACTGTTAGGGAGAGTGAATTACTGGAAATAAGCATCATTCTGCTTGAGAGTGCCATGACACTTGTCGATCTCAGACTGTGGGAATGGGAGATACTTCTTGCCGTCGGTGTAGTTGCCTGTGCGGTCGTCGGGTATCTCATTGCCTTTCACGAGAAGGTCCTTGGCAAGACCTGTGCGGATAAGGTCCCAGTAGCGCTTGCCTTCGCCGAGGAATTCCCAAGCACGTTCCTGAATGATATTGTCGAGGGTTGCGGGCACTGATCCGAGTCCGGCTCTTGCGCGTACCATGTCGAGATATGTCTGTGCGTTGGGCGAGCCAAGCTCAGCAGCATTGAGAAGGGTCTCTGAATAGCGGTAGAGGCGGAGATTGTTGTTGTAGTTGAGCAGTGCATCTGCAATCTGGCCTGAGTTGCCCCCGATCTTGCCTGCATACTTGGCGAGGAACAGGCCTGTATCCTGGTATCCTTGCTTGTAGGATCCGGGAGCCGGCTGCCAGATGGAAGCGTCGCGACGCTTGTCGGCGGGATCATAAGAGTCGTAGCATGACTGGCGTACTGTGCCGAAGCCCCAGCCGGTATTGTCGTGGATGCCATCGGATGAGTCGTAGCCACGGGGAAGAACCATACAGGGAACTACAGTGCCGCCTGCAGTGCCACCCCAGCTCCAGTTGCGAGCTGCGAGATAGTCGGAGTAGTTGATTTCCCATACTGATTCGCTGCCCCATTCGCCAGTCACGTCCCATATTGATGCGAAGTCATTGACGAGCTGGTATTTGCCAGAATTGATGATCTCCTCCATGTATTTGAGGGCTGTCGGCTTGCGGGAAGCGTCGTTCTGATACATAACAACTTCTGCATAGAGCATGTAGACGAAATGCTTTGTCACACGGCCAAGGTCTGCACCTTCGCATTTTTCGGGAAGACGATTGTAGGAGAGTGCCTTGTCGAGGTCGGCGATGATGAACTCATAAACTTCGTCGGCAGTGTACTGAGGAGCGATATAGTCGCTGCCAAGACTCTCAGTATAGTAGGCGATGTTGCCCCACCAGTGCCATAGATAGTTGTAGAAGAATGCGCGAAGTGCCAGCACCTGAGCCTCGTAGTATTCGCGGTTGGCGAGCTCTTCCGAAGTCTTGGGTTCCCAGTAGTCGTACATATAATGGATGGCGTCGTTGCAACGCTTCACTCCTGAATATGCATTTGAGTAGTTCGAGTCGAGGACGATGGTTGGTGTCGTGTTGAAGTTGAACACTGTCTTCCACTGGTTCATGTCGTTGACGTCGCCACCACCGGGGAAGCACTGGTCGGCAAGCACCTCGGGATAGATGTTGATGCCGCAATAGTTGTTGGCATAGTCAAACCAATGCAGAGGATCGTAAGCGGCTACGACAGCCTGCTGAATGTTGGCTTCTGTCTTAAAATAGTCCTCTACGGTATCTTGAGTATTGTTGGTGATATCCAGCCAGTCGCTTCCGCAGGAAGTGAGGCCAAGACCCATTGCCGCAATAGGGAGGAGGTATAATTTTTTATTGAGTTTCATTTTGATAAGCTTTATGAAGTATTAGAGAGAAATATTGAATCCAACTGAGAATGTGCGGGCTTCAGGATAGTTGCCGTAGTCGATACCGATACTTGTGCCGTCGCCCACCTCAGGAGTGAAACCATGATACTTTGTTGCGGTGAATAGGTTCTCGGCCATTACGAATACCTTGAAGTTGTCAAGACCCACTTTCTTCACGATGTCGAACGGAAGAGAGTATGAGAGGGTCAGGTTTGCACAGCGGAGATATGCACCATTGTGGACATAGATGTCGGAGCTCTGCCAGTTGCGTGCGTCACCGAGGCGGTAGATTGGAATCTTGTTGGATGTCCCTTCTCCTACCCAGCGGTTGAGCATCCATGATGGCATGTTTTTGGCTGGAGTATCGCCGCGGAGCGAAGCGTCATATATCTGGTTGCCCCAAACGCCCTGGAAGTAAGCAGTCAGTTGAAGACCTTTCCATCCGAGGCCTACGTTGAAGCCATATGTCCAGTCAGGGAGACCCTTACCGATCTTGGTGCGGTCGTCAGCATTGATGGTGCCGTCGCCGTTGGTGTCGACGAAGATAACGTCGCCCGGCTGCGCATACCATGAAGTCTGGCCGGATGTGAGGCCATATTTAGTATTGTAAGCGTCAGCTTCAGCCTGATTCTGTATGATGCCGGCTGTCTTGTAGCCATAGAAGAATGGGAATACCTCGCCATTCATAGAGCGGGCGATGTCGCCGGCTGTGGCATTGGATACTTCTGATCTCCATCCGTCAGAGTTGCCGAGGTTTACAAGGGTATTCTTGACATATGAGAGGTTGCCGCCAAGGTTTACTTCTACGTCGCCGAATGTGTGAGCCCAGCGGAGATCCATCTCGACACCAGTGTTGTCCATCGTACCTACGTTGCCGATAGGAGCGGATTCACCCACATATGTCGGGATCATCATGGTCATAAGCATGCCGGTGGTGCGCTTCTTATACCAGTCGAAAGTAAACTGGAGTGAATTGCCGAGGAATCCGAGGTCAAGACCTATGTCTGTCTGAGTCGATTCCTCCCATTTCAGGTTGGGATTTGCAAGTCCGGAGGCCTTTGAACCATAAGTCTGGCTTGACCCTTCGGGACCGAAATAGTAGTTGTTGTTGCCGTTGGTCAGCACTGTGTAGGCGAAGTCGCCGATAGCCTCGTTACCATTCTTACCCCAGGATACACGGATTTTGGTATTGTTCCACCATTGTGGTCTTGTCTCGAGGAATGACTCGTTTGTGATGTTCCAGCCTGCTGAGAATGATGGGAATGTAGCCCACTTGTTGTTGGCACCGAAGCGGGAGCTGCCGTCGCGACGAACTGTAGCCTGAATCATGTAGCGGCTTCCGAAGTCGTAGGAAACTCGTCCGAAATAGGAGAGAAGCTTTGGCCATGCTGCGTTAGGGCCTGCGTTGCCCGTACGGTTGCCGCCATCTTCCTCACCAGGTTGACCTTGAGCTACTGTCACCCAAGGCTTGTCGAAGTTGTAGAGCTTGTTAGCAGATGCGTTGATCCACCATCCTGTGCCCTGCTTTGCAGACTCGCCGAGCACAACGTTGATGTGGTGGTCGCCAAATTCCTTATCGTAGAGGATGAGATTTTCGAGCTGCCATGTCCATCCGCGGTTCATTGATGATGAGGCGGAAGCATGGATGGCATCCTGGTTGCTCAGGTTGCTGTAATAGTTGGGTTCTGAGTGGCTGTCGCTGCCCCAGAAGGCGAGGTCGCCACCGAAGCTGATGCGGTAGGAAAGGCCATCCCAAATCTGGAGTTCTCCGACGATATTGCTGACTATCTTATGGCTCCAGTTTTTGCCTGATGGGAACGACCATCCATAGAATGGGTTGGTAAGCTCCTGATAGCCGCCGCCGAATGCTTCAGGCACTGTGTAAAGATTACCTTGGGCGTCGTAACGGGGAACGTATTTGTCGTTGCCTGCATAGTAATCCATCTGGTGCTGATATTCAGCAGATCCTGGCTTAAGAGTCGGAGTCAGCATCGGTGACATACCGAGTGCGTTGGTGATGGGAGCACCATAATATGCACCGCCACCACCAAATCCTTTAGAATGGATTCGTGCATAAGAGATATTGGTGGTGAGCACAAACTTATTGAGCCAGTTGCGATTCTTTGATTCGTCAAGGAGAGTGTAAATGTTGTTGGCGCGAAGAGTCAGACGGTTGTAGCTTGACTGATCATAATTGCCGCCGATGATACCTTCCTGGTCATAATAGCCAAGGGAGAGGAAGTAGTTGATCTTTTCGCTCGCACCTGAGACTGACAGCTGATGATTCATCATAGGAGCGTTGTCGTTGAAGATAGCTGCCTGCCAGTCGTAACCCTCACCATAGCTGTATGGGTCGGCATAGGGAGCAGGTTGACCGGTATTGAGATAAGCCTCGTTTTTCAAGATAGCATACTGAGTGGCATTGAGAATGTCGATGGATTTGAGTTTCGACTGCCATCCGTAGGTGAAATCATAATTGACTTTTGCACGTCCCTGAACGCCATTCTTAGTGGTCACGAGCACAACGCCATTTGCTGCACGTGCACCATATACAGCACCTGAAGCGGCATCTTTCAGCACCTCGATACTCTTGATATCAGATGGGTTCAGATAGTCGATACCGCCATCGATTGGCATACCGTCGACGATGTAGAGAGGATTGGAGTTGTTGATTGTTCCGACACCACGCACGCGAATCTGGGCAGCCTGACCCGGCTGGCCATTGGCAGTGGTTGCAGTCACACCTGCAGCCACACCCTTAAGTGCGTTCTGCACGTTGACAGGTGCAGTCTGGGAGAGTGTCTCTTCCCCGACCTTGGAGATAGCGGCTGNNCGCTCTTCTTCTGAGTGCCATAACCGACCACCACAACGTCGTCGAGAATCTGGGAATCCTCTATCATCTGGATGGTGAGGTCAGCCATCGGGCCTGTCACCTTCACTTCTTGCGGTGTGCAACCGATGTAGTTGAAATAGAGAGTGGAGCCAACGGGGGCATTGATAGTGAACTCTCCTTCGATGTCGGTGGCGGTGCCGGTTGCAGTACCTTTCACCATGACAGTCGCGCCGATCAGCGGTTCTCCGTCGAGTGAGGATATCACCTTTCCGGAGACTTTGACATCCTGGGCATATATTCCCAGAGAAGCCAAGATCGCGAGTAGAAACAAGGTTAACTTCTTCATGTGGTTAGTTATTATTGGGTTATTAAAATGTTCTCAATTATTTATTTCTTTTGGAAAATGCGTACATAGTCCACTTTCATAGTGGCTGGGAGTGCATTTTCATCCACACCTTTGTAGCCGCCCCAGTCTCCGCCCCATGCGAGATTGAGAATAGGATAGAAAGCATAGTGGAATGGCCAGCTGTCGTGGTCGGCTCCCATTGAGGCTTTTGTAGCCTTAAGCTGTAGTTTGCCGTCGACATAGGTGGTGATTTCGTCTTCGGTCCATTCCAAAGAATAAATGTGGAATCCATCTTCTGCACCGGGGCATTTCATCTCATGGGTCTTCTGGGTGCCTTTGGTGTGGTTGTAGTTGCCGGTGTGGAGTGAAGATGAAACATATTCAGGATTAGCACCGACTTCCTCCATAATGTCAATCTCTCCGCAATATGGCCATGGATTTTTGCTCCAATCCACGTTTGAGGGCATCATCCAGAATGCTGGCCATGTTCCTTTTCCTTTAGGTAGCCATATGCGTGCTTCTACATATCCATATAGCCATCCAGTGTTTGGCCGTGCATTCATGCGTCCGGAATATATTTTGCCGTCCTTGCCTTTGAAGCAATTTATATAAAGGAAACCATCCTTAACTTCAAGGGTGCGTTTGCCGTCAACTTCTTTTGATGTATAGGTCTGCAATTCGTTGTTGACATGTCCTGGTGCCCAATTCTCAATTGTCCAGTCGCTTCCTGGCACGGGGCCTTCATTGAATTCATCGCTCCATACAAGAGCGTAGCCTTCAGGAGTGTCGATAGCATCGCTTAGTTGGGAGACCTTGATTTCTGTCTTATCATTGCCACAGACCAGATATATTATGGCATCGCGTGTGGCATCCTGATCATTGGCCGCAGCCTTTACTTCAACGTCAGTGTCACCCTTTCCTCCTTTAGAAGGTGTCATTGTCAGCCATCCTGCTTCGGAGGTAAGACTCCAGTCGGCGTTGGCTGTCACAGTGAAGGAAGAGGATGATTCCTGACCACCCATTGTCAGGGATTTTACGGATGGGGTGGCCTTGGTGACAACGCCTTGTGTCAATGTGACGCTCTTTACGGTGTTGCCTCCCGACACAATATTGAGTGTTGCGACGCGCTCATCCATCTCTGAATTAGCTTTCACAAAAACTTGCACCTTAATGTCAGAGTCTTTCACGCCACCGCTCGGACGGAGTGTCACCCAGTCGGCATCGGTCCTGATTGCCCAATCGGCATTGGCCTTGACTGTAAGGTCGAGAGCAGCTGCTTCCGGGCCTGCTGTCAATGCCTCTGGAGATACAGTCACAGTAACGTTCTGAATCGGGAGTGCCGGATCATCTTTAGATTCGCTGCAAGAAGCCACCATCGGGAAGCTCAGTGCAATTGAAATAATACAGATTTTCAAATTAGATTTTTTCATCATATGTAGGGTCGTTTTTTCATTTACGGAATTAGATATGTGCAAAATTAATAATTACTTTCTAATTTGGAATACGTGAGAATATAAAGGTAAATGACAACAAGGTTAAATTATTGTCATTCAAAATTATAACTTATGGATATAAGTAAATTAAAGTGCTATGGATTTCTGCCTATTTTTTCGGGGTTTCCTCTTCGTCAGGGGTGTTGCCGCCCCGGTTGTTGTAGACGGTGCGGATAGAGACATTGAGCATTTCTGCTATCTCGGCGCTCTTCGAAATGCCGAGGCGGCGGAGTGCGTAGATACGTAGCTTTGTATTGAGTGTTTTTGTCTTGGTGATAGATTCGGCTGACACGCGGTTGTCTTCTGTCACTGTCCTATTATATTCTTCGATGAAATCGGGATAAATCGACAGGACTGTCTTGTCGAATCCCTCATAGAATCCTTGATATTGCTCTTTTATAAGTTCAGGGTCGTTGATGAGTATGCCAAGGTCGTCGATTTGCTTTACTTTGTATTTCTTAAGAAGTTTCTTTCTGTATCCTTCAAGGGCATTGATGTATTGGGTGGTCAGCTTGAATGCGTAGGCGAGAAGACTGAGTTTCTGCTTATTGGCTTCGTTGAGATCAGAATTGGCTTTTTCCAACCCGGCGATTGCTTCATCTCTTTCATTGATCGATAGTTTTAGCTCATTATTGGCATCTTTCAGGAGATTTCGCATCTTCTTGAGTTTTGCAAATTCCAAGACGATGAAGATTATGCTGCAAATCAAGATGAGGGATAGGATTCCAAGGATAATTACATAGATTGAGAGGCGATGGTCGCGTTTCTCAAGTTCTTCACGATAGGCATCTCTTACGGTAGGCAGTACGTTTGAGAGACTCACCATGCGGAAGCGGTTGTGGTAGCGATTGGCTTGGTCGACTGTATATACGAGATAGTTGTAAGCACGATTGAGATCTCCTTTCTCAAACAGATAGGATGCAAGTTCTTGAATAGCTGCAATTTCACGATTCACTATCAATGCATCGTTTATCGCGGCCTTCGTCTTGTATTTGACCATATTTTCAGTGTCGCCCAATGCTTCATAATACCTTGCGAGCCAATAGGAGTTGATGGCATTTTCTCTTGAAGCTCCTGTGCTGGCATCAACGGCTGTTTTCAAACCGGAGATTTCTACGTCCGATGGATTTGCGCCATCCCTGTCAATGGCGAAGGCTATCGGAACCCAGAGCAAGTCGGCGTTTTCAATGAGGCCCATCGACTGTATGGAGTCGCGATACTGGTTAGCTTTAGATAGGTCTTCTTTTGACATCTTCGGGTTGGCTCCAAGATATATCGAACGCTGTGAGTATATATATGAGAGGCTTCCGAAATATTTGGATTTCATTTCATTGCTAAGCCTTGATGAGTCGATGCCTTCAAGAAGCTCCATTGTGATGTCAAAAAGTCCCTGCACGGTATATATGAAGGCCTCGTTTAATTTCCATTCTGTCAGAAGATCGTAATCTTCCGGCATGGATCGCTCCACGATTTTCCTTGTCTCTGTCGCATAGTGCAAGGCGGAGTCTGAGTCGAAAACCAAATATTCATTATATAGCTGACGGGTTATTCCAAGGCGTTCGCTGTTTGTCTTTGCTTTTTTAAGAGTTTCGCGTAGACCGCTTATACGGATTTCTTTTTCCTTGACAAGATTATTATTGTTGGCAATGATGGAGTCGAGTTGCTGGAGAAGAAAAATGTTCTCTTTTTCGGCTGGAGAGGCAGCATATGAATCATTTAGGCCACATAATATGACCGCTATAAGCAAAATAATGTATTGGTAAGACGTCATTTTCATGCAAAATGTGGTGTCAGGGTAGTTTCAATATGCAAAAATAACTCTTTTTGACCAACATTTAGGAATTATGTCAATTTTTTAACATATGTTAATCTTTATGGAAGGGAGGCTTCCCAGCCTCCCCACCAAAGCAATGAAAATTCTAAATTCTAAATTCAAAATTCTAAATTAACATTGTTAATTAACAATATTG
>DAAK01000235.1:10446-10582 GCA_001701075.1 Bacteroidales bacterium GP3 | reverse complement strand
ATCAGAAGCAAATCAGTCATGCTGATCGTTGTTATCGGCGTGGCGCTTCTCGCTTTCATCGTGGGCGACGCGCTCACTAACAGCCGAAATCTTTTTGGCGACACTACTACAGTAGCCAAAATCGGCGGTAAAAAAA
>DAAK01000235.1:8343-10440 GCA_001701075.1 Bacteroidales bacterium GP3 | reverse complement strand
ACCGACTATCAGCGCAAACGTGAGGAACTAAATCGCCAGCTCGAGCAGCTTAAGCAGTCCAATCCTCAGCAGTATGCTAACTTCGATGTCCAGATGCTCGGTCAGATGGCAGTTGACCAGCTCGTTGGCGAGCGTCTGCTCGACGAGGCAGTCAAAAATGCAGGTATCGAGTCAAGCCCGGAGCAACTCCGTTTCTACGTCCTCGATAATCCTATCAATCGCGACGCTATGTCGAATATCATCCAGCAGCTTAATGCTGCCGGTTTCAGCGCACAGACTCCTGCGCAGGCTTATGAGATCATTTTCAATCCTGGCCGCAATGGTATGTCTGACCAGCAGGCTAAGCCTTTCCAGAATGCTTGGGTAGCTATGGAGGAAGATACTAAGCAGCTTATCAAGCGTCAGAAATATCAGCAGCTCGTCATTGGTACTGTTAAGGCCAACGATCTTGACAAGAAGGCTCTTTACAACGACTATGTAGCTACTAATAATGTGTCACTCGCTTTCCGCCCTTATGGCAATATTGATGAAAAGAAATATCCCGTAAGTGATTCTGAGATCAATGCTGCTTATTCTGAGGAGAAGGATATGTTTGAGGTTTTCGAGCCTACTAAAGAGGTTTCTTTCATCGCTATCAACATCGCTACTTCCGATGCTGACCGCGCTGCTGCAAAGGCTCTTGCACAGAACACTCTCAAGGCTCTCAACGACTCTGCTTCCAATGGCCTCCCATCTAATATTAAGAAAGAGGGTGTTGTCATGACCCGTAGCAATGTCCGCGCTTCCGATCTCCGTAATGGTGCTGTGAAGAATTTCGTGGCTGAAGCTAAAGCTGGTGAAGTAAGTCTCGTCTCAGAAAATCTCCGCGGTTTCGAAATCGTGAAGATGGGTAAGCGTAGCTTCGAGGTTGACTCAATCCAGATTAATCTCGTCCAGGTGGCTGGCGCTGCTCTCCCTGCTAAGGTCGCAGCTCGCCTCAACGCTGGTCTCCCCATCGATAGCATCAGCAAGGAGTTCTCTTCTGATAGCGTGTTCGCTCAGAAGGAACAATGGATTCCTCTGTTTGCTAAGGATGGCCCCACTGGTGCCCTCGCTGCTTCTCAGCTCGACTCTCTGCGTCAGGCTGGCGGAAAATATGTTTCTATCATGACCTCTCCGCAAGGTGCTGTCCTCGCTAAGGTGGTTAAGCAGAATGCTCCTGTTGAGGTAGTTGAATTTGAGGAATACAACTATCAGCTCAATCCTTCTGCTAAGACTGTCGACGACGAGATCGCTAAGTTTGAGAAATATCTTGAAAAGAATAATACTGCTGAACTCTTCAGCAAAAATGCTGCAGAGGCTGGCTATAATGTTCAGACATTCCAGTTCACTCAGTCCACTCCCGCAGTTCCACGTATGGCTGGCTACAATCAGTTCTTCCCTGATAGCCGTCAGGTAGTGCGTTGGGCTATGATCGATGGTAAGCCTGGTCAGGTAAGCCACATCTACGAGTCCAAGGATGCTTCTGCTCCTATGCTCTACGCTGTAGCTGTCGATGCAGAATATGATGATTATGTGCCTGCTACAAATGCTGATGTGAAAAACTATCTCACCAATAAGGTTCGTCGCCAGAAAGCTGGTAAGGATCTCGTTGCTGAGTATCAGAAAGGTGGCAAGACTCTCGACGCCGTTTCTAAGGCTATGGGCGTTTCTCCTCGTGAGGTAGCTGAGTTCCGTCTCGGCCGCGGCATGGGTGTCAACGATCCTAAGGTTCTCGGTCAGATTGCTGGTGCTAAGGCCGACAAGAAACTCGTAGTCGTTCCTGGCGAAGATGGTGTATATGCTTTCGTTGTAAATGGTTCTTCTAAGGCTGACATGCCTTACAATGAGTCTAACTACGAGCAGCAGTATTTCCAGCTCGTTAATCCTAACCTCGACCAGATGCTCCGTGGCTCTGACAAGCTCGTCAACAAGAGCTACAAATTCGAAGGTGGTGAATAATTTGGTGGTGACTGCTAAAGAGACATAATAATTATCTCATCATAGAAATATCCCCGAATATCGAGGGTCATCCCCATCCGGGCGATGACCCTCTTTAATAATTTATAATTGATCATT
>DAAK01000235.1:7150-8247 GCA_001701075.1 Bacteroidales bacterium GP3 | reverse complement strand
TCCCTAATTGGTATGACCCTCCAGGAGCTCGAAGGTGTGGCTAAGCAAGGCGGTATGCCTCGTTTCGTCGCAAAGCAACTTGCGGACTGGCTTTACGCCAAGCGAGTTGTCTCTTTCGATCAAATGGCAAATATATCTAAAAAAAATCAAGCATGGCTCGCTGAAAATTATCAGATTGGCCGTAGCAATCCCGTCAAGGCATCTAAGTCTCAAGACGGCACTGTAAAATATCTGTTCGATGTCGGAAATGGCAATCGGGTGGAGTCGGTGATGATCCCCGACAAAGACCGTGCTACTCTTTGTGTCAGCTCTCAGTGCGGTTGCAAGATGAACTGCTATTTCTGTGCTACCGGAAAACTCGGTTTCAAGACCAACCTCTCGGCTGCTCAGATCATGAATCAGATTCTTTCTATGCCTATCCGTCAGAATAAGACCGGTGGAAATGAGGACGGAGAACTCACCAATATCGTTTTTATGGGAATGGGTGAGCCGCTCGATAATTTCCCCGAAGTGCTTAAGGCTATTGAAATATTGACTGCTCCTTGGGGATTAGGATGGAGCCCTAAGAGAATCACTGTCTCTACTGTGGGCAAGCTCCCTCAACTTAAGGATCTTCTTGAGAAAACTAATGTCCATGTCGCTATCAGTGTGCATACTGCCGACGTGCAGCAGCGCGAGTCAATGATGCCGGCGCAGAAGGCTTTCCCCATCCAGTCGGTTGTCCGACTGCTGAAATCCTATGATTTCTCTGGTCAACGACGTCTGTCTTTTGAATATATTATGTGGCGGGGTGTCAACGATGATGTGGCCCATGCCAATATGCTCATCAATCTTATTGGCGATCTCGACTGCCGCGTCAATCTCATACGCTTCCATAAGATTCCGGGAGTGGATCTTTACCCTGCTTCCGACGACCGTATGCAGATGTTCCGCAAGATTCTTAACGATAATGGCATCACTGCCACCATTCGCGCTTCACGCGGCGAAGACATCGATGCTGCCTGTGGGATGCTCGCAGCTAAAAAATAATTTTGGCCGTTTGAGAATTATTTTGTAACTTTGTTAGTTCAACTTAGGTAATCTGAGACGTAGGGCTT
>DAAK01000235.1:0-7105 GCA_001701075.1 Bacteroidales bacterium GP3 | reverse complement strand
TGCGAAAGTTGAATTAAATTAAAATTATGCATAATCCCATACGTGTGGGTATTACCCACGGAGATTTCAACGGCATCGGCTATGAGGTCATCATCAAGGCTCTCGACGAGGAAGGGATCACTGATCTCTTCACTCCCGTCATTTTCGGCAGTGCCGAACTGCTGAATACCGTCAGAAGAGAATTGGCTACTGAGACTTTCCGGTTCACTCCGGTCAGATCTGCTTCCGATGCTCTGAATGGTAAGGTGAATGTAGTCGATGTTTGTCCGCGTGGCCTTGAGATGACTCCAGGTCATCCTTCTGAAGTAGCTGGAGAGGCTGCCGTTGCCGCTTTGGAGGCTGCTTGCATCGCCCTTGAAGAGGGTGATATCGATTTTATTGTCACTGCGCCAATCAATAAGAAGACTGTTTATAGCGAAAGGTTCCCTTTCCCAGGTCATACCGAATTCCTTGCAAAGCGTCTCGCTGATGATGAGTCGAAGGCCACTATGATTCTTTTCGATGATGATATCCGGGTGGCTCTCGTGACTACACATAAGGCTATTCGTGACGTGCCTGACGCTATCACTAAGGATTCTGTCAAGAATACTATCAAGAATATGGACGCAGCCCTGCGTCAGGATTTCCGGATGGATAAGCCCCGTATTGCTGTCCTTTCCTTGAATCCCCATAATGGTGACAATGGACTCCTCGGTTCCGAGGAAATCCGTGAGATTGAGCCCGCCATCGCTGAGTGCGTGGCTGAGGGTGTCCTTGCCTTCGGTCCCTTTGCCGCTGATGGTTTCTTCGGTACCGGCGACTATGAAAAGTACGATGGCATTGTCGCGATGTATCACGACCAAGGTCTTGCTCCTTTCAAGGCGCTCGCTCGTGAATATGGCGTCAACTACACCGCTGGACTTAAATATGTCCGCACAAGTCCCGATCATGGCACTGGCTACAACATAGCCGGTAAGAATCAGGCTGATCCTACTTCTATGCGTCAGGCTATTTATCAAGGCATCGACCTTACTCGCAATCGTGAGTTGCATCGTGAGGCTACTGCCAATCCAATGCCCCGCGTGAAGCAGGAACGCAAGCAGAAGCCCGACTCCGAAGACTCCCCCTCCTCCCTTAACTGATTTCTGATCTCTGAAAACTGAAAACTGAAAACTGACCTCTGACAACTGAAATCTGAAGACTGAAATCTGGCCTCTGGCCTCTGACAACTGACAACTAAAAATGGCCGACATTTCTATCGCAGCTATCCTACGTGCGGGTATTTTCTCCCCTAACCACATCGCTAACGATGCGGCCATACTTCATGTTGTCGTGGCTGAACTTCGCCGTAGGGGTTGTCAGGTTAATGTCTATTCTGAGGAAGAGTTCTGTCAGGCTGACGTTAAAGAGGATGTCGTCCTCGCTATGTGTCGCGGCTTTCGCACTGTAGAGAAGATCCAGCATCTTGAGGATGCCGGTAAGATTGTGGTCAATTCCGGATATGGTATAGAAAATTGTATACGCATGATTATGGTCCGTCTTCTTGCCCAGGCCGCACTCCCTGTTCCTGAGTTCTTTGTCGTTGATACTGATGTCGATGTACGTAAGCAACTCACCAAGGCTGGTTTCGGCGCTTGTTGGGTTAAGAAAGGCGACGCTCCCCTCCATCATCTTGAAGACATTGCCCGTTGCCGACATGCTGAGGAGGCCCAGGAAATTCTTCATGAGTTTTTCTTCCGTCATATTTCTAAGGCTGTAGTTTGCAAAGTGATTGACGGTGAGAAAATTAGGTGCTATGGTGTGGCTTCTTCTGGTTGGTTTCATGCTTTCATGCCTTTCAGAAGTGCCGGATTTGAAGATCAGGGCAATGCTTTGCCAGAATCTTTGCATCAGAGAGTAAAGGATATGTGTATGAAGGCGGCGGAAGTCCTTAATGTTGATGTCTTTGGATGCGACATTATGCTCGATAAGGAAAATATGTGCCACCTTGTCAATTTTGATGATTGGCCCAGTTTCGCTCCTATCAGAAAGGATGCTGCTCGAGCTATTGCCAAGGCTGTTTTGGCGCGTGCCCGGAAAGCTGCTTCATCTTCAAAAAAAATTAATAGATCATGAAATCAAGGCGACCGGTACCTATCACGGATGAGAAATTCCCTCTCTTCCCTAAGTTGATTGCCACTTCTTTCGGAGCTGGTTTCCTCCCTCTCGCTCCAGGCACTTGGGGCGCTATCGTGGGCATTATCCTTTGGCTCCCTCTTTATATTTGGTGTCCGGGTGCTCCCGCTTGGATTGCTACGGTGGCGGCGATTGTCTTTTTTGCCGTTGCCGGTACATGGGCAAGCGGAGTTTCCGAAAAGTATTGGGGAAAAGACCCTGTCGCTGCCTGTGTCGACGAGACTGTCGGCCAGCTTATCTCTCTTCTCCCTCTCTCTGGCGGACCCCTCGTGGCTCCTTGGTGGATGATTATCGTTTCCCTCGCCTTGTTCCGTTTCTTCGATATCTTCAAGCCTCTTGGCATTCGTAAGATGGAAGACTTTCCTGGTGGCTGGGGGATGATGGCCGATGATATCCTCTCCGCTATTTATGCTGCTTGCATTGTGGAAGCTATCTTATTATTGATTTAGTATATAACCAGTTTTTATTCCGTTACCATGGAAACAGACCAGAATAACACGCCTCCTGCCGAGAATTCCGACCATGGATTGAAGCAGATTGGAAATACCCTTCTCAAGAGTAAGTCTCTTGTCCCTACTTTCTTGCGTTCTGCTGTCTCAAGTCAGGCTTCAGGCTGGGTCGACTTCATTGTCGGCTTCGTAATGTTCTATTGGATTTTCAATCAGCATCTCTCTTGGCTTGCCACTGGTATTGGTGTAGTCGCTGGTGGGATTGTCAATTGTATCATTTGCTATAAGTTCACTTTCCGTGCCGAAAATTGTCCTTGGAAGGCTGTGGTCGTGAAATATGCATTGGTCTGGTTTGGTAATCTCATTCTTAATTCTGGTGGTACGGAACTTCTGTATATTCTTCTCAAAAAATGGAATATTCTTGAGGAAATCGGTTTCAAGACGGCTGGATACTATTCCACTGCTCGTATCGTGATGTCGCTTCTCGTTTCCTGGTTTTGGAACTTTGTCCTCCAGAGAAATTTTGTATATCGTCCCTCAAAATTCGACCCCTATGCGGTTCGGTTCTTGACTGCAGTTCTCAAATTTTTCCACATTCGCCACACTGACTAAAATTATGATAAATTCTATTAAAAATTCAGCTAAGTCCATGCGCGACTCCCTTCAGAAAGGGATATATGTTGTGATTAATCCTTTCGTCCGTCTTTTGATTCGGATGGGATTTACTCCCAACATTGTCACTTTCATTGGCTTTTTAGGTAATCTTGCCGCTGCTTTAGTGGTGGGGTGGTGCGCATACTGTTCGCAAGATACCATGCCCGATTGGAGTCTCTTGACTTGGGGTGGGGCGCTGATTATAGGTTTTTCCCTTTTCGATATGCTCGATGGGCAGACAGCTCGTCTTGGTGGTATGGCTTCCACTTTTGGGGCTTTCTTCGATTCTGTCCTCGACCGTTATTGTGAGTTCGTCACTGTTGGAGCTATCACTTATCTCTTCCTTTGCCAAGATTGGAATATCGCAGCTTTGCTGACTTTCTTGGCGCTTATGGGTTCTCTTCTCGTTAGTTACACCCGCGCGAGAGGCGAAGGTCTCGGTGTGGTCTGCAAGATAGGTTTTATGCAGCGTCCTGAAAGGGTAGTGGTCACTGCTCTTTCTCTTCTCGCTACCGGAATTTGTGGGCAAGTTGGCATATCTTCATTCGATCCTTTGTGGATAGTGGCTATTGCTATGGGAGTGATGGCTATCTTTACTAATCTCACGGCTATCGCTCGTATTGAGTATATGAGAAAACATCTTAATTGATAGGTCATGAGCTCGGTTGTTTCTTCAAGGAAGTCATTGCGGCCGAATTTTGGCTTGCCTAAGCTGCGCGAGGCCGTCGCCTGCGTTGCGGCTCTCGCTGTGTGGCTCATTGTGACTGCTCTTTTTATTGGATTCCGGCCTGAACATATATTTTTGGCTATCCTGATAGCTGTCCTTTTTTTTCTCGCTCCTTCCTCCCGCAGACTTGTCGTGGCTCTCATACCATTTGCTCTTTTCGGTATAAGCTACGACTGGATGAATCTTCTCCCCAACTACGAAGTCAATCCCATTGATGTTAAAGGCCTCTATGAGACTGAAAAATCCCTGTTTGGCGTCTCTTCCGCTGGCTCTCTTCTGACTCCCAATGAGTTTTTTGCAATCCACACTCATCCCGTCTTGGATTTTCTCGCCGGCCTTTTCTATCTCTGTTGGGTCCCTCTCCCTATTTTCTATGGCCTTTGGGTCTACTTTTCCGGCCGCGGATTCGACTATTTGAGATTTGCTCTCGTTTTCCTTCTTGTAAATCTGATTGGATTTGCTGGCTATTACATGCATCCGGCTGCTCCACCTTGGTATGTTGCTCTTCATGGCTTTGAACCTGTTTTGGGTACTCCGGGAGATGTCGCAGGGCTCGGCCGCTTTGATGAAATGACCGGACTTACTGTTTTCCATGGCCTTTATGCACGCAATGCGAATGTATTCGCAGCTATGCCTTCTCTGCATTCCGCTTATACATTTGTGGCATTCATATATTCTTTCATTATTGGAAGCAGTCGTACTTGGAAATGCATTTTAGGAATTGTGACAGTCGGTATCTGGTTTACTGCTGTCTACACTTCCCATCACTATATTCTTGATGTCTGTGGAGGCATCCTCTGTTCTTTCATTGCCGTCGCCCTCTTTGAGTGTATTCTGATGCGCATCCCCTCTTTCCGTCGGTGGCTACGCCGCTACGCCGCCTACATCTCTCCCTCCTCCCCTAACTGATATCTGATCTCTGACAACTGATATCTGAAAACTGATATCTGAAAACTGAAGACTGAAAACTGAAGACTGACATATGACCGAACAAGAAAAAAAACAATACTACGCAGAAATGCGTGAAAAATACGAAATCCACCCTGATGTCCTCAATTATGAAGACATCGCTGAGATGGTGCCGAAGCTAAAGGGACATGAAAAACTTGTCAATTGGCTCCTGCATTGGCTTCAAGTCGATGAAGTCAATGCTGTCCATCGTCGTTGGTGCGACACTCCTGGTCCCGATTTCGTGAAGCGAATGGTAGAAGACGACTTCAAATTGAAATTAAGGGTTGATGGTCAAAAGGTGCTTGATGATATGCCCGATGGCCGGTTCATCACTGTCTCAAACCATCCCTTTGGTGCTCTCGATGGTATTGTCCTCATCTATCTCGTCACTCGTCGTTTCCCCGACTTTAAAGTGATGGTGAATATGATCCTTAATAAGATTTCTGCCATGCGTCCCAACTTTATTGCTGTGGATGCCTGGAGCAGTAAGGATCCTGCAAAGCGCCAGGTCTCTGTCAATGGTATTCGTGAGGCTTTGAGGCAGGTGAAAGAAGGTAAACCGCTTGGTTTCTTCCCTGCCGGTGCCATGAGCAAGGTCGACATTCACGGCCATCTCGAAGATCGTCCTTGGCAGAAATCCGTCCTGCAGATCATTGGAAAAGCAAAAGTTCCGGTGATACCCATATATTTCCATGGCAGCAACAGCTGGTGGTTTAATTTCCTCGGCCATGCTTGCTGGCCGGCTCGCTCGCTTAGGTTGCCCGCTGAGGTCTTCCGCAAAAGAGGCAAGGAACTCCACGTCTCGATTGGAGATCCCATCTCTGTTGAGGACATCGCCGCCCACAATTCCTCTCCCGAAGAACTCGGCAAATTCCTCCGCGCCAAAACCTACGCCCTCCGCTCCCTCAAGTAATCACGTCACCGAGTCAATCCCTGAAAACTGAAGACTGAAGACTGACAACTGAAGACTTAATTATGAAAAAATCTAAATATCAAAAGCTTAAAGAAGAATACCGAGGTAGCCTTAAGAGCAGCGATACGGAAGAATGGTTCGACCTGATTTTCTATCGTCCCATTGGCTTCACTTGGGCTGTGATTGCCAGAAAACTTGGTATTCATCCCAATGCCATCACTATAGCTTCTATATTCATCGGTATAGGAGCCGGTGTTGCTTTCTATTACAACAATTTCTGGATCAACCTCCTCGGTATGTTCTTGCTGATTTGGGCTAATTCTTACGATAGCGCCGATGGTCAGCTCGCGCGTATGACCAAGCAATATTCCCGTCTTGGTCGTATCCTCGATGGCGTGAGCTCCGATCTCTGGTTCGTTTCAATTTATATTGCCATCTGTCTTCGTGAGAATGTAACCTCTGAGTTCTTTATGGCTCACCATTGGATGATTTGGGCGCTCGCTGTTCTGGCTGGTATATGCCATGCTCAGCAAGCTGCTATGGCTGATATCTATCGCCAATTCCATCTGTTTTTCCTCAAAGGAAAGGCCGGCTCCGAACTCGAGGACGCACAGGTGCTTTGGAAAAAGTATCATGCCATGTCTTGGAGTAAGGAATTCTTCAGCAAGCTTGTTATGGGTGTCTACGCAAATTATACTCGCACCCAAGAGCGTTGCACTCCTCAAATGCAAAAACTCCGCAAGGCCCTTTACGTGAAATATCATTCCCATATTCCTAAGGAGTTTGCCGAACGTTTCCGTGAGCTTAGCCGTCCTTTGATGAAATACACCAACATCCTGAGCTTCAACGTCCGCAGCTGGGCTCTCTTCATCTCAATTCTCGTTTTCCAGATGCCCTGGCTCTACTTCGCATTTGAAGTGACTGTCATGAACATCCTCCTCCTTTACATGGTAGTCCGCCACGAACGCATCTGCCGCCAACTCCGCCTCTCCCTCAACTGAAATCAAACAACTGAAATCTGATAACTGATCTCTGACAACTGACAACTATGAATAAATCATTCCTCCCCGCCGCATTAATCGCCCTCGCGATCATCATCCTCGGCCTCTCACTCAAAGCCGGCATCGACAATATCGCTTTCCGCGACCGTGAAGTCACTGTCAAGGGACTCGCAGAGCGGGAAGTCCCCGCCGACCTCGTCACTTGGCCTATATCATACTCCGTGGCCGGCAACGACCTCGCTTCTCTCTACAACCA
>DAAK01000029.1 GCA_001701075.1 Bacteroidales bacterium GP3 | reverse complement strand
GATGAAGCCAATGGAAAAACCAATTGTGCCAATGTTTGAATGAGAACCTTGTTGAGTTTCCGGTATCAGTTCTTCCACTACAACATACATCATGGCTCCGGCTGTAAAAGCAAGCAGATACGGAAGAACAGGGATAATCAGCGATGCGAGAATGATTGTCAGTATTGCCCCTGCCGGTTCTACTATGCCAGTCAATGTCCCGATCACGAAAGATTTAAGACGTGAGTTCCCGGCTCCATGAAGAGGCATTGACACGATAGCCCCCTCCGGGAAATTTTGTATTGCAATACCCACTGAAAGAGCCGTGGCTGCTGCCATAGGCAAAAAGGAATTGTGTTCAAGAGCAGCTGCAAGAGCAGCTCCGATAGCCATTCCCTCTGGAAGATTATGAAGCGTCACTGCAAAAACAAGCTTTGATGTGCGAGACAAGTGCGATTTCGGACCTTCACTCCCTTCGCTTTCTATATGTTGATGAGGAACGATCTCATCAAGAAAAAGCAAGAATGCAATTCCAAGGATAAAGCCTATGACAGCTGGAAGTATACTGGCAAATCCCTCTTTCCCCGTCATCTCGATAGAGGGAATTAGAAGTGACCATACAGACGCTGCCACCATCACCCCTGCTGCAAACCCTGTTAGAGCTTTCTGCAATAGTGAGGCAATGTGCTTTTTTATCAGAAACACACAAGCTGATCCCAACATTGTCCCGAAGAAGGGCAGCAATATGCCAATTATCAATCCATTCATATACACTTAACGCTTTAAAGCGTCAAATGTTAAATCAAATTATTTGGCAACCAAACAGTATTATTTATGCATAAGAATGTAATCCCGACAGGAAATAATTTGCGCCAAAATTAATATGTACATCTTTATGCAGATCCTTGGTGTAAATCAGATAGTCATAAGCGATGCGCGGAGGGAACTGCATACATCGTGGCATCAAGCATCTTGTAAGAGTGAGTACTATTCCGGAATGTAGATGATGTCACCGTTCTCAAGTTCGTAGGCTGTGCCTACGCGTTTTCCTTTGTTGCCGGAGGAGTTCTGGTCTTCCGATGGAGTATAACGGTTGATTTTCTCCCCTTCTTTGGTGATTATCTCCATATTTTCTTTTCCCGGATTTTTCACCATAGTAAAATCTTCCTGTGAAAACATTTCAGTCATATTGTACCGACTAACCAAGGCAACCATCAATGCTACGGCAAATACCATAGCCACATCAAAAAGATTGCTCACCACACTCATCGGATCATTGTCTTCGCTACTGCCTAAGATACGTCTGCGTCTCATGGTTTTTTCTCAGTTTGTTTTGTTACTTCTGCCAGATATTCAAGCATAGTGATGTTCTTCACAGCCCATCTTTCTCTTACTTGCTGGGTGAGAAACCCTATTGCACTCACCACCAGACCGACAACTGTAGTAGCGAACGCTACCTGCATGTTGTAAGCCATTGAGGCGATGTCACCTGTGGCAAGCCCTACAAGTGCAGGACCCATAGGGATCAGCGTACCCATTAAGCCTAAGATAGGTCCCATCTTCGTAAGTGTTTTTGATGTGGAAATCTCCTTTGATGCTTCAATTTCGTACTCAGAAAGGAGCAACTCCATTCGGGCATCATTACCTCTGTCTTCCACAATCTGTTTTGCAAATGCTGTCAGCAGATTCTTGGGCTTCTTAGGGAGTGATGCAACGAATTCTTCATAGTTTGTCATTGAAAGGTCTTCAATACGCGAATAGAATGGGACAGTGGTTTTCTTGTATTGTAGATATTGTCCGAAAAACGTGCCGATGAGAATAAGAGCTCTGATGAAAAAGAAAATAAGAAGCATAATCACAGGCACAAGCAGCCCTGTGGAGATCCAATAAAGGATATTTGAAATAACATTCATTTTATCTTTGATATTTTTTTGTTATTAGTATAATTGAAAAGTACTATTCCGAGAAGTAATCCGCCTGCGAGTAAGGCGACGAAGGCAATAAGTGGCAGCCATTCTACCGCTCCGTCATAGGTGACGGCAGTTCGGCCGTTAACTGTCACTATCACTCCGAGCAATGCTATGATAGTGTTGAGCATGAATATAAGTTCAAGTCTCAAGTCCTTCTCCGGAATAATCCATTTTATAATTGATGGCATTAAAACCATGACTAAGAAGACAATGGCTGCCAACGCCCACCCGATAGTTCTGAAGTCTATCCCAGGAAAAGAAAATATCACCTCCACAAGCAGTGCAAACATAGTCGGGTAAATCAGGATTCCTGGTAACCACATAGTACAAACCCGGATAATGCATTCGCTTTTCGACAGCTTATCCCCTGCAATACTTTTAGCATTGAGGATACAAAAGGTAATCTGCATTGCCACGTCTACAGTAAGAAGCACTGCTATATCGAGCATAAGGTCTGGGGTCTGAAGCCAATACGCAATCTGTGTCTTCGATTGGGTGGATGCGTTTGTCCATTCTACCCCGATAAAAAGAGCCGTTATAAGGCAGATTATAAGCTTTCCAAAGAGCGGGAGATAGGTCAGTTTCAGCATCAAGCTGAGACTGACCAAAACCATTATTATTACTACTACAATTTCCATTTATTCTTTAGATTGTTTCTTTCTTTTTCTGACAAATATCATCATTAGCACGAGAGCCGCAACTACAACAATACCGACTATGAGGCCATTGATATGGTTTGTAACCCTATCAATATTAGTCAGCTCTTCTTTTTGCATAACAGTCCCGTCGTCACCTCCGACATTTTCAGCGCGGATTGTGCCAATAGCATTTTTATACTGCGATGCCGTTTCTTTCGAGACATTCTGAGAGATGAAGTCCCGGAGTTTTGCATTGTCGCAAACGAATCCTGAGCAGGAGGGAAGATACTCGTTGACCATCTCCGTGTGAAGCTCAGCCAATGTAGCAATCTGATCGTCGGTCGCTTTCCACATTCCTTTCCTCACCGTCTCGAGCATCACAGCCGTTATCTCCTGCAACGCAGCCGGGTTGATGGATTTGAAATAGTCTTTTGTGCCGAGATTTTGGTTATCTGCAATATATGTGTCGTAAATGTCATCCCACAACTCATTGTCGATGGCATTAGGTTTCATCACATTCCAACCGTAAGTGTTGCGCACCACATCCGAAATTGCAGATGCATCGCCCGCCCCGCCTTTCATCTTTTCCTTGATGTAGGTAGGATTGAGGATTGTGGTACGGCTTTCCACACCTATGGCTTCCTTCACCTCCTGCATTCTGTTGCGGTTACGGTTACGGTAGTCAGCAAGATATGCTTCGGGATCTTTCCCCGTGACGTTTCTGACCGCAAGGTTCATGCCTCCCATAAATTCATATACATGGTCAAGGCTCAAAGCTCCCCAAGTGTTGCTCTGGCGTGGCTGCACCACCACGTCGGTTCGGGTGAGAGCGGCTTCAAAAGCGAAATCGCGCATCTTCTCCCAATCTTTTTCAGAACCGTAGGAAGCTCCCATGTTGTGAAGATAGGTTTCCGCTATCTCGCTTTCGTTTTCCCAGCGGTCGCCCGCCTCCACCATTTCCTGGATACCGCTTCCGTAATTGCCGTTGACACCACCGAAAACCCTCAACGTTGACATTTCGCGTGCTTCCTTCGGAGTCACACCTTTGTCGACAAGATGACGTTCAGATTCCACGACTCCCTCAGCCACATAATTCGGATACAGATCATCGGAAGAATTAGCCGCCATTTCAACTGCGCGACTTATCAGGAAAAGTCTTGAGGCAGCCAGGTCGCGCAGCTGTCCTGATGTCTGGACAACCACATCCACTCTTGGTCTGCCCAGTTCTTTCGAAGGGATAAGACGCAGATCTGTCACCCTGCCGAAGGAATCACGGATCGGCTCCACTCCAAGCATATAAAGAATCTGCGCTATCGTGGCCCCTTCAGTTTCTATAAACTCGCTGCTCCATAGAGTATAGCTCACTTTTCGGGGCAAAGAGTCATTGTGCGCCTCGCGATACATCTTCAATGTGTTGTCGGCAAGCGATTTCCCTTTCTCCCAGGCAACAGCAGATGGGGTCTCCTCTGCATTGACGGCAAACATGTTGCGTCCAGTCGGCAAAATAAGTGGGTTCATCACCGGGTCGCCTCCCGAAGTCGGGGATATGAAGCCTCCATTCAATGCGTTGACAACGGAAGCAAGTTCCTTTTCTGGGCTTTCAATCAATGCGCCGGAATATGTATTAACGTTCCGGATTGCCTTTTCAATCTCGCTGACAGCCATTGCCCATTCAATCTCGTCTTTCGAATGCTTAGGTTGCCCCATCATTCCTGCGTGTGGATTCTTGCCGGATGAGGGCCGTGACGCATTCTTGGTCATAGCCATTCTCATTTTGGCAATTGCAGCTGAATCCGCCCCCATATTCTTCGCCATTTCAAGAGCCTGGTCGGCTGACATTCCGGTTGCTTGCATCATTTTTTTCATCTTGGAGGCACGGGAGTTCTTCCTCTCAGCCAATTTCGCCGTCGGAGCCGAGACTGACATTGACGAACCCATAACCATCATTCTCGACATCAGATCTTTTGAGCCTTCCACATCCTCCATTATGGAGCGGGCGCTGTCAAGTTCCAACGTTGTGATCCCTGCAATCCGGCAGATTTCATCATCTGAAACCGTCCGGTTTTCAACCATAAGTTTCTTGACAAGATTTTGCGCAGGGACCAGATACTTCCGCGAAAAGGCCGTGCCTTTATTGTTGGAAACGCCCGGGGCCTTTCCCCTCATCTTATCAAGTGAGAATAGACTGTAGGCTATGGGATCTACCGTCATTGCAAAGACTGTGGAACTGATTTTGTCGGTAGAATAGGGTTCGCCCATCACGTAGTGGGCGCCCGTGATTTTCTCGTTGGCGAGTTCCTCGGCAAAATTTTCTATCCTGGCAATTTCAATTTCTGAATATGGAGTGGAGAGCACGCTGTCAAGTCTCAATTCACGGTGAATGCCTAACTCAACGGCGTATTTTTTCACTAACCTCGAAGCCGCCTCCAGATTTCCTTTATTCGGATTTTCCTTCCCCGACTCCCTGTTGTATGACTCTATGGCATCTGAAAGGTTCTTATAAATGCCCCGCACATTGCTTTCCATGAAAGGAGGGGTGAGATAATTGATGATTCCGGCATAACTGCGTCGCTTCGCCATCATTGCCTCGCCAACATTGCTGGTGGAATAGACATAAAGGTGCGGGGTGGTTCTGACCAGACGGTCGGGCCAGTCATTGCTGCCAAGGGCCAC
>DAAK01000167.1 GCA_001701075.1 Bacteroidales bacterium GP3 | reverse complement strand
GGCAAGAGGGATAGTTGGAGCAGCCGGCGAAGTCGCCGTGGGGGCTTTTTCTGATGATGAGTTGGCCTCCACAACGGGGACATTTCCCTTTGGAGATGTCTGTGCTGACGCTTTTGGAGGTGTGTTTTGCGTATTGCGTATGCTCGCGACGGGCGGAGGAATCTGTAACGTTGGCTGCTATGAGTTTGTCGGCAATTTCCTTGAGAGAATCACGGCTGATGATGCGTGGCCGACGCTTGAGCTCCTTTAGCATTCCGTCGATGCGAGTAGCCATTTTGTGCTCGTCGAGTACTACTTCAGAGCCGAGGCGCCACCATCTTCTCTTTCGTCTTTCTTCTGGGATGAGGGTCCGTTTAATATGGCGGTCTGGAAGAAATCTTCTTTCCTTGATGATTTCTTCAGCCTTTATATCAAGACGCCACGCTTCTGTGAACACTACCATGGTGGAGAAAAGCTCTGCGTCCAGTTTCTTGAGTATCCTGCGGATAACACGAAGATGGCTCCTGTTTTGCAGGAGTGGATTGTAGAAAGTCCTTGATTGGGATGAAAAATGCTGTTGCCAGTATTGTGCATATTCACTGCCAGATATCCTTCCGGCATGGTTTTTGGTCTCAATGACGAATATTCCTCGAGTGGATATGACAACGTGGTCGACCTGCGAAGTGCGACCATTTGACGAAGGAAGCAGCAGATCGTTGATGACTATGAAATCCTTTTTTTTCAGTTTAGCCAGTTCCTTTGCCACGATTCGCTCACCACGTTTTCCGCTCCGTATCGCCTTGCCACGACGCCATGCGGACATAGCCCAAGCTATGAGGCCTGCGAGCAACAGGCCACATAAGAAACCAGCGATCAGTTTCCAGTCAGTAAGGAGATAATTCAGAAGAAGTTGTGGTGTGTTCTGTCGGAATGCCATTTGTTGATTGGGGCGTGATCCTTTGCAGGATATCCGATTGGAATAAGGTTGAAGGGGATGATGCCTTCAGGGAGTTTTAGGATACGGCAAGCGGAAGACATTCTGTCTTCATGAGGATAGAGGCATGTCCATACTGCGCCTAAACCGAATGCATGGGCTGCAAGAAGGATGTTTTCAGATGCAGCCGAAAGGTCCTGAACCCACAATGTGGAGTCATCGCCTTCAAGAAATCTCTCAGAATTTCCACACACTACGATAGCCATAGGTGCTTGCGCCGTCATCTTAGCATAGGGGAGGGCATCGGCAAGTCGCTTGAGAATTTCGGGGTCATCGACAAGGATAAATTCCCAGGGTTGCTTGTTTACGCCTGAAGGGGCCGACATCCCGGCATGTAGCAAAGCCGATTTAAGGTCGTCGGATATGTGCTGATCGGTGAAATTGCGGATGCTTGTGCGGGAGATTATATTATTATAGGCAGGATTTTCTTTTGCCAATGCGTCAATATTATTCGTTTCCATATTAAATTTTTATTTTTATAACAAATATGGAGAAATAAAGATTTAGAAATGGGCGGAGACGGGATCCTGATCAAGAGCTTCGATTATCTGTGAGCGCGAGAATTTGAATGGGGCAACGAAGAATTCCGGAACATTGTATGATTTCATTAAGTCATCGTAATGCCGTGGGTTCTCCTGAGGCATTATGAATGCCTTTGAATCGACGCCATCCTTGTCAATATAAGCGATATATGGACGCGTGAACTGTCCGTCTTCACGTCGGGAACTGAAGATGATCCATCTTGAATTAGACGACCAGGAATGGTAGCTCTCGGAGTTGTCGCTGTTGGTATTTGACAGTGGTCGCACTTCTCCCGTTTCAAGATCGGTCATAAATAAATCGCTCTCATCATGTGGGAGATGGAAAGTGCCGTAAGGAGCCATACAATAGAGGAGCCATTTGCCATCGGGCGATATCCTTGGGTGGAGTGCGCTTTGATTTTGGGCAGAGGCATAGACAACAGTGTCTGGATCGGAGAATGTCCGGGTGTCAGGATCAAACCTCCGCCTTAGGATATCGTATCGGATATATTGGTAATGGTCTTTTTCAGTCTCGGGCGTCACTCCTTCCGGATATCGGGCCGCGGAATAATAAAGATATTCCCCATTGGGATGCCAATTAGGATATGTCTCAAGAAGATTCGGGTCGCTGGCTATATTCTTCATTGAGTTGTCTTTCATATCGTAAAGGATAATGTCTGACCGAAGGTCGAACACTTCCGGGCGAGTGTCGCTGAAAGAGAAAAACATTTGCCGGGTCTCATTGGTAGAATATGCAATAAGATCGAGTGTAGGATGCCATGCAGTGTATACCCCCGAAGTAAGTGTGCTGTCACATTTCATATCCACTTTTTTTATGGAATCGCCAGCCATAATCAGCGTTCCGCCCTTGTGATGGCGCACATGAATTTGTGATGCACCGTCGCGGTAATGATTGCGTGGAATGTGGCAATTTATGCAGAATTGTCTTCCCGGGGTAGTGTGTGTCGAGTTGTTGAAAACCGTCTCTTCATCCCAAGAAGTCAGATCGCGTTGGCATATTGACAGAGAGCCGTAAAGATTATAGAGTGGCTCTATCAGTCGGTAGCTAACATAAGGATCAATCTCTTCCGTAGCTACTTTATTTGAGAATGTGTATTTATTCCATTTGCCTGAATCATCCTTCACGAATATTTCAAATTCAAGTTTCTTCCCTTTTGACTCTTCGAGCAGGGATTGCCATTCCTTCAAATCCCATTTTACAGTCTTCCCTTCTGCAAGTATTTCTTTGCCGGAACGATTGAATGCCCGAGCTACATATTCCTGTCCAGGTATTTCTATCTCAAAGTTGAGAGGAGCGATGTTGGGAGGAATCACGAGCCCAGTATAGTCGGGATATATGGATGGCGTCTCCGAGATTTCGGTTACGTCGTCAGAAGGAATATGAGTACGAGTGCAGCCAATGAAACAAAAGGCGGCTATAATAAGAATAAAAGACCATACCATAAAGCGCCTCTCCGAGGCTAAAGAGCTATGGACTGCTTTCCCCCAGACTAAAGTCTGGGGTTTTTGCATGATCATCAGGTCTCCGACCTGTATTTGCTTTTGGATACTGATCATAAAATTGTATGCTAAGTAATTAATAGTTGGATTATTCGCCGCGCATTATTTCCTCTGCGCGTAGAGCCATCAGGAATTCATAGTCAGGGAGAGTCTTGATAAGTGACGGATCTTCAATATATCTGTTCATATCTTCCGCCCATTTCCGGTGGAACATAGTGTTCATGAGGAGCTGGTTGAATTTCTTGGCAAATTGCATATCTCCATTCATTATGGCATTCCTGACGATGTACTTAATATAGTAAACCCGATTGCCATATTGAACATTCTGGTCGGTAGCCCATCTATGAGATTGGTTGAAACGACCGATGTTGTGATTGACAGGAACGTTTACGAATATCTTGATAGTATGCTCTTCATCGTGCCGAAAATCCTTAGTTACGGTCATCATGCTACTGACATCGTTGATCTGCTTGCCGCAATATGAACGGGCAAGATTGTCGAGAACGCACATAGTGTAGTTGGGAGATTCTTTTGTCAGCGACATGATATGGGAAGCTTTGTTCCAATCATGGTCTTCGATGGCGTTGATCATCAGTATAGAAGCCCGGAGTTGCTCGCTTTTCTTTCCGTCAGCACTCAGACAGCATATTATTCCGATTAAGAACATAGCTAACGAACAACCCATCATGATTTTCGATGAATTGAAATTCCTGTAATCTATAAAACAGGCTGTGATGCCAAAGGCAAGAAAAATAGCTGAAGCTATGACAAAGGGTTGCCAGAGATACCAATCGTAATCTTCTGTGGTAAGTTCAGGAAGTCCTTTGAGGTAAAGGAAGTCATTGTCGACAGTGGTTCCTGGAAAATACCGGTAGTAGAGTAATGGAACCATGATGCAAAGAATAAGGCTTAAGGCAGCAAAAACTATCGGTAATCGCTTCTTGCTCTTTGAAGCATCGATGCATAGGCTGAATATGCATACCACGGCAGGAAGCAAAGCGAAAAATCCAGCGAGTGGATAAATGAGGGGGAGAATGATAGTGAGGACTGCTTGTGCGTAGGAATTCCGGCGAAAGAGGGTGAATATGCAATAGATGCCTATTGAGAACGCGAATCCTATAGAATTGTAGAATACGTATCCTTGCGATTCGAACGAGAGGCATCCTTCATCAAGATGAAGGATAGAACCCAACAGGCAGAAAGGAATCAGATAGCAAAGGGCAGTGGCTATTCCTTTAAATTTAAATGAAATCTGTGTGAGCCAAGCACATAGAAGCCATATCAAGATCAAGACACCCGCGCCCAGAGCAGGGTAGAAAAGAAGTTGGGTGAGATATGTACCTGCAAACCTGAAAATTCCACCGGGATAAAGCAGGAATTGACGAAGGCTATCCATCCCTGGCTCGAAAAGCGACATTTCGTCGTACCATCTTAGCATAAATCCGTTCTTAATGGCCAGAATCCAGAAAGCAAAGATTATGAATACGGCAGTCGGCAATATATTGTATAAGATTCGTTTCATGGTGCAAATTTACAAAAATAAATTATATTTTCAAGTTTGACGAGCTC
>DAAK01000142.1 GCA_001701075.1 Bacteroidales bacterium GP3 | reverse complement strand
AGAAAAAACAGGAACACTCCGCGTAATCCTGAGAAAAAGGCAGATGTTCTGCAATTGACCAGCATAAAACAGATGTCGGAATTCTTTGAAGCAATATAGGAACCTGATAGCACTTGTCAGTATGCAAGGTTTTCCACTGACAATGGTTGTTGACAAAAGTGGATTCGTGCGTTTTGCGAAAGTTGGGACATCCGAGGAAAATCAAGCTGAAACTGTAGCAGTAATTGAGGAATTATCTTGATAGTACTATCGGTTTTGCTTTTGCTGATTCCATCTTGATCAACTACGATAGTGTGATGTATTCAAAGGAAATGCCGCCAGACCTGATTGTCCTTGAAGATTCGGAAGTACTTGTTATTCCGGCGAGACAGATAGGTGACATTTTAAGGAGTCGATTTCTTGGCTAATTTATAGCCGATGCCCCTTATGTTGAGGAGTTCAAGATCTGTGGAGAAGGCCAGGTATTTGCGGAGTTTGTAGATGAAACCGTGCAGGCGGTTGAGATTGTTATAGTCATCGTTATGCCAGATGCGGTACATAAGAGTCCTTGCCTCCACAACTTCATTAGGATGCCGGAACAGATCATCAAGTATCACAGCTTCAATATGCGACAACTCGAAATTGTGACTGGCTACTGCAAGTCGCTGTGATGCAAAGTCGAGCGAGCAATCACCTATGGGAAGTCTTGTATCCTCTGCTGCACTTCGGTTGACTCTTTTCAAAAGGGCTTTTATGCGCACCAGAAGTTCAAGAATCTGGAAAGGCTTGCGTATATAATCATTAGCGCCTATTTCAAATCCCTTGACAACATCTTCAAGGGCTGTTCGGGCAGTGAGAAACAACACCGGTACATCGGGTGCTGAGAGACGTATCCGGCTCACCATCTCAAAACCATCCATCTTTGGCATCATAATGTCGGCTATCACAACATCTGGGCTGACAGCCTGAAACTTTTTCACGCCATCTTGTCCGTTGGAAGCTGTAATCACGTCAAAACCCTCGCGTATTAGAGCATCCTCCACTATGAAAGAAAGCGTGGAGTCATCTTCCACCAAGAGTATCCTGTCTTTTTTCATCTCCCTTGAATTTAATTGTGAATATTGATCCTTCCCCCTTTCGGCTTTTCACCGATATTTCCCATCCGAACAAATCTACTATCTGTTTGACATAGAAAAGTCCAAGTCCATATCCTCCTACTTCATAACAATCACCGGAAGCTACTCTATAGAATTTGTCGAAGATATAGGCCAGATTGCCCTTCTCTATTCCGATACCGTTGTCTTCCACCGTAATAGAATCTTTATTAGCATGGATCGTTACATCTACTTTCTCTCCAGAGTATTTTAGTGCATTGTCAAGAAGATTAGACAATAAATTGCTCAAATGTAATGAATCAGCTAATACATAAAGATTCTCCGGGATATCTATAATGAAATTAATTGGTTTTTCAGCTTTCAGATTTATCATCGCTGCCACATCCTCAACAAGTGTTCTGAGGTTCAGTGACTCCATATTTAGCTGAATGGTCTTGAATCGTTCCATACTCATCGACAGGATATTCTCTATCATCCCAGAAAGAAAACTCAATCGTTGCATTATAATCTTTATAAACTGCTTGTTCCTTGCTTCATCGCTCTGATCATAGTAGCGAAGCATTGAATCTGCCGCAGAATAAGCCACGGCTACGGGTGTCTTCAATTCATGCGTCATATTGTGTGTGAAATCATCCTTCATCTGCTCGAGAGTCTTCATCCGACTCACTGTCTTGGAAAGATATACGGTTAAAAACGAAAACAGAATGATAACCATGAAAAAAGGAATGATTATGCCCCACATCCCCGAAAGTATTTTCCCTGGCATTGGGGAAACATAGATCTCATAAGAGGGTGGTCCGGAAGGGCTGTTGCGATAATCAGCAGTCCAATAAGATCCGCTTATATCCATTATAGTATTAAAAGGTACAAGTTTAGCGAAATGTGGAAAAAGGTTATGCCTGTTCAGTTCAGCTTTGAATATACTGTCAAGATTATTTTCATTAGATCTATCCATTCCATCCATAAACTCCAATCCAATTCTCAAAAGACTTTCAAGGGAGGTGCGAAGTGTGTCTGAATGGGCAATGCGTCCATTTTTCTGTTGGGCCATCTCCACGACAGAGTTTAATCTTATGAATGACTCGGCAGCTTGTTCACTCGGTTGCATCCGTTGTATCATTTCAAGTAGTATGGCATTTTCAGCACATTCCCTGACGGTCTTCATAGTCGATTCCTTTTCATTGATATAAAGAGAATGAAGGTTCCACGAGGCGACAAAAACTGCAACTATAGTCACAGCCAATGTTATTGTCATTATAAGTTTCAAGCGTTTCATAGTGCAAATTTAATGATTTTTTTCAATATTTTCCTTCAAACTAAGACTAACTAAGACTAAAGGAGATTTAACTAAGACTAAGGGGATGTATTCTAAGGTAATTTTGCATCATAATCAAATAACAACTACAATTATGAAGCAAATCAGAATTATTCTTTTAGCAGGACTAATCTTGCTCTTCATGAACAGCTGCAGTTCCCTGAAACCAGTAAAATACGCCAACAGAGTATGGCACATAAGTAATTATTACGGTCAAATCATTGACAAGGACACAACTTATAGAATGACATTTGGAGAAATCCGTATACCAGTAGAAATGGCAATAATCTCCTGCGCTGATT
>DAAK01000019.1 GCA_001701075.1 Bacteroidales bacterium GP3 | reverse complement strand
TTAATGAGGCTGTAGAACTTATCCACTATCTTGCCTCCCCGAACAATGACGATGCCGACACTGCATACACTTGAGCGTCGACCGTTAGCAGTTTCAAAATCTATTGCTGCAAAATCTTGCATAGTCAGTCGTTTTTAGTTTTAATTCAGATTACAAAGATAATAAAAACTTATCGCATTTTTCGATACAGGATTAAATTTTTTGGATAGGAGCAAAAACACAACAATTTCACCCTTTAGGGGAAAGAAATCAAAAAAACTTTCCCACCAAAGGGTGAAAATAGGGCTTGTAACCAACACTTCAAACTCTCTGCATTACCAGCCGATTATTTGAAGATGAGGGGAGCGAACTGGTAGAGGCTTTCACGCCAAACGGGCCATGTGTGGCCACCGGGAGTCTCGAAATAATCGTACTTGATACCGATTTCATCGAATTTGCTGCGCATTACCCTGCAATTCTCATAAGCGATATCTTCCTTGCCACCCATTGAGAGCCAGAACACCTTTAGCTCATCATTGAATTTATCCTTGTTTTCTTTGAGGATGTCGTAATATTTTCCGGCATCCATCATTCCTCCAAATGGATTGGGATTTGCAAACCAACCAGAGCTAAAGACTCCTAAATATGCGAACTTATCAAGATTGGGAATACCGGTATTGAGGGTCTGGATGCCACCCATCGACAAACCTGCCAGCGCACGGTTTTCACGACCAGGTTTTACACGGAAATTCTTCTCAGTCATCGGGATCACATCGTTGAGAAGTTCTTTCTCGAAATCTGATGTATTTCCATCAGCCATAACTACGATCATAGGAGTTGCCTTTCCTTGAGCTATTAGATTGTCCATTATGATGTCGGTACGTCCTTGGGTAGCCCAACCCCTTTCGTCCTCTCCTCCGCCGTGCTGAAGGTAAAGGACGGGATATGACTCATTAGATGCATCGTAACCCGGTGGACAATAAATGTAGGCGCGACGCCAGTCGCCAGCTGTGGTGGAATAGTAGCGTTTCATCCTTACGTCACCATGTGGCACATCGGCGATATAAAAACGTGTATCGCCATCGGGATAAGGAATTTCGACTCCGCTTGAATGCATGCTGCATCCATAGAATGATTCACTTGCCGGATCTGCCACCTGAACATCGTCGATCACGAGGAAATAGTAGTGGAAACCAGGAGTGAGTGGTTCGGTTATGCCATGCCATTCCCCTTCTGCATTCTTCACGAGATCATATTTCTTTCCAAGATCGATCTGCACCTTCTGGGCATTGGGTGCTTTTACCTTAAATTCCATCCGATTGTCGGGAAGCAGTCGCGGATACTGGGCATTGCGCACATTGAGGACTCCTCTTTTCCCTGGGAGTGCGGAGTCATCTGGCCCCTGATGGAACTGTGCACTGATCGGATTCAGACACGCTCCTGCCATTGCAAGAAGCGTAGCAACAAATAGTTTTTTCATGATATGGTATGATTTAAGATGTAAGTATCTTAGTTTTTGCTAACGGCTACAAAATTAACAAAAACTTTCCACATAGACAATACTGACATTACAAATTGACAATTATATCTTCTCCTGCATACAAAAACATCACCCTTTAGGGGAAAGAAATCTGAATACTTTCCCCTAAAGGGTGACATTACTTATATTGGAAATTTATTTTACGATCTTCTTTCCGTTGAGGATGTAGATCTGACCATTGACTAGTTGATCTACACGAAAACCCTGAAGATTGAAGTAGACGCTATCCTTCTCACTATTAATTGCTTTCACGGAAGAACCATCGACATGAGCAGAGGCTCCGAGACCACCCTGAGCGTTGGCAGAACGGATTTGCCAGTTTGCTTCGGCATCGTCAACAGCGTAGGATTCTCCATCGGCAACAACAGCCGCAAACTCACCATCCTTGAATAGAGCGTATGCCGTTGCTCCTTCCACTGGATCCCAAGTAATAATACCATTGCTTAGGGATGCCTTAGGAGCAGCTACCTGCTTACAAAGGGAGGCTGGATCCCAGTCGGGGAACACTTTATCAACAGTAAACTCAGCAGCTTGTTCAGCTGTCAGAATAGTCTCCATTTCATTGACGTTATCACCCTTTACGAATTTTACAACGTGAGATTCAGGAGAAACGACATTCCCTTCAGCATCCATTGTGTTGTACTCTACGAATTCCTTGGCAACAACATTCATGCCGTTTGCCGACCAACGTGCAGAGTTGAGCTTGTCGTCGGCAAGAGTAGTGTTAATGTAAGCACAACGTGGCTCATTGCTCCAAGCACGGCCATAATTATATTTTGCCGCATTATTGACAATGGTACAATTATCGAATACATAGCCATACTTGTTACCAGCCTTTGTAGAAGGAGCTGTGATAGTGCATTCGCCTGAGCCGTCAGGCTTACGCTTTTCAACTGTGATGGTTGAGTTGGTCATATACATTGTGCCTTCACCGCAGAAGAAGTCAACTGTGCCGTGAATGTCAGAAGTTTCCCAATAGTAGGCGCCATTTACATTGTTGGTGTAATATGTATCCTGATACGAAAGCAGTGTCACATTCTTGGCAGCAGTATTGATGCCCTTGTCCCAGAATGCTACAGCTCGACCTCCACCAAGTCCAGCTTCCTGAGCGCCATAGTAGTCGAGTGCGTTCTGGATAGTGAGATCTTGCATATAGAGGTTTGTACCGGTGTTCATAAGGGTAGCAGTCTGAGAAATGCCTTCGGTAGTGTAGTGTGGAGCATTGCGGATGATAGTATTTTCCATGCTCTGGCCAATGAGAGATATATTATGGCCTGAGAGATTGGTAAGTACTGTCTCGCGGAGATCATAGATTCCATCTGGAACGAAGATGAATGCACGTTCCGCCTCACGGTCAGAGTTAACTGCGCATACAGCCTCAATTACATCGAGAAGCGACTGAGCATCGCCCGGTTTCACGAAATACCAGCTGCCATCAGACTCGTAGTTGACTTCAGCATTGTTCATGATCTTCACCGAGTGGATATAAAGTTCTCCTTCAGCCTCGAATGTGAGAGTAAGGAGACCAGGATCACCTTCATACTGGAATGACACCACCTCTCCGTCAGTTTCAGTAGTGGACTTGGCAGGAACTGTAGCCACCTCGTTGCCTTTTGCGTCAGTCACCTTAATGTTTGTGCCATATCCATAGCGACAAAGTGCGATAGAAACTGCAGCCTTCGGGCCTGTCAGCAAAGTGATCACGTCGCCATCCTTGAATGCCCAACCGTGGGTCGTATCATGGAAATAACCGTCTTCTGTGTTGAACGCTTCGTGATCAGCGGGGTCGAACGATGCATCGTTGAGAAGGAACTCATATTTCTTGTGAGTAGACTCTGTCTCAACCTCTGAAGCACGTGCATAGAGGCTGATCGGTTCTGTGACTACGTCTTCGACAGTTGCCTTACGTCCCTTGGAGGGAGCGACATACCAGCCGCGCACCTTGTAGCCATCTTCTGCAGTTGCTGCAGTGTAATCAACCGCAAATTCCTTGATAGGAGTATCTTTCTCTACCACCTGAGTCCCCATCTCCGTCTTGGCATCTGTGTCGAAATAAGTAACTGTGTAGCCGGGTCTATAGACGAACTGGGCGACATAGTCAATGTTGATTTCGCCTAATGATACAGGAATCGTGACATAGCATAATTCCCATTCCCAAGGATTCTCACAGTCTAATTGCAGTAAATCGTATTTGATCTCGCCTACTTCTCCCTTAATCGGAGTCACTTCCGCAAGAGGATTAGTTTCTGATATCATTTCATCGTCCCAAGGAATCTCGATGGTGGCTTTATAGTTTTCGCCATCTGCCTCGAAAATATCCTGAACGCTATATTCGACGCCGTTTGCCTTGAAAGAACCGAGCATCGGAAGGTCTTTCTCTGTGCCTGAAAGTGTACCTTCAATCACGATATTGCGGAATCCGACACGCTTACCGGGGTTAAGACTATAAAGGTGGAGAAGAAGTGCACAAGCACCCTCGCCAGGAGTAGCACCGCTCACCTCATAGCTACATTCGCTCACGTTTGGAGTGGCATTGTCACGCTGCGGCTTAATTTCCTTATCAAGCTCTACTACTGTCTTATCAGGATTTTCCCATGCCACGTCTACGAAACCACCGTCTGTACCGAATCGAGTCATTTCAAACGACACTTTCGTCGGAGTGAAAGAAAGTCCGAAGTTTGGTTGGAGAATGAAACGAATGGCATTTGTCTCATCAGCTGCAGAAGTACCATTGACGATGCCAAACCATGTCATATCAAGGTGTTTGTTGTCCTGACCATCGAGAGTAAGGTCGCTGCCATAGGTCACTTTTGAAGCCATGAAGTTTTCTTCACAATTGATATTGGCTTTCTGTCCTTCAGTGCCGAGATCAAAAGTGAAGGTCGCTTTTACAGGTTCATTGTCGAGAGTAACAGATCCTGTAGCTCCTTCTTCGCCGTCAGCGCGGGTGGCTGCAGGAGCCATTGTTGCGTTGAGCGTGACTGCTCCGCAGAGAGTGAGAGCCAACCCTGCAAGTGCAGTTCCAAGATGATTGATTTTCATAAAAGGTAGGTATTTTATTATAAATGGTTAGTTCATGACGCAAAGATACGAATAAATTCCTATTTATCAAAATGTTCATATTAATTTTATCATTTTTATGAATTGCGTCAACTCAACCTGGATGTTTTTAAGGCATGCTTTTAATTGGCTTGTCGATAGAATTTATCCGGCGTAACCAACCATTGCGGAATTTGGTATTGGCAGGGCGACGTTGGCAGATTTGGTCGATATAGGCTAAGCGAGCTTGTTTGATTTTAGCGAATAGTATATTGGGATTATAAGTGTTGACGGCATTGAGCGTCTTAGGACCCACGATTCCATCGATTTTTACGCCAAGAATACGCTGTGGAATGGTGATTCCATAGGCGCCACTGGTCCAGACCCAATCCACAAGCATTTCCGCCACTTTCTGATCTAAAATCATATCCGCTTGCCAACGATCCCAAAACATCGTCTTCAGTATATCATGCCATTCAGAATATGAAATTTGTTTCAGTGCTGAGACTGTTGGTGCAGCTTTCCCATTACGGATGTAATATTCGCGATATGTGCCTATTGTCACGCCTGCCATCGTCGCTCCTCCCCTATCGTCAGAGTCCGAAACAATTCCTATGCTTTTTGCCTTTTCAAATAATTGCTGGTTGGAGAGAACAGAATCTTTTATTCCGGTTTCCCAAAAGATTATGAATGGTATATATTTTTCAAGTTGTGCCATATGTGTATAGTTGTCATCGTTTTCAGCGACGAGGAGTTTTGTGATTGAGAAAATATCGAATTGCCAAAAGAAGAAGTAAAGAAATGGCTATGAATAATGAAATGTTATTCCAATTTAAGGATGAAGTTGGGGTGTCAGTTTTTGTCTTGACATCTGAAGAGATTGAGATGCCGGATTCTATGCTTGAGTCTTCGGTCAGGCTATCACTTAAGGATATTTGCATCTCCGATAGTCTCTTAATTTCCTGCCGTGCAATATTAGCAGACCGGATTCCTTTAATGGTCATTTGTCCGTTGGGTTGAATCTGAATCTCTCCTATTGAGTCGTGAAAGTCTATATGGTCTTGGGAGACATGCGCCGAAATTAATTCCGTTTTTGCCATCTCACTTATGGAATGGAGCTGAAGGTTTGTTTGGGTGGTGCACGAGTCATTTGCAACGTAATGGGTTTGTTCGGTAGTCTTATGGCTACGGCAAGCTGAAAGAGCAAGAATCACTATAAGAAAGATTTTTGAATATGTTTTCATAAAAGATTATTGTGTTAGATTACTAATTTTGAATGCATGGTTGGGCTATTCTTAGTATTCACTTGGGGGTTGGCGTTGTGGGCATCCATGAATCAGGCATTTGCGCGCTTCTGCATCTGTTAGAAGAAGTTCAGCTTTGTGTCGTTGATGGATTTCGTCGATTCGCATAGTCTGTTCCTTGCGAAGTTCAGCATAGATAGCATCGATTTTTGCATCTCGCTCAGCAAGACGTTTTTCGAGCCAATCTATCTGCATACGGTTGTTTTGATTTTCCAATGCAGTCACATCTGCATCTTCTTTTCTTGCTTCAAGTTTACGGTTG
>DAAK01000068.1:5222-8033 GCA_001701075.1 Bacteroidales bacterium GP3 | reverse complement strand
ATATGACTTCTGAAATGCGCTCCTTCCTCAGTTAGTTTTCTATTGCCCGACAGGGAAAACACTTGAAAACCACCCGAATCAGTGAGGATCGGAAGTTCCCAACCGTTGAACTTGTGCAGCCCTCCCGCTTGGCGGAGTATTTCAAGCCCTGGCCTCAGATAGAGATGGTAGGTGTTGCCGAGAATAATCTGTGCCTTGATATCATCTCGAAGCTCATGCTGATGCACGGCCTTGACACTCCCTACTGTGCCCACTGGCATGAAAATAGGGGTTTTTATTTCCCCATGGGCGGTCGTAATGAGTCCTGCCCTGGCAGATGTGCCGGGGCAGGTATGTTCAAGCTTGAATTCGAGTGATCTCACTTTATGATTTCGTGCTTTTTGAAGACCTTTTGTATGGCTTCAAGCGAACGTGCCACCTGCTCTTTTGTGTGAGTAGCCATCAGTGAGTAGCGGATTAGGGTATCCTGTGGGGCAACTGCCGGCGACACAACTGGATTTACGAACACTCCTTCATCAAGAAGATCGCGGGTGACTCTGAATGTCTTGTAGTCGTCGCGGATGAAAAGCGGGATGATAGGAGTGGAGGTGTGCCCGATTTCGCAACCCATTGCGCGGAAGTTCTCAAGGGCATAGTTTGTGATGTCCCAAAGATGCTGCTGGCGTTCTGGCTCATTGAGCATGATGTCCATCGCAGCGAGAGCTGCAGCTGTCGAAGCCGGGGTAATGGAGGCTGTGAAGATGTAGCTTCTCGAATGGTGGCGTAGGAAATTGGTGATTTCCTTGTCGGTTGCTATAAATCCTCCAAGAGATGCGAATGATTTGGAGAATGTGCCCATTATCAAGTCCACATCTTTGGTAAGTCCGAAATGGTTGGCAACTCCTCGGCCACCTTCACCGAAGACGCCGATACCGTGCGCTTCGTCTACCATTACGCTCGCATCATATTTCTTAGCCAGGTCTACCAATTCTGGAAGCTTCACCACGTCGCCCTCCATTGAGAATACACTGTCGGTGACGATGAGCTTGATGCTGTCGGGCTTGCACTTTTTAAGCACATTTTCAAGCGACTCCATGTCGTTGTGCTTATACTTAAGAGGTGTAGAGAACGATAATCTTCGTCCTTCTACTATAGAAGCGTGATCCTGCTCGTCACAGATTACATAGTCTTCGCGTCCCGTAAGTGTGCTGACCACTCCAAGATTTGTGCCGAATCCGGTTGAGTAGACGATGGCATCGTCCTTCCCTACATAGTCAGCGATTCGTGCCTCAAGTTCTTTGTGGATATCAAGCGTTCCGTTGAGAAAGGGGCTACCGGCCATGCCTGTACCATATTTTTTTGTGGTCTCCCACTGCAGCTTCTATCACTTTCGGGTGATTTGTGAGTCCCATATAGGAATTGGATCCGAACATCAGTACCTTTTTGCCGTTCATGAGAACCTCTGTGTTCTGCTCACTCGAGATAGGACGGAAATATGGATACACTCCCGCAGCTTTAGCCTTCTGCGGGGCATCGTATTGCGATAGCTTTTCCTGTAGTTTCTTCATATTTTAATCTTTTGTCGCCTCTTGCGGAGGTACCTTTTATTGGGATATAGTTCTCTTGGGATGCAAAATTAGTAAAAATATCTTAATTAATGGTTATTTTTTGTTATTTTTTTTGATTTTGTCAGTTTTGTCACGTCAAATGACACAATTTTTAACCTGTTTTTTATAAAATTTTACATTAATAATATATTGAAAAATAGTCAATTAATGGGTATCTGCAAGACTTTTTTTGAAAAAATGAAACATTTAGCACGTCATTTGTTTTATTATCAAACGAGAGCAAAAGTCCGATGCTTCCTCCGGGATGCTTGACGGCGATGCCCTCAGATAGAAATAACGAAATTATTAACTAAATCTAAAAAAGAATAAATATCATGGGAAAGATTATTGGTATTGACCTTGGCACCACAAATAGTTGTGTTGCCGTACTTGAAGGTAAAGACCCTGTTGTAATACCTAACGCCGAAGGCCGTAACACCACTCCTTCTGTAGTGGCATTTGTTGACGGTGGCGAAAGAAAAGTTGGTGATCCTGCTAAGCGTCAGGCTGTCACTAATCCTACAAGGACTATCTACTCTATTAAGAGATTTATGGGAGAGAAATGCTCCCAGGTTGAAGACGAAATCAAGCGTGTTCCTTATAAGGTAGTTTGCCAGAATGATATTCCGAAGGTTGATATCGATGGCCGTGACTACACTCCACAGGAGATTTCAGCAATGATTCTCCAGAAGATGAAGAAGACTGCTGAGGACTATCTCGGTCAGGAAGTGACTGAAGCAGTCATCACAGTTCCTGCTTACTTCGACGATTCTCAGCGTCAGGCTACTAAGGAAGCCGGTGAGATCGCTGGTCTTAAGGTTCGCCGTATTGTCAACGAACCTACTGCAGCAGCACTTGCTTATGGCCTCGACAAGAGTCAGACTGAGCAGAAGATCGCAGTGTTCGACCTCGGTGGCGGTACATTCGATATCTCTATCCTCGAACTTGGCGACGGCGTATTCGAGGTTAAGTCTACCAACGGTGATACCCACCTCGGTGGTGATGACTTCGACCACGTGATCATCGACTGGCTCGCTGACGAGTTCAAGAAAGATGAGGGTGTCGATCTCCGTCAGGATCCTATGGCTATGCAGCGTCTGAAAGAGGCTGCTGAGAAGGCTAAGGTTGAACTTTCAAGCTCTACTTCTACTGAAATCAACCTTCCTTATATCACAGCTACTGCTTCTGGACCGAAGCACCTTGTAAAGACTCTTACTCGTGCTAA
>DAAK01000068.1:0-5190 GCA_001701075.1 Bacteroidales bacterium GP3 | reverse complement strand
GCTCCTTGTGTTCAGGCTCTTAAGGATGCAGGTCTTTCTGCAAGCGAGATCAATGAAGTAATCCTCGTAGGTGGTTCTACTCGTATTCCTGCCATCCAGGAGAAGGTAAAACAGATCTTCGGTAAGGAACCCAACAAGTCAGTCAACCCTGATGAGGTTGTTGCAATCGGTGCAGCTATCCAGGGTGGCGTGCTTAGCGGTGATGTCAAGGATGTGCTTCTTCTCGACGTTGTGCCTCTGTCAATCGGTATCGAGACAATGGGTGGCGTGATGACCAAGCTTATCGACGCTAACACTACTATCCCGACCCGTAAGAGCGAGACATTCTCTACTGCAGCCGACAATCAGCCGGAAGTGACAATCCGTGTCCTCCAGGGTGAACGTCCTATGGCAGCCGACAACAAGCTTCTCGGTGAGTTCAACCTTGGTGGTATCGCTCCGGCTCCACGTGGTGTTCCTCAGATCGAGGTTACATTCGAGGTTGACGCCAACGGTATCCTTAACGTGACTGCAAAGGATAAGGCTACTGGTAAGGAACAGTCAATCCGTATCGAGGCTTCTTCCGGTCTTACTGAAGCTGAGATCAACCGTATGCGTGACGAGGCTAAGGCTAACGAAGCAGCCGACAAGAAGGCTAAGGAACGTGTTGACAAGCTCAACCACGCCGACTCTATGATCTTCCAGACTGAAAAGCAGATCAAGGAACTTGGCGATAAGATTCCGGCCGACAAACTTGCTCCGGTCAATGCAGCACTCGACCGTCTGAAAGAGGTTCACAAACAGCAGCTCGTAGAGGACATCGACTCAGCTGAAAAGGCTCTTAGCGATGCACTCCAGGCAGCAGCTCAGGACATCTACGCAGCTCAGCAGCAGGCTGGTGCAGCCGGCGCAGGTGCAGGTGCACAGCAGGCTCCGAACCCTGACGAGAAAGACGTCACCGACGTAGACTTCGAAGAAGTTAAATAAAATAATAAGCGAGATTCCCCAAGGGGCGCGGTCTTCCGATCGCGTCCCTTTTTTTATCCCTTCTGAAGACTCAAGACTGCCACCTGCCACCTGCCACCTGCCACCTGTCACCTGACACCTGCCACCTGATCCCTGACCCCTGACGAAGACTGAAGACTGAAGACTGCCCCCTAAAAGCCTTTCAACAAAATTTAATCTTTTTTTTACATCCCAAATTGTTAAATTGATATTTTTTATGTAATTTTGTAGTCTATTGCTACGACATATTTGGAAAATGCTTAATTGCTGACACATTTCCGTTTGTAATATGGTCATAGACACAAAAATATCCTCCCCGGTAGCGGCAGCGTCAGAGGGCGTTGACGACGCCGTAGGCTTGCCAAAAACTCAATGGTTCATAGCAATTGTCAACCATCGGTCGGAAAAAAGTGTCGGTGAGAAACTTACCAAAATGGGCATAGAAAACTACGTGCCAGTCCAGGAAACTGTCCGCCTCTGGCGAAACGGCAAAAGGAAAAAGATCGATAAGGTCGTCATCCCAAGTGTCGTCTTCATCAAATGCACGGAACAGCAGCGCAAAGAGATCGTTACTCTCCCCTTTATCTTCCGCTTTATGACCAATAAGGCAGGGACGTCGGTCAACTCCCTTGCAAAACCCCTTGCCGTTGTCCCGGATGTAGAAATCGCCAAACTGAAGTTCATGCTCTGTCAGTCAGACATTGCAGTCACTGTCACCGACCGCCCGTTCAAGTCGGGGGAAAAGGTCAGGATAGTGCGCGGTAGCCTTGCCGGACTCGAAGGGGAGGTCATCGACCTCAATTCCGTCAATAGCGAAGTCGTCGTGGCCCTCGATTACTTCGGTTGTGCCCGCCTCACCATCAACACCGTCAACCTCGCACCGTTAAATTGAGTCTTTAGTCGGTGAGTCGATGAGTCGGTGAGTCGGTGAGTCCCGGTCTTTAAGGACCTTAAAGCCCTTAAATCCCTTTCCCTAAAACCAACAACCATAAATCAAAAACCATAAATAAAAAAAATGAAAAATTTAATCTTTAATCTTTTATCTTTAATCTTTATAATCGCCCTCGCTTCCTGCTCCACTCCTCAAAACATCACCTATTTTCCTGAGCTCGCCACAGGAAACGTAGTGGAGGCGTCCAATTTCCTCGACATAAAGGTCAGGCCTGAAGATAAACTCTCTATCGTGGTCAGCACCCAGGATCCGGCTCTTTCCGCCCTCTTCAATCTCGTGACTACGTCAAACCAGATCTCCTCAAATTCCAAGGGAGGCATAGTGGGTGGAGGTGCCAACGGCGGTGGCAACCAGATGTCTTACTATACTGTAGACCCCTCGGGTGATATAAACTTCCCGGTAATCGGGAAAATCCATATTGCGGGTCTTTCGCGCCATCAGATTGCAAATAAGATTGCTGATGAGCTTAAGAAGAGCAATCAGGTGAAGGATCCGATTGTGACTGTCGAGTTTGCCAATGCCAACATTGCGATAATTGGAGAGGTGGCTTCGCCGGGACGTTACGCCATCAACGAAGACCATGTCACCATCATCGATGCAATAGCGATGGCTGGCGACCTTACCATCAATGGCGTCCGGGAGAATATCCTTGTGATGCGCGACCTTGGCAACGGCAAATATGAGTCATACCGCGTCAACCTTCTCAATGCGGAGCAACTGGCGTCGACGCCGGTCTTCTACATGCAGCAGGGTGATGTTGTCTACGTGGAGCCAAACAACAAGGTGAAGCGCGAGACAACTCCTAACGGAAACTCACCTTTCACCCCATCGTTCTGGATTTCCTTGGGTTCGGTGGCCCTTACGGTAGCTTCACTTATAATTTCATTGTCAAAATAATCAGAATAGATGCCATGGCAGAAATAACCAGTTCAAAAAATGTAAAGAGACAAAGGGTAAACGTCAGTACTACGCCACCCCTTTCCGACATATTTTTCATGACCCTCCATCATTGGCCATGGATTCTCTTGTCCGTTGCCATCTTTGTAGGAGGGGCCTACCTGTATCTTCTGCGCACGCCGGTGATCGTGTCTCGTTCGGCTGAGATCCAGATCAAGGATGATTCGAAAGGAAACTCCACCGACATTCAGGGTATGCAGGATCTTGGACTGTTCAAGTCGAATACTAACGTGCAGAACGAGATGCTCAACCTCCGTGCCAAAGACTTGACAGAGGAGGTGGTGAAGAGGTTGGCACTCGACGTCAACTACTATCACGATGGCCGTTTCCGTAAGACTGTGGTCTACGGGACAGAACTTCCTGTCAAACTCACGTTTTCCGACATTTCCCCTGAGGAAAGCCTTTCGTTGAAGGTGAAGGTCAGCCCTGAAGGTTCCGTCATACTTGATGATCTCAGCCTGAACGGTGGCAAGCCCGAATCCAAGGACATCAAGGCTTCACTCGGCGACACCATAGCTACCCCTGCAGGACGCATCGTGGTGCAGCCGGCTTCTGCTTACAGAAAGGGTGAATCTTACGAACTTCTCGTTGAGAAAGTACCTCTGAAAGCCGCGAGAAACTCCTACAACGGACGCCTGAGCATCACTATGTCAGACGAGAAGAGTTCTGTGGTGCACCTTGCAGTCACCGACGAGTCTGTGCAGCGTGCCGACGATTATCTGAGCGGCGTCATCGGGGTCTATAATGAGAACTGGATCCGCGACCGCAATCAGATAGCAGTTTCTACATCCAATTTCATCAACGAGCGTCTGGGCGTCATTGAGAGTGAACTGGGCAACGTGGATTCCGACATATCGTCGTATAAGAGTGCCAATCTTATTCCCGACATAGATGCCGCAGCCTCTATGTATATGAATCAGAGTCAGCAGACACAGCAGCAGATACTTGAGCTTAACAATCAGTTGCAGATGGCACGCTACATCCGCAACTATCTTGCCAACGGCAGCGACGACTCGCTTCTTCCCGCAAACACCGGCATCAACAGTGCCAATATTGGCTCTCTGATCACTGCTTACAACACCAAGCTGCTGCAGCGCAACAACCTTGTGGCAAAATCTTCTGAAGAGAACACGCTCGTGCTTCAGCTCGACGAGCAGCTGCGTGCCGAGCGTCAGGTGATAATCAATACTGTCGATAATGAGATTGCCAATCTCACAGCGCAGATAAGGTCACTTCATGGCACAGAGTCGAAACTCGTGTCAAAGATCGCCTCCAATCCGAAACAGGCGAAAAACCTCCTATCAGTTGAACGCCAGCAGAAGGTCAAGGAGTCGCTCTATCTCTTCCTGCTCCAAAAGCGTGAGGAGAATGAGCTTAGTCAGGCATTCACAGCCTATAATACACGCATTGTAAATCGTCCGGGAGCATCCGGTGTGCCGGATTCTCCTGACAGCCGCATGATACTTGCAGTAGCATTTCTTATCGGCCTTGCATTGCCATTCGGTGTCACCTATGTCAAGGAGATGACCAATACCAAGTTGCGCGGTCGCAAGGATCTCACCGACATGGCGCCTCCGCTCCTTGGTGAAATCCCTGAGAATAGTCTGCCCGACAAACTATCGGAGGATAAGGATGCTGCCTCTGGAGAGAGGGAGATTCTCGTGAAGTCTGGCAGCCGTGACATCATCAACGAGGCATTCCGTGTGCTTCGCACAAATGTGGAGTTCTCGCGCATCAATAAGGATGGATGCAATGTCATAGCCATCACTTCCTTCAATCCGGGAAGTGGCAAGTCGTTTATCTCTATGAACCTCGGAGCCGCTCTTGCACTCAAGGATCGGCGCGTGTTGGTGATAGATGGCGACATGCGCCATGGATCCACCTCCAAATATTTCGATAAGCAGAAGGAAGGTCTGTCTGCATATCTTGGCGGTGCAGTCAACGATGTGGAAGATCTATTAGTGACAGCCGACGATATCCCCAACCTGCATGTTCTTCCTATTGGCAAGGTGCCACCTAACCCGACAGAGCTTCTCGAATCGTCGCGACTTGGGGAATTGATTGGGGAGATGCGCAAGAAGTTTGACTATATCCTCATCGACTGTCCGCCGATAGAGGTGGTGGCAGATGCGCAGATCATCGACCAGTATGCCGACCGCACCATATTTGTCGTTCGGGCTAAACTTCTTGAGCGCTCCATGCTCCCCGAGCTCGACCGTCTCTACGAAGAGAAGAAATACAAGCACATGGCAGTCATCCTCAACGGCACCCGCAACGACCCGGGCCGTTATGGCTAA
>DAAK01000013.1 GCA_001701075.1 Bacteroidales bacterium GP3 | reverse complement strand
TAGGGGAGTGGGACACGGCAAAGAGATGAATATACCCCGACGCTCGACAGATGCGCCCTGCATATCAGAAAAATCATCATCTAAGATAAGGGTATCTTGCTTCGCGGGCACCACATCGCCCCACCAAATCCAGGGGGATACCCCAGCCTTACGGCTCATTTCAAGAAGTCCATATGCTGCTCCCCGTCCATTGGCACCCGCTATGTTTATTACTCCATCCTTGACATTTATTGCAAATCCATCAGTAAGACCTGAAAGTGTCTTCACGTCAATCCCGACCTCTTGTGCCTCCTTGACTTCAGCATCCGAGGCCGCATCAAGTTGATAGACACGGATAGTCGCCTTATCCTTTTCTGCATTACGGGCAGCTTTGCCTGTGACAGCTTCAATATCTGAGGAAAACATACCTGCTGCGACAACCGCAACAGGATCACAGTTATCAGGAAGACAGTATGTGACGGGAGTGTTTTCGTCAAACCAGACTATTGGGAATGCAGAAAAGAAAGAGAGTTGGATTAAAGAAAGTAAAAGAAGACGTAATTTCATATGCTAATTAGGACGCACAAACCGTGCGTCCCTATAATAGTTACCAGCTTGTTGGAACGCCCGAGCCGTGCGCTCCAACAAGAATATTGGTGAATGATTGATTGTATCTTTTGGCCTGGTAGCCCTTAGTATTAATATTAATAAGTAATGATCGGTTCAAGTTCCTTTGCCTGCTCTATCATCTTCTCTATTTCGCTTACGGAAGGAACGCGGTTGCAAAGATTCTTAACCTCGTTGACCTCTACCATCTTCGGCTGAAGGTTGGCAGCTACGCGATGACGGAATTCCTTTACAGTGTCAACTCCTGCAGCCTCAAGAAGTTCTGCAAACTGACCTGCCACACCCTTGATGCGGAAAAGATCAGCATGGTTTGTCCACTTAAGAATAAGCTTGCCACTGATGCCAGTCTCTTCAGCTACTTTTTTGCGACCTGCGGGAGTAGCACATTCCTTAAGAAGATCTTCTGTAGTCTTTATTCCGACTGCCTGGAGTTTTTCAGCATAGGCATCTCCGATACCTTCAATTTCTGCAATTTTATAAGCCATGGTTCTTTAAATATTAGTTAGATGGGGAATTCCCCCATATAATTATAACTACGACATGAAGCTATTAGTTCTGATTGAAACGGTTCATTCAATATGTTTTACAACATATTTTCTACCAAAGGTCACGTTGTGGGAAGCTTTCAGAGTAACGGGCACGAAGATTACTGATGAGGTGGGTCATATCGCGTGAGAATTTATGTCCTGTCCAGACACCGCTGTTGGTAATCAGCACCCAGCACTCTCCATTTGGGAATCTCTCTATCAACGTGTGAGTCGAAGACAAGGTCCCGGTTCGTCTCCATTTGCCATTTTCCTCAATCTCACTCCAACCGCGCGATACCTTGTCATCTTTCGCGAAAGCCGTCAATGAATCAATCGATGCATTACTTAAGATATTCCTCACATGCGGATACTTATCAGTGGCCGCCACCAGACGGGCCAAGTCAGAAGCCGATGCGCACCAGCCTCCGGCTCCCATAAGACCGTTGACGTTGCTGCCGCCATATACTCGCTCTACCATTCTCCCACTTCCGTTGTACTCTTCCACTGCTACGGTATCAGGGCCATAATAGCGCACCTCACCTTCATTCCTTTCGGAATAATAATTGGTAGCAGGACGGAAATTGTAGCATCCGGCAGGGCGAAGCACCTCTTCTGTGACATAATCCCAATAGCTTTTCCCGGTCACCCTCTCTATGACAAGAGAAAGGAGCATATACCCGAAATTAGAATAGCGGAACCCAGCACCCGGAGTGAAGGCTATCTTGCGCCCAAGCACAATCTGCGTCAGTTCCTCATTGGTGGGCGGAGCATCGAGTCCTTTAGCCTGGATAATGTCTTTTGTATTAAACATCGGATCTCCTGCCCCCAAGCCGAATCCCCCTTTATGCTGAAGCAGATTGTCGACCGTAATGTCGAAAAGACGCTTGTCCTTGATAGCATTCGTGTAGACAGTATCGTTAAGAATACCATCCGGACCAAACACCTTCGAGTCAAGTTTCAGCTTACCATCTTCCACAAGCCGCATCACTGAGATAGCAGTGACAAGCTTTGACGCCGATGCCATTCGCATTATATTACGTGGAGTCATCTTTTCATCCCTCTCCACGTCTGCCATACCATATCCCTTGGCATAGATCAGTGAGTCATTGCGCGTAATCGCAAGTGACAGTCCTTTTATATTCCATCTCCCAATGAAACGCTCTATCTCAGTGTCCATCTTATGTAGCGGAGCATAGTCCGACTTTTCATTTGTCAGACTATCTTCCCAATGAAGTCCGGCTACTGCTTTCGGACTTTGCTTCTTTTCATCTTTACCCTGATGCACATATGCCATAGTGAAGACCACTATCGTGCTTATTAATGCGACCAGAAAAACCAAACCTGTACCTTTCCTTATGTCTTTTCTCGTCATTTCACAATTCCTTCCTAAAGACAGAAATCACCTGTTTATTGTTAAATTGGTTAACATTTGATGGACAAATGCTCCTTATTTGTTAAATAGTGTTAACTCTATGCAAATTTTATATGTTGCACAACATATTTTTCTGAAATAATCACTAATTTTGCATCGAGTTTTTCATGGTATTAGATTTTAAGGTTAACAGAAGATTGGTTGTCGTGATGACAATCAATTTTTTTTTGCCCCTATTTCAACGTTGACAACGCCGAAAACGCTGAAAGAATACAACTCAAGACCGAGGTCTTGAGTTGTATTCTTTCAGCGCCTCAGCAAGCACGATAAGAGCCTTGCCGAGTTCTTCGCGATTTAGCACATATGCCATTCTGACTTCATTCTTGCCGGCGCCCGGAGTAGTATAGAAACCGGAAGCGGGAGCCATAAAGACAGTGGCACCCTCGTAGCTGAATTCCTTCAGACACCATTCGCAGAATTTGTCGGCATCATCCACAGGGAGACTCGCCACTGTGTAGAATGCACCCATAGGTATCGGAGAATAGCACCCCGGTATCTTGTTGATTCCATCGATAAGGAAATTGCGTCGCGCTACATACTCGTTGTAGACCTCGAGCATATAGTCGGGACTTGCATCCACAGAAGCCTCAGCAATCAGCTGGCCGATGAGCGGGGGACTGAGACGAGCCTGACAGAATTTCATGACGTTAGCCCGAAGTTCCTTGTTTTTGGTGATGAGGGCACCTATACGGATACCGCACTCGTTATATCTCTTCGACACAGAGTCGATCAGCACCACATTTTCCTCAATTCCTGGCAGGTGGAACGCAGACACGTAGGGAGCACCGGTATAGCAGAACTCGCGGTAAACCTCATCTGAGAAGAGGAAAAGGTCGTATTTCTTCACCAAATCGCGAATCTGCATCATTTCCTTGATGGTATAGAGATAACC
>DAAK01000190.1 GCA_001701075.1 Bacteroidales bacterium GP3 | reverse complement strand
TATTTTATATATCGGAAATTTTGACTAATTTTGCATTGTCAAAATGTTTATATAACTCAGCGATGAATTACGTCACTCATACATTATACAATGGCCTGCGTGTAGCGATGTGCCAGACGGATGCTAAGGTAGCTTATATAGGAGTTGTAGTCGGCAGCGGCAGTAGAGACGAATCGTCTGACCGCCATGGACTTGCACACTTTGTAGAGCATACCATTTTCAAAGGTACCTGGAAGCGCCGCTCTTCAGCTATCTCAGCGCGTATGGAGAGCATCGGTGGAGAACTTAATGCAAGCACATCGAAGGAAAACACCATCATCTATACGACGGCACCGGCAGGGTATGCTGACCGCGCAATAGAATTGCTTGCCGATATTATTGCAAATTCCTTGTTCCCGGAGCATGAGGTAGCTACAGAGCATGAGGTGGTGGTGGAGGAGATAAAGTCTTATCTTGACACTCCATCAGAAAATGTCTATGATGAATATGAGGAGCGTATTTTCAAGGGAAATGCTCTTGCCCACAATATTCTCGGTACTCCAGAAAGTGTCCGCGCCCTTACCGGCCATGAATGCAGACAGTTTCTTGACCTTAATTATACGCCAGGCAATATGGTGGTGTATATCTCGGCACCTGATGATCCGGAGAAACTTATCAAGAGGGTAGAAAAACATTTTGGAATCCTTAATTTCCCCTTCAGGCGTCCTGCGCGAGAAATACCTGCCGAACTCCCTCAGTTTGATGAGGTGATAGACAACGATGGATTCCAAGCACATACCATATTTGGAGCTCGGACATTCAGCCGTAACGATCCGCGTCGATATGCGCTCTATTTGCTTAACAACTATATAGGAGGCCCCTGCATGAGCAGTCTTCTCAACAACGAGCTTCGTGAAAAAAGAGGGCTTGTGTATGCCGTAGACAGTTTCAATTCTTTATTCAGTGACGCTGGCCTTTGGTCGGTCTATATCGGATGCGACAAAAGCAATGTGAAGAAATGTCTGTCGATTGTAAAAAGGGAGCTTGATCGGCTTGCTCAGACCTCAATGACAGAGCGCATGCTCGACAAAATAAAGAAGCAATATTGCGGTCAGCTTCTCGTCAGTTCGGACAATCGAGAGAATATGGCCATCAATATGGGAAAAAGCCTGCTCTTCCGCGATGCCATCTACGACATATCGCATACAGCAGAGCGAATCCGCGCCGTCACAGCCGATGAGCTCAGGGAAGTGGCTGAACTGCTCGTACCCTCCCGCTGCTCGCGATTGACTTTACTTTAATGCATAATGCACAATGCATAATTCATAATTTATTCCTTAAGACCATTTAATTATGTATTATGCTTGATGAATTATGAATTGAATTAAAACTATTCATTATGAATTATGAATTATGCATAGATAAGATAAATCTTGGTGAGTTCCCTGTGATGCTTGCTCCGATGGAGGATGTCACCGATCCTTCTTTCCGGCTTATATGTCGCGAACAGGGGGCAGCAATGGTCTACACTGAATTTGTGTCGGCGGAGGCACTCGTGCGCAACATAAATTCGACTACTCGCAAGCTGACGATAGATGATCGCGAGCGTCCTGTCGCAATCCAGATTTATGGCCGCGAACCTGAAGCAATGGTTGAGGCAGCTAAGATAGTAGAGCAAGCCAATCCAGATATCCTTGATATCAATTTCGGCTGCCCTGTGAAGAAAGTGGCTGCCAAGGGAGCCGGAGCCGGTATGCTTCGCAACCCAGAGAAGATGCTCGCCATCACAAAAGCCGTAGTAGAGGCTGTAAGTATTCCGGTGACAGTCAAGACCCGTTTGGGATGGGATTGCAACAACAAGATTATTACAGACCTTGCGCCACGTCTTCAGGATTGTGGTATCAAAGCATTGACTATTCACGGACGGACACGCTCGCAGATGTATACTGGGGATGCTGATTGGACTCTCATAGGGGAAGTGAAAGCTGATCCTCGTATTGAGATTCCAATCATTGGGAACGGTGACATCAAGACAGCAGAGCAAGCAAAGAATGCCTTTGACACATATGGAGTGGATGGAGTGATGATCGGTCGGGCAAGTTTCGGAGCTCCATGGATTTTCCGTGAGGTCAAGGAATATCTGGCAACAGGAGTCTTGCCTGAGATTACGAATGAAGAGAAGTTCGCGTTACTGCGCCGCCAGATTCGTGAATCTATCGACCGGATAGATGAATATAGAGGGATTCTTCATGTGCGTCGCCATCTTGCCGCAACTCCACTTTTGAAGGGAATTCCTGATTTCAGGGAGACGCGAATCAGACTTTTACGTGCTGAGAAGGAAGAAGAACTCGAAAATTTGTTATTAGAGATAGAACAACGCTTTTTTAATAAACTATTATGACGACTATGAAAAATAAACATTTTATTCTAATGATTATGGCTCTTCTGATGGGTTGCCTGCAGATGAATGCCAAACAGTTTAAATTGCCAGTGGAGCAATTCAATAAAATCAGCGTAGACGATGATGTCAATGTCGTCTATATCGGTGGGGATGGAAGTCCCAGTAGAGTGACGTATGAGGGTGACCAGAAATACGCCAAGGCTTTTATCATCACAGATAAAGGGGGCAAGCTTCGCATACAAGTAGAAACAATGTATGTGGGTGATCCGGAGCTTCCGACTCTTTATGTGTATTCAGATTTTCTTGAGTCAGCTGCGCTTGCGTCTGAATCTACATTAACACTCCAATCTGTTGCCCCGGGCAGCAAGCTTGATCTTTCGGTGATGGGAAATGGGGCTATCAATGCAGAGAATATGCGTGCCACCAAAATAGGAGCAGCTATCAAGTCGGGTAATGGGACAATCTCCTTATCCGGTCATTGTCAGCAAGCAAACTTTTCTATGGTAGGCAACGGCACTATCCAGGCAGACAGGCTTGAGGCTACAAATGTGACATGCAAGATACTTGGGGTTGGATCTATCGGATGCTGGGCCGTAGAGAAGCTTAAAGTCATGGGAATTGGCAATACAAAGATCTACTATAAAGGTGCTCCGAAGATTGATAAAAAGGGAGGAGGAAAACTGTTTCCGCTTGAATGAGTGAGTTAAAAAACCGTACGGCAAAGACGTTGAAGTGGAATACGGTTGACCGCATTTCCACTCAGGTGCTTTATGGCCTCAGTGGGATAGTGCTTGCAAATCTGTTGAGCAAGGAAGACTTTGGCCTTGTAGGAGTGCTTGGAGTATTTCAAGCTTTTGCAATCCTTTTCGTAGACTCAGGTTTTGGCTCAGCCCTGTTGCAGAAAAAAGAACCGGATGATGATGATTATAGCACTGTCTTCTGGTTTAATCTTGGCGTGAGCGTAGCAGTCTACGCAATTCTTTATTTTTGTGCGCCTGCGATTGCGGATTTCTTCGATGCTCCCCCTCTCACGTCGATGAGCCGCGTGATGTTTCTGACTTTTGTGCTCACCGGACTCGGGATAGTGCAGACCAATCGCCTGATGAAGCGCATGGATGTGAAGCAGATTGCAATTGCTGACCTCTTCGCACTGTCGGTATCTGCTTGTCTTGGGATTGCACTTGCTATAGCAGGTTTTGGAGCATGGGCAATAGTGTGGCAATCAGTGGCATTGGCCGCCTTAAAAAGCGGTTGGCTATGGATGACCGGGCATTGGACGCCACGGGCAGTATTCTCCCGGCGTTCGCTTCGCGATATTCGCAACATAGGGCTGAGCGTCTTCACCACCCAGTTTTTCAACACAATATTCCTGAATGTCTACCAGTTTGTCATAGGCAAATGGTATTCCTTGTCTCAACTTGGCAGCTATACTCAAGCCGATAAATGGAGCAAGATGGGCAGCGCATCGCTATCCCAGATATTTACTTCCTCTTTTGTGCCGCTTCTTGCTAAAGTGCAGGATGATATAGCTACTTTCCACCGCTACATGCAGCGTATCGATAGGTTTTCGGCGCTTCTTGCACTCCCAGGCTTGACGATTGTAGCGGCTTGTGGCGGCAGCATCTTCCATTTCCTTTTCGGGACCAAATGGGATGTGGCGGTCCCTCTCTTTCAGATACTCTGTATCCGCGGAATAGGAACGGTTTTCGTCTCACTCTATAGCAATTTCATGATGACTCTCGGATATGGGCGGCAGATTGTCGTGGTTGAGATTGTAAAGGATGTCTCCACTGCAATAGCGTTGCTCGCCACTGTCTTCACCATGAGTCTGGAAGCTCTTGTATGGGGTCAGCTTGC
>DAAK01000103.1 GCA_001701075.1 Bacteroidales bacterium GP3 | reverse complement strand
GCAAAATTCGGCTTCGATGCCACCTGGACCGGCCAGATTTTCTCCATCTTCTTGGCCCTTGTGTATTTCATGCCCGTATTAGGCGGATGGCTTGCCGACCGCTGGAGCTTTAATAAATGCGTATTGGCGGGTATAGCCGTAATGTTTGTAGGATACGCTCTCATGTCAGCTCCTACACCGGTTCGTTCCAACACTTCTTTCATGATCCTTCTTGCAGCGTTGCTGCTGATTGCCACCGGTACCGGACTTTTCAAAGGAAACCTTCAAGTGATGGTTGGCGACCTCTACAACGAGGCAAAATATAGCGACCGCCGCGATGCCGCTTTCTCCCTCTTCTATATGGCTATCAACCTTGGCTCAATGTTTGCTCCGGGTTCTGCCATTGCCTTGAAGAACTTGGCTCTTACTAAAGCAGGTTTCCTTACCAACAATGCAATGGCTGCCACGGTCAGCAACTGGTGTCTTGACACCAAAGGCTTCACCGATATGCCTACCGATTCCGAAACTTTGAAGAGCATGACAGACTTTGCTGTCAAGAACGGAATGGAGCAGGGTGGTGATCTTGCTGCTTGGCTTTCTGGTTATCTTCAGACATTTGCTGATGGTTGCACAGCACATTTCGCAACACTCACAGAGTTTGCCGACGGATATATCTCAGCTTTCTCTACCGGTTGCACCTATGCTTTCTCTCTTGCATGTGCATCTCTTATTGTCAGCTTCCTTATCTATACTCTTGGCCGCAAGACTTATAAGCACATCATTACTGATGCTCCAAAGAAGGCTGACGGAAATAAGGCTGCTGTCGTAAGCAACGAACCAGAGCTTACTCCCGAGCAGACAAAGCAGCGCGTTGTGGCTCTCTTCCTCGTGTTTGCAGTGGTTATCTTCTTCTGGATGGTATTCCACCAGAATGGCCAGACGCTCACTGAGTTTGCAAAGAGCTGTACTTCATCCGAGTCCTCTTCTTGGACCCGCATTGGATTCAACCTTGGTGCCCTTGCAGCTATCGCAGCTGGTGTATATGCTCTATTTAGCGTATTCCAGTCAAAGTCAAGCCAAGGCAAGATTGTCAGCGGAATAATTCTTGCTGCATGTGCAGGCATAGTTATCTGGATATATACAAGCGTGATGCCGGCAACTCTTACAAACATCGACCCGGCAGCTTACCAGCAGTTTAACCCATTCTTCGTAGTCGCGTTGACTCCGTTCTCCCTCGCTTTGTTTGGCTGGCTGAATAAGAAAGGCAAAGAGCCTTCTGCTCCACGCAAGATTGGATATGGTATGGTAGTGGCTGGTATCGCATATCTCGTTATGGTATTCGGTTCGCTTACCCTTGTTGGCACAAACGGAGAGGTTTCTACCAACTGGCTGATCTCTACCTACCTTCTTCTTACATTTGCAGAGCTCCTTCTTTCTCCTATGGGAATATCCTTTGTCAGCAAGGTTGCTCCTCCGAAGTTGAAGGGCGCTATGATGGGTGGATGGTTTGCAGCAACTGCAGTCGGCAACTACCTTGTGTCGATTCCTATGCTCCTATGGGGTAAGATACCGGTATGGACCATCTGGGTTATCCTCATCTCTCTCTGTCTCCTTTCAGCAGCATTCATCTTCTCACAGATGAAGAAACTTGAGGCTGCTACCGGCGACGTGCCACAACCAGTGCCAGATGCCACACTGGCAGATCCAGTAGAATAAAAGAAATTAAAGGGTGCTTCCATCTGGGGGCACCCCTAAACTTTTAAACATAAACCTAAAAACTTCAACTTACGCTCGCCAAAGTTGATTTAAGATATGGCAAATAATTCAGAATTCAGCAGCAAGGTTGGAATTATAGCTGCAACTGTCGGCAGTGCAGTAGGATTGGGAAATGTCTGGCGTTTTCCGGCAGAGACACAAGCCAACGGAGGCGCAGCGTTCCTGCTTGTCTATGTGATCTGTGTGATCTTTTTTGGTATTCCTGTGATGTTAGGGGAGTTTTCCATAGGACGCGCAGGAAGGAGCGATGCCATCAACAGCTATCGCAAGCTCAGCCCGGGAACGCCATGGTGGATATCCGGATTTTTCGGAATTGTATGCTCCTACCTTATCCTCACATTCTATATGGTGGTGTCTGGTTGGACTCTCGAATACCTATATCAGTCAATAAGTGGAGAACTCTTCACTCCGCTTCCCGGCGTTGAGGAAGGAAGCAACCTTCAGTTTGCTGATAGGATGCAGCAGTATGTGGCTGGAGTTTGGCCTCCGATGATATGGACTTGGATCACGATCATCATATGCGGGGCAGTGCTTTGTATGGGAATTCAGAAGGGCATCGAGAGAGTCAGCAACATATTGATGCCGGTTCTCTTCCTCATATTGATAATCCTTTGTGTGACAGCGATGACGCTGCCGAAGGCATCGGAGGGACTTGCATATTTCTTCCATCCCGATTTTTCAAAGATCACACCGGATGTATGTATCAGCGCTCTTGGGCAGGCCTTTTTCTCGCTAAGCCTTGGAATGGGAACGCTGATTACGTATGGCAGTTATTTCAAGAAAGACACTAATCTGACCAAGACTGCTTTCACCGTCTCGATCCTTGATATGTCGGTGGCGATACTTGTCGGAATGATTATTTTCCCGGGAGTCATGTCGTTTGGCTTGGAAGGCGAGTCTTTTGGAGGGTCTGCTCTTGTATTCGTGACATTTCCAGAGATATTTAACAAGATGTGGTGTCCGCAACTATGGTCAACGCTCTTCTTCATCCTTCTTTCGGTTGCAGCGCTTACCAGCAGCATATCGATAGCTGAGGTGTCGATAGCATATTTCATCGGACACTTTAAGTTGAAACGTTTCCCAGCTACGTGCTTGGTGATGGTGCCTCTTCTTTTGCTGAGCGCCCTCTCTTCTTTGAGCAACGGTGTATTGTCCGACTGGACGATATTTGGATATACTATCTTTGGGGCATGCGATGCCTTGACCGCCAATATCCTTATGCCGCTTGGCGCACTTATCATGTGCATCTACCTCGGATGGTTTGCTCCTAAGGGACTTATGAAAGACCAACTTACGAACGACGGCACATTGCGCAACCGATTTGCCGCTCCCGTGATGTTTATTCTTAAATGGGTCACTCCCATCCTCATCATAATTATTTTCGGTGCGTCTTTATTGATGAAATAGAGAGAATGAAAACCAATCTCAATGAAATAGCCTCGATTCTTAACACCTCACTAAAGGGCGAGAATCGGGAAATAGAACTTCTTCTTACCGACTCGCGGAGCCTTACTGACGCCGCGAAGTCGCTTTTTTTTGCCCTTTGTGGCCCGAGCAATGATGGACATCGCTATATCTCAGAATTATATTCCCGCGGTGTGCGCAGTTTTGTCGTCAGCGAAATGCCATCATCGGCATCGGAAATGCCGGATGCTTCTTGGATTATAGTTCCTGATACTCTGAAGGCACTTCAGAAAGTAGGTGCTCTCGGACGCGACAATGCCTCTACCATCATAGCTATAACTGGATCAAGGGGAAAGACAACACTCAAGGAATGGCTTTTCCAGATATTGTCTCCGTCTCTTAATGTCAGCCGCTCACCGCGTAGCTATAATTCTCAGATAGGCGTTCCCCTCAGCATGTGGGGGATACGCCCTGGCAGTGACATAGCATTGATAGAGGCGGGTATTTCAAAAGTAGGCGAGATGGCCTCGATAGCCGATTGCATATCTCCAGATACTGTAGTGATTACCAATGTGGGAGATGCACATGCACAGGGATTTTCTTCAAGAGAGGAGAAAATACGTGAGAAGGTGTCGCTTGCATCTGGAGACTCTGTCAAAAAGGTGATATATTGTGCCGATGATTCTGAAGTAGAGGCAGAGGTATTGCGTCAGTGTGGAGGGAAAGAGCTCATAGGATGGCATATGTCTGAGATTCCTTCATCTCCATTCGGTGAAAAATTCTGGGATAAGGAAATCAAGGATTGGGAGATTGAGAATGCGGGCCATGCAATTGCGGTAGCCAAAAGTTTAGGTCTCACCACGGATGAAATCGGCAAGTCGCTTAAGTCTCTTCATCGCATTGGCACACGTCTTAATGTCAGTGAAGGTGTCAATGACTGTCTCGTGATACATGATTCCTATACTTCCGATCAGTCATCGCTCGCGCCAGCACTCGACTTCATGAAGCGTCGCCTTGCTCCGGGGAGCAAGGAAACCCTTATAGTGAGCGATCTTCTGCATGAGGCAGAATCGACTGAAGATGCGATAGCATCTATGGCGGAAATGCTTAAAGTGTCGGGAGTAAAAAGACTTATCGGCGTTGGCCGTGGATTGAAAAAGGGAGCAGAGAAACTCGCTGCTGTAGTTGAGGAATCCGCCTTTTTCGATACTACCGATCAGCTCCTCGCCTCATTGAGCACTTCTGATTTCTGCAATGAGACAATCCTTCTTAAAGGGGCTCCTGAATTTGAATTTGGCAGAATTTCCCAACTTCTTGAGGCTCGCACACATGAGACTGTGCTTGAGGTGAACCTTGACGCAGTGGTAAGGAATTATAACTACTTCCGTTCCAAACTGCCGGCCGGGACAGGACTTGTGGCTATGGTCAAAGCCTCCGGTTATGGAGCAGGAAGCTACGAGATAGCCCGCACGATGCAAGATTCCGGAGCCGCTTATCTTGCGGTGGCTGTCCTGGATGAGGGTATTGATCTTCGCCGTCGTGGTATTACAATGCCTGTCATGGTGATGAATCCCAAAGTTGTCAATTATCGTCAGATGTTTGCCAACCGTCTTGAGCCGGA